>NZ_JAGGRF010000002.1:0-165672 GCF_018612935.1 Carnobacterium sp. ISL-102 | reverse complement strand
CGTTTCCTTCCCAAAGGCAAGTCAATGGCGGATGTGAGCAAAGCTCAATGTCTACGGATTCAACAATGGATGAATGATTATCCTAGAAGAATCCTAGATTATCAGACACCACATGACTGTTTCGTGAAGGCATTCCAACAAGAACGTACGGCTGTTTGATCCTTGAGAATTTAACAATTAGGGCTCAACTCAGTTCAGTTCAATAGCTAGAAAGTAAGGCGTAAAATAGAATAGCTACAAGTGGCTAACTTAAACTTGAAATTTTCGAATGAAAATGAAAGAATAAAAATAACAAATATAATATAAAAGAAGGAGCATAAAAGTATTCGGTTTCATATTATTTGATGTAAAAAATAAATAATGGTATTCTATACGTGTAGAAGATTTTTTATTTCTAAATAAAAAATGAAAAGATAGAAGGAAGTGAGGAGTTTATATGACAGGTGGAGAAATTGCAGCTTTGATAGCTGCTGTAGCTTTTGCAGCATTGGTTGTATTTTTAATCATTGTATTATTAAAAGTTTCTAAGGTGATTGGTGAAGTCCAAACAACGGTTAATGAAGCTAACAAAAGCATTAGTATACTAACAAAAGATGCTGATAGTCTTCTGATCGAAGTTGAAGGTCTATTAAATAAATCCAATGCGACATTAGATGATGTCAATGGGAAATTAGGTAAAACTGATCCAGTGTTTAAAGCCATTGGTGATTTAGGGGCAACTGTTTCAAGTTTAAATGATTCTACTCGTAATTTAAGTTCTCATGTTACTGGGGCCACTAAGAAAACAGCTCAAGCAGGCATGGTAAGCAAAATGGGTAAAACAGCAGTAAATATGAATAAAAAGCGCAAAAATAAAAAAGAGAACGTTTAGGTTACCAAATAAGAAACTAAAACATTCATAATGGATCAAGAAAAGGGGAGAAGTATAGATGGCTAAAAAATGTGGATTTCTTTTAGGAGCAATTATAGGTGCTGCAACGGCAGGAGTTACAGCTTTATTGTACGCACCAAAATCTGGTAAAGAATTACGTGAAGAGTTGAATCAACAAACAACTGATGCTAAAAGCTCAGCAAAAGAATATGCAGATATCGCTAAGGAAAAAGGAAAAGAAGTGAAAACTGTTGCTAAAGATGCATCAGATGAAATTAAAATCAGCTTGAAAGAATCAGCTTCCCAAATAAAAGAACAGTTAACTCGTGCTTCAAAAGATGTAGGAGAAGAACTGAACAGTCTTAAAAAATCAGCAACAGATGTAGCACAAGAAGTGAAAAAAACAGCTGCTGAAACAGCAGAAGATGTAAATTTAACTGCAAAAGATACATTAGAAGAAGTTAAAACGACTGCAAAAGAAGGTAAAGAAGAAGCGAATCATAATGCAACTAACGTAAAACATGATAGCGCCTCTTTGAAAGAAGATATTGAAAGAAGTACGATGGATTTTGATAATGATCAAGAAAAAGTTGAAGAAGATTTTGATTATTCAACAACAAATATTAGTTCAGAACAAACTGAAGAAGATGGAAAGAAAGATGAGCATAAAACAACTAATACAAATAAAGGAATTTAACTTCAAAAGTAAAAAGCAGTGAACCTCTGAGGGATTCGCTGCTTTTTACTTTTGTTTTATAAAATAGCTTTAATTTTTCAAGTTGTAGATTTAGATGGAAGTATACGTATTGGGCGTATGAGTGAAAACTTTGCAACCGTCTTTTGTGACGACTACACAATCTTCTATCCGAACGCCTGCAATACCGGGTAAATAGATACCAGGTTCGATTGAGAAACACATACCTTCTTGAATAACAAAATTACTATCTTGCATGATAGACGGAAATTCATGAACTGAACTTCCTAGACCATGACCTAAACGATGAGTAAAGTATTGACCGTAACCTGCTTTAGTGATAATATCCCGAGCAATTTCATCTAATTCGCCAGCCGTTATGCCTGGTTTAACGGCTGTCAATGCAGCGTTGTAGGCTTCTAATACAACATCGTATATTTCCTTTGCTTGTTTTGAAGGTTCTCCAAAAGCAATCGTACGAGTAGCGTCACTAGTGTATCCATTATAAACGACACCTAGATCAAATAAAACAAACTCATTTAATTGAATTCGTCTTTTTCCAGGTGTACCATGGGGACTAGCGGCATTAACTCCAGTCAAGACCATCGTTTCAAAACTCATTTCTTTAATGCCTTCTTTTTTTAAGGCATATTCAATTTCTGCCACGATCTCTTCTTCGGACACGCCTTCTTTAATTGCCTTAAAGCCAATTTCAAAAGCTCTGTCAGCCCATTTGCCTGCCTCCATCATTTTATTTATCTCATCTGGCGTTTTGATCAACTTCATAGCTTGTATTTTAGGAGTGACATCTGAAAAAGGAATGACGGGGAAAAAAGATTGGAGTTTTTCAAATCGTCCGACTGTTAAAAAATCTTTTTCAATAGCTATACTGCTAAGATCACTTTTACGAGATGCTAAGTGGATTGCAATAAGAGCCCATGGATCCTCATTGTCTAAATAGCCATAAACATCATGTGACCAGTCACTTTTCAAGGCATCTTCTTTTTCAAGTTCAGGTGTAAAGAGAAAAGGTTTTCCAGTAGCAAAAACGGCCAAAGCTAAAATACGCTCGTGCGGATCACTTTCATAGCCACTTAAATAGGCAATTGTACTAGGTTCATTAATAAAAGCAACATCTATCCTCTGTTCGACTAACCATCTTTGTAATATATTTAGGTGTGTATTCACAATAATTATCCCTGCTTTCGTATGAATGTATTAAGGTAATTGTAGCACTATTAATAATGATTTTCTTAAAGAAAACTAAAAAATAAAAATAGTGAAAAGTATAATTAATGAAAGAAATTATGAAATTTTCATGAAAATGAAAATGAAACGCTTGCATTGCTGGTGTGATTTTGCTAGATTAGTAGTATACAAAAAGTAAACGAATCTAATTATTTAAAGGAGATTAATCATGGAAAAACAAACTATCACTATTTATGATGTTGCAAGAGAAGCAAATGTTTCAATGGCAACCGTTTCACGCGTTGTAAACGGCAATCCAAACGTAAAACCGACTACTCGGAAAAAAGTATTAGAAGTAATCGATCGTCTAGACTATCGTCCAAACGCAGTTGCTCGTGGATTGGCAAGTAAAAAGTCAACAACCGTTGGGGTTATTATCCCTGATGTAACGAATTTATATTTTTCATCGTTGGCTAGAGGAATCGATGACATTGCGACAATGTATAAATACAATATTATTTTAGCTAACTCTGATCAAAATGACATTAAAGAGATCCAAGTGTTGAATACACTGCTAGCTAAGCAGGTAGATGGTATTATTTATATGGGTCATAAAATTTCAGACGAATTAAGAGCAGAGTTCTCACGTTCGAAAACGCCTGTTGTTTTGGCAGGAACAGTTGATCCAGATGAACAAATGGGCAGTGTAAATATTGATTACGAAGCTGCAACAGAACAAACAATTACACAATTGATTGCTAGTGGACATGAACGTATTGCTTTCGTTTCTGGATCGATCGCTCAAGAGCCTATCAATGGTATTTACCGATTAAAAGGGTATAAAACGGCCTTAGAAACTGCGGGTATTGCTTATGATGAAAGTTTGATTTTTGAAACAGCCTATACGTTTGTAGCTGGAGAAGAAGTTTATACTAAATTAGCTGAAGCGGGGGCAACTGCCGTATTCGCTGGTGATGATGAAATTGCTGTAGGGATCATGAACGGAGCTTTAGATCATTTCGTTAAAATACCGGAAGAATTCGAAGTCGTTACTGCAAATAACTCTAAATTATCTGAAATGGTAAGACCTAAATTGAGTACCATTACTCAACCATTATATGATATTGGTGCCGTATCTATGCGTTTATTAACTAAGTTGATGAATAAAGAAGACGTAGATGAAAAAACGATTATTTTACCTCACCACATTGCAAATAGAGGAACAACTAAAGAAAACTAAAAAAAATAATAAGACATCGATTTTGTAGTGTCCCTTAAAAGTTAGAGAAAACCAACTTTTGCGAGGCGTATTACAATTCGATGTCTTATTTTTTATTCTCTCTTCTTATCTTCTTCAGCTTTCTTCTTAGCTGCTTCTTGTGCTTGTTTATCTTTTTCTTTTTCTACTTTCTTTTTAGCTTCTTCAGCTTTTTTTTCTTCTTCAGCTTTTTCCGTTTCAGCGGTTTTCTTATCTGCTGTAGCTTTTTTAGCTTCTTGAGAGCTAGCTGTTTTAGAAACATTATTCCAATAATCTGCTAATTCTTTTTCAGAAGCGCCAATCGCAAAGTTGTAGATAGTTGTTTTTGGAGCAAACTTCTTATTGAAAATTTCTGTTTTAGTAGCACCAGATGCAGTGACTTCTTTGCCATCATTTAATTTTACTTTTCCCGGCAGCATACCAGTTGCATTAAGAACCTTTTCTTCAACGATGCCTTCTGGTTTTTGGAACGTTTGGTCAATGCCTAAAACGGTCGGGTTTGCATTGTAGATAGCATTCATTAAACGAGCCCAATGTCTTCTGTTTCTCAAGCTTGGACTTTCAGAACCGGAATTAGTTAAGTCGTTAACAGAAGTATCGACAGCATTATCATATCCGATCCAAGAACTTAGGGTAACTTGAGGTGTATAACCGATAAACCAGATATCTTTTTGGCCATCTGATGTTCCAGTTTTACCTGCGATATCGGCTTTGAAATTTAATTGTCCTTCTATATCTTTCGCAGTACCAGACTCTAATACATCACGTAAAATATCGGTTGTCAGATAGGCTGTCTCGGCAGAAAATACTTCGACAGGTTCTGCTTCATGTTGATAGACGATAGTTCCGTCAGTCGCTTCAATTTTATCGATCACATGACCTTCTGTATAATTTCCGTCATTTGCTAAAGTAGAGAAGCCGTCTGTTTGATCTAAAACAGTAGTCCCTTTGGTGATTCCACCGATAGGAAGAGTGTAATAATCCCCTTGGTATTCTTCTGTCGTGATGACGTCAGATCCAAAGCCCATCTTGTGCATATATGATTCAAGTTTTTCTGCCATATTATAAGTGTTTTTCATTTTTTCATAGATTTTTGTTGTTACGATATTACTTGATTTTGATAGACCTGAACGCACATTGGTCCATTTATTCGGAGTCACATCTCCGAAGTTGGTTATCTCATGAGTACCTAAAGAACCATTTTCCCAGCTTGGTACTTTAGCAGAGCTTTCAAAAACCATAGTAGCTGGTGTGATGATGCCCTCTTCCAGCGCTGGGGCAAAGGCTAGTAAAGGTTTCATCGTTGAACCAGGGGAACGTGGAGCTTGATATGCGTGATTAACTTGAGTGATTTCATAATCGACACCGCCTATAAAGGAGATGATTCTGCCAGTAGCGTTATCTCTTAAAATTGCGCCATTTTGAACTGGTTCAACTAGTTTTTTTGTTTCACCGGTTTCGGCATCAAAATAATCAACAACTTTGACTGTACCCAAATCGCTCGTGTTGTTCACGATTGGATCGTTATTTTCGTCATAAGAAATTTCTGGTGATGCATACTGCTTAACTACATCATTCATAGCTTCATAAACGCCTTTATCAATGGTTGAATAAACTGTATAACCTTTTGTCCTTAAATCTTCGTTTGCTTGGTTATAATAAGAATCCTTCAAATCTTGATCATTAGAAAGGTCTTTAGCTGAAAAACCATCAGCTGTGTATAATTGATCCATTAAAATTTGTCTGGCTTGTTGTTCTACAAAGTTATATACATAATCAGTACTGTCTTTAATATCCATTTCTTGAGGTAAAAAGTCTTTCGCTAAATCGTAGGCTAAAGCAGTATCATATTCTTCTTTAGTAATGTATTGTTCACGGTACATTCTGAACAACACTTCGTTTTTACGGTCCATACCAGCAGAAAAATCTTCTTTAAGAGCGCCTGTCTGGGTGTAAGGGCTATAAATAATTGGATTCTGAGGCAGACCAGCAAGAAAAGCAGCCTGTGGTAAAGTCAACTCACTGGCTTTCAAACCAAATATACCTGTTGAAGCTTCATTCAAACCTGCGATGTTTTGTCCTTTATTATTTCTTCCAAAAGGGGAGACATTCAAGTAGTTTTCTAAAAGCTCCTCTTTTGTAAAGTAATTTTCAATACGAAAAGCCAATAAAATTTCATTTGCTTTTCTTTTAAAGGAAACTTCATTTGTCAAGATTTGTTGTTTTACCAGTTGTTGCGTAAGAGTTGATCCGCCAGATGTCGTACCTGCACCGGAAACCTCTTGGAATAATGCTCGGACAACAGCTTTTGGAACCACTCCGGAGTGGTCATAAAAATATTCATCTTCAGTAGCAATAATAGCGTTTTGAACTAAAGGCGACATTTCACCTAAAGGGATCTCAGATCGTTTTAAATCAGTCTTTAAATCGCTGATTTTTTCTCCAGTAGCGTAATACATGGATGAGGTTGCTGAAACATTCTCAATATTTGTTTTCATTTCCTCATACGTTGGGATTTTTTCACCCGAAACTAGCGAAGCAAAGAATCCTAAGCCTATCCCACCTACAAGTGCCCCACCAATCAGTCCAATAATAACTATCATAATGAATAGGTTTTTGATTACACTATAGCCGACATTGAAGCCGAATAAAAATTTGCTTAATGTAAAATTTTTCCCTTCTTTATTTAGTGCTCTTTTTTGATCACCATTTTGCTGCTTATCATTAGTAGCTGTTAAGGACGATGATTCATCTTGAGATTTTTCTTTATGTGGATTTATTCTTTTTAAACGAATGGATCGATAAAAATCTGTTCTCTTGAAAGAAATCCATTGTTTCTTCATAAATTGTATCGTTTTTTGAGAGACAATTTTTGTTTTCTCTAGCAATGTTGATCCATTAGTATTTCGTGGACTACTCAAATTTAAGTCACCTCATAAAATTGTATTTGATTACTCTAATTACTTGGCCTATTATAACAAAAAGAGAGTGGAAAGAGCAATTTTTGAAGAAACATTGCAGAAAATTAATATTTTATAAAGAACGAAGGTATAAAAGCGTATAGTTTTTACATCGAAGAATATTATAATAATCAAATGAATTTTAGATGAGTTTTTTTTAATTTAACTGTTGACTTTTCTCATTTGATTTTTTATACTTGTAACAACAAATACAAATCGAAATTGTGAGGGATTATTATGAACAGTCATGTAGCTAACCAAACACAATTAAATAATTATTACTTTAGCTATTTTAGGAGCTGTTTGTAGACCAGATTCATTATGGATACAAACAGGAAACAGAAATGTTTGTATCTATATGGCTAAAGCAATTTGATTTGCTAAGTATTTGCCACATAGAGATTATCTAAGTGGTGAATCATAAAGAATTTATTGTTTATTTTTACATAAAATAAACGCCCACTTAGGTAGTTTTCAATACTAAGTGGGCGTTTTTATTTTTTGTAAAAGAATAGATTCAAAAAAATAGGGGGAAACAAAGATGAGAACAAACGGGATGAAGAAAAAAATACTGACAGGTTTAGCAACAGTTTCAACAGGCTTATTGTTAGCAGCTTGTGGGAACACAAGTGAGACTGGAGATTCAGAGGAAACAAATGTTAACGTAGGTATTTTGCAATATATGGAACATGATTCATTATCAAAAGCGCGCGAGGGGTTTATCAGCGAATTAGAGGAAGCAGATTATATTGAAGGAGAAAACTTAACCATAAATTACCAGAATGCCCAAGGAGATCAAGCAAATTTACAAAGTATGAGTGAAAGTTTGATAGGTGAAAATGATGTTATCTTATCTATTGCAACACCAGCAGCACAGTCTTTAGCGACAGTGACACAAGAAGATCCTATTTTATTTACAGCAGTAACAGATCCAGTTGATGCCGGATTAGTTGCTGATAATAAAGTTCCAGGCGGGAATGTAACCGGAACGAGTGATATGGTTCCGATAGAAGCCCAAGTTACTTTGCTTTTATCGGTAGCAAAAGATGCTAAGACGGTTGGGATCATCTATAATTCAAGTGAACCAAATTCAAAAATTCAAGCAGATTTAGCTCAAAAAGCCATTGAAGCAGAAGGTTTAGAAGTGAAGACGTTAACTGTTACAAGTACAAATGACGTTCAACAAGTAATGACCACATTGGCTCAGGAAGTTGATGCGGTATACATTCCAACGGATAATACATTAGCGAGCACAATGCCAACAGTTGGTGAGATCGCATTAGAATACAAATTGCCTGTTATACCAGGTTCAGCGGAAATGGTAGAAGCTGGAGGATTGGCAACTTACGGAATCAATTACGAAGAATTAGGACGTCAAACAGCTCAAATGGCACTCCAAATTATTGAAGAAGGTGCAGAAACAGCAGAAATGCCGGTTGAAACTTCTAATAACTTAGAACTTGTTATTAACGAAGAGGTGGCCGAATCATTAGGCATAGATTCTGAAAGTATTGTATTGCCTGACTAAACTGTAAAAGATAAAGGAGAATTAAAATGGACATTATATTATCAAGTATTTCTCAAGGACTATTATGGTCTGTTATGGCGATAGGTGTTTACCTTACTTTTAGGATTCTAGATATCGCAGATTTAACTGCTGAAGGAAGTTTCCCATTAGGTGCCGCTATTTGTTCGGTAGCTATTGTTTCCGGAATATCTCCTTTGATTGCCAGTTTATTGGCACTAGTAGGAGGAATGCTCGCTGGGAGCGTATCGGGTTTGTTGCACACAAAACTTAAAATCCCCGCTCTACTCACAGGGATCTTGACCATGACCGCTTTGTATTCCATCAACCTAAGAATAATGGGACAAGCAAACGTCACTTTATTGGGGCAAGAAACAATGATGCGTACTTTGCAATCGTTTGGTTTAGAAAATCGTTTAGCTGTTTTAATTGTTGGTGCAATAGCAGTTGGAGTAGTTATTTTAGTGCTTTACTTATTTTTCAGTACTGAAACTGGATTAGCACTAAGATCTACTGGTGATAACGAAGAAATGAGTGAAGCAAATGGTATTCACACAGATGCTATGAAAATTATAGGCTATATGTTGAGCAATGGATTAATCTCTTTATCAGGGGCACTGATTGCTCAAAATAATGGTTATGCAGACATTAGTATGGGAATTGGAACGATTGTGATCGGATTGGCCTCTGTTATTATTGGTGAGGTGATCTTCCATAATTTATCTTTTGCGAAGCGTTTAATAACGATTGTGATTGGAGCAATCGTCTACCGCTTAATTATTGATTTGGTATTACAATTAGGTGTAGAACCGCAAGATATCAAGTTGTTCTCAGCAATCATACTGGCAATTGCTCTTTCTACTCCACTATTGAAAAAGAAAGTAAAAAGGATCAACCGGAAAGGAGCCAAATTAGTATGACCGCAATTTTAGAATTAAAGACTATCCATAAGAGCTTTGAAGTAGGAACCGTTAATGAAAACCATGTTTTAAAAGGGATCGATTTAACGATCGAGAAAGAAGAATTTGTTACGATCATAGGAGGAAATGGCGCTGGAAAATCAACATTACTAAATAGTGTTGCTGGAACCTATGTAGTGGATGAGGGTGCTGTTTTTTTGGATGGAAAGGACGTTACCTATAAAAGAACAAATGAAAGAGCAAAAGACATTGGACGAGTTTTTCAAGATACAAAGATGGGGACTGCAACACGACTGACAATTGAAGAAAATTTAGCGGTGGCTTTCAAAAGAGGGAAAAAAAGAGGATTGACTTTGGGTGTAAAAGACAAGCAACGAGAATTGTTCAAGGAGCAACTGAAATTACTGGAGTTAGGCTTAGAAGACAGATTGAAAATGGAAGTCGGATTATTGTCAGGCGGCCAAAGACAAGCCTTGACGTTATTAATGGCAACGATCGTTCCACCAAAATTACTTCTATTGGATGAGCATACAGCGGCGTTAGACCCTAAGACGAGTCAAATGGTATTGAAGTTAACGGATAAAATCGTCCGCGAAAAAAAGTTGACAGCACTAATGATCACTCACAATATGGAAGATGCAATCAAGCATGGAACGCGATTGATCATGTTACACAACGGAAAAATAGTAGTAGATATTTCAGGAGAAAAGAAAAAAGAATTAACTGTACCAGATTTATTAGCATTATTTCAAAAGAACAGTGGAGAAACGGTAACTGAAGATGTACTGATATTAGGATAAATAAAAAAGGAATTGAGAAAAATCTCAATTCCTTTTTTTTATTAAACTGATGCTGGAAGTTTCTCTCCAATTACAGCTAACCGTTCTGCAACATCTTCTTGACTCAAATTGTTGCGTTTTACGTATAAGTTTGCTGGAGTTATGCGGCATTCATGGCTGCATCCACGTAAATATTTATGCTCATTACTTTCAGAAGCTAAAATTTGACGGTTGCAAGCAGGATTTGCACAGTTTAAATAACGTTCGCATGGAGTGCCGTCAAACCAATCAAGTCCAACAATCACATGTTCTTTTTGATTGACGGGAACGCTGATGCGTTCATCAAATACGTACATTTGACCATCCCATAGATCCCCCTGAACTTCAGGGTCTTTTCCATAAGTAGCGATTCCTCCATGCAATTGTCCAACATCCTTAAATCCTTCTTTAACTAACCAACCAGAAAATTTTTCGCAACGAATTCCACCAGTACAGTAGGTTACCACTCTTTTATCCATAAAGGTTTCTTTATTATCACGGATCCATTGAGGCAACTCTCTAAAAGTTCTAATTTCAGGGCGTATGGCTCCTCTGAAATGTCCTAAGTCGTATTCATAATCATTTCGCGCATCGATAACGATTGTATTTTTATCAAGAATAGCTTCACGGAATTCTTTCGGTTCTAAATAATTCCCAGTTATTTCATTTGGATCGATATCGTCTAATAAGCTCAGGGATACAAGCTCGGGACGTAAGCGGACAAACATTTTTTTGAAAGGTGGGCGCTCTTCTTGATCTATTTTAAAAACTAAATCTGAAAAGTAAGGATCAGCATGCATGGCATCGATATACTGTTGCGTTTGTTCGAAAGTACCTGCAATTGTTCCATTGATGCCTTCTTCGGCGACTAAAATTCTTCCTTTTAAACCAACTTCTTTACAAAAAGCTAAATGTTTTATTGTGTATTCTTCTGGATTTTCGATGTGAACATATTTATAGTAAAGTAAAACACGGTAATCTTTAGACATAGCAAATCCTCCTAATCTGATTCTTAACAATAGGTAGGCGAACTACCTTAAAAGTTGATCTATACTAACAATACACTATACACTAACCAAATAATAGAAAGCAAGACTTCAAAAGGCAATAATATCAAATAAAAGTAAAGGCTGTGCACAAATGAAAAGATGTACTTGGGCTACAACTGATTTGATGAAGAAATATCATGATGAAGAATGGGGCAAACCGCTTCATGATGACCAGGATTTATTTGAATTATTGATTCTTGAAACGATGCAAGCTGGATTAAGCTGGTCTATAATTTTAAATAAAAGAGAAAATTACCGAAAAGCGCTTGATGGATTCGATCCTTATAAAATCGTTCTTTATGATCAAAAAAAAATAGAAGAATTACTTTCAAATCCTGGTATTATTCGAAATAAATTAAAAATCAACTCTCTTTTAAAGAACGCAGAGGCATTTTTAAAAGTAAAACAAGACTACGGTACATTTGATGCCTACATATGGTCATTTGTGAAAGGAAAGCCAATCGTCAATCATTTTAATAATACAGAGCAAGTACCAGCTAAAACAGAGTTGTCCATAACTATATCAAAAGAAATGAAAAAAAGAGGTTTTACATTCTTTGGACCAGTAACTTGTTATGCATTCATGGAAGCTGCAGGTTTGATAAACGATCACCTCAATGATTGTTCATTTAAATAAATCGTTTATTTGACACACAGTTGTAATCTAAACGATACGATTCTATCATATGTCCTATGTTATAATAAAACTCAATTAAGGAATCTTAAAAAAAGTAAGATTTTAAATAACAGAAATTCTATTTGGAGGGTAAAACACGTGAATAAAAAACTATTAACTGTTGCAATACTAGGAACCATGTCCTTTAGTTCTCTTATTTTACCAACTGCCGTTAGCGCTGAAACTTTTACAAATCAAGTTTCTGAATCTGAACAACAACTAAATCAATCTGAAATAGCAATTAAAGCAGCTCAACAAAAAGTTGATGGTCTACAAGCTCAATCAAGCCAAACAGAAGCTGAATTAGCAGCAATCACAAATTCAATCAATTCAAATAAAGATAAAACAACTACATTATTAGCTGAGATTGAAGCATCTCAGAAAGAAAATGAAACATTACAAAAAGAAATTGAATCACTTAAAGAAAAAATCGAACAACGCAGTGAACAACTTGAAAATCAAGCACGCACAGTACAAGTAAATGGTGATACAAAGAACTACATAGAATTTGTTATTGAAGCTGAATCTATGTCTGATGTACTTGGACGAGTTGATGTGGTTACCGATTTAGTGAAAGCAAACAAGGATCTTGTTCAAACGCAAGCAGATGATAAGAAATCAGTAGTAGAAAAGAAAGAAAAAACTGAACAATCAATTGTTCAACAAAATGCTCTTGCTGCTCAATTAGAAAATGCAAAAGCTGAAATGGAACAACAATCATTAGAAAAAGAAGTAGTGGTTTCTCAATTAGCTATTGAGACAGCTGGTGCGCAAGCAGATAAAGATAAGTATATTGCTCAAAAAGCTGAAGCAGAGAGTCAAGTGGCAGAATATACTGCAGCTCAAGAAGCAGCAGAGTTGGCTGTATTAGCAAGTTATGACGTAGAACAATCTGAAAAAGCAGTCATAGAAGAATCTTCTGAGAATGAAATTGAAACGTCAGAAATAACAGAAGTAGTTGAAGAAAGTGTTGAAACTCAAACAGCAGTCAAAGTATCTCAACCAACTGAAACTTCAGGTGAATCTTCAAAAGCAACTAGTTCTACTGTAGTAAAAGCTCCAACTCAGTCTGTAAAAACAACTAATATTGTTTCAACAAAAACTCCAGTAAAAACAAATGAAGTTACACAAACTAAAGCACCAGTTAAAAAAGTTGAAACAGAAACGAAACCAGTAGCACCTAAACCAATCACTCAAACTCAGCCTTCTAATTCTGGAACCTCTTGGTCATCTTTACAGCCAAGTGTTTCTAAAGTTTTAGGAACACCTTATTTGTGGGGTGGAACTTCTACAAATGGATTTGACTGTTCTGGTTTTACATCTTATGTTTTTGCAAAAGTAGGAATTACTCTGCCGCGTACAGCAGCGGCACAATATGCATCTTCTACTAAGGTTACAAATCCACAACCTGGCGATTTAGTTTTCTTCAAAGACGGGGGATCAATATCTCATGTAGGGATCTATGTAGGCAATGGTCAATTTGTTGGATCTCAGAGCAGCACGGGTGTTGCTTATACTTCAGTTAGTTCTTCATACTGGGGACCAAAACTTGTAGGATATGGACGTTATTAAAAAATAGAAAAAATCGTTGCCAATTAGGTAACGATTTTTTTGTTTTGTTAGAAATCTCTCATCCAGTCTTTTCTAATGTCAAACTTGCAGAAAGAAAGTAAAATAGTCGGAAAAAACAGAGTTTGTTATAGTAAATCAGAAAATCACTTCTTGTCGTTAAGAAGAGCCTTTTATTAGCAATTGAATAGAGCTTAAGTTAAACTAAATCTATAAAAGACGATTTCTACATAGGTATAGGAAGGGTTGATGGAAAATGACAAAAGTGGTACTGATCGTAAATCCTTCTTCAGGAGGAGAAAAGGGGAAAGAGTATACAGATCTTGCTCTAGAAGTTTTAGAATCAATGTATGATGAGGTCATACTTAAAGAAACAGCTAAAGGCGGAGATGCTGAAGAATTTGCTGAAACAGCTGCTAAAGAACGCGTGGAAGCAGTTATTGTCATGGGTGGTGACGGAACAGTAAATGAGTGTATAAGTGGTTTAGCAGAGGAAGCCTATCGTCCAAAATTAGGCATCATTCCTTTGGGGACTGTCAATGATTTAGGTCGTGCAGTAGGCGTTCCACTTGATCCGAAAGCAGCCATTCGTATGTTGACAAACGCAAGAACAAAAAAACTAGATGTTGGGAAAGTAAATGATTCCTATTTTATCGATGTCATTGCGATTGGGAAAATTCCAGAAGCAGTTAAAAACGTAGATGCGGATCAAAAAACAAAATTAGGATCGTTAGCCTATTTTATTGAAGGAGCAAAGGCTTTTAACGATAATCAAAGCTATCCTTTTAAATTAGTCTTAGATGATGAGGTCATTGAACAAGAATCTAGTTTAGTACTTATCGTATTAACGAATTCTGTCGGAGGATTTGAAAACATGTTGCCGCATGCAAAAATAGATGATGGATACTTGCATTTAGTTGCATTAAAAGGGAAGACTTTAATGGATAAAGTTAAATTAATTCCTAAAGTGATTTCAGGAAACGCAACTGATGCAGATGAAACACTATACAGAAAATTTAAATCAGGTAAAATAGCTGTCGTAGAAGAAGATATCCAATTGGTAAGTAATATTGATGGAGATGAGGGAGACAAACTTCCTCTTACCGTTCAAGTTTTACCTAGTCACATCACGATTTTTGTTCCAGAAGATTCAAAAAATGAATAAAAAATAAGACAATCTTTAAAAAGATTGTCTTATTTTTTATGTTATTTCACGTATTCTTCAGTTAAGGACATAAAAGTATCGACATCATTTTTCATGATGGCAATACCAGCTTCCCAAAAATCTGGTTTAGTTAAGTCGGCATTTAGATGTTTCTTAGCTAAATCTTCTGTAGACATTGAGGCAGTGTCTCTCAACAATGCAATGTATTTATCTTCAAAACCAGCTCCTTCTTCTAAAGAACGAGCATAGATTCCTAAACTAAATAAATAGCCGAAAGTATATGGGAAATTATAAAAAGGAACATCAGCAATAAAGAAGTGGAGTTTACTAGCCCAAAAATGCGGGTGATACTCACTTAAAGAATCTTGATACGCTTCTTTTTGAGCCTCTTCCATCAATTCACCAAGGCGATCCTCTGTTAAAATACCGTTTTGACGTTCATTATAGAATCGTGTTTCAAATAAGAAACGCGCATGTATATTTAGAAACATGGCTAAGGCATTTTGTATTTTCGTATCCAATAAAGTGATTTTTTCTTCTTTAGAAGTCGCTTCTTTAACGGTAGCATCGGCTATGATCATTTCTGCAAAAGTACTTGCTGTTTCAGCAACATTCATTGCATATTGTTGGTTAAGAGTTGGTAGATCAGTCATTACATGGCTATGAAAAGCATGACCTAATTCATGTGCTAATGTAGATACTTCACTTGGCGATTCAGCATAAGTCATAAAGATACGAGATTCTTTACTTTCTGGCAACTCTGAACAGTATCCACCAGGTCTTTTTCCACCACGGTCTTCAGCTTCAATCCAACTGTGGTCAAAAGCGTATTGAGCAAAATTAGCCATTTTCCCACTAAACTTACGGAAATTTTTTACAATAAAATCAGCACCATCATCATATGGATAAACCTTAGCAGATGTATTTCCGATTATCACTGGTGCTTCAGTATCTTGCCAAGATAATTTGTCTTTTCCCAGCAATTGAGCCTTACGATTTAAGTAATCAACAAAAGGCTTTTTGTTGTCGCTAACGGCTTTCCACATTGTATCTAAGGTTTCCTGGTTCATCCGATTATATTCTAAAGGACGTTTTAAAAAATCTTTAACACCATGAGCTTTATAGTCTGCTAGGCGAAAACCAGCCAAATGATTTAATGTGTCGCTGAATAAAGGAGCCATGCTCCCCCAGGTTTCCTCCCATTTCTTGAATAATTGCTCGCGAACTTTTGCATCCGGATCAGTATTCATTTTATTATAGGCCTGTCCAACTGACAACTGATGGATATGACCTTCACCATCTTCAAAAGGAATCTCAATAGTTGCTACTAATGAATCGTAATGATCGCTCCATCCTTGGAAACCATCGATGGAAAGAGCATTGATCAAGGCTTCTTCTGTTTCGCTTAATAGTTCTTTACCATGTCTACGCGTTTCATTTAGGCTGAATTCAATTTCTTTAAAAGCAGGTAGTTCAACTAGCTCATTCCATTTATTATCAGGCATAGCGACCATTTTTTTTGTTAAAATAATTTGAAGCGTACTAAAAGCGCTACTCAATTCGATTACTTGGCCAAGAAGGGCCCCAGCTTGTTTATCAAGTACATCTGCAGATTGAACAGCTTCTACAAAAGTAAAAACTTGAGAAAGTCCCTTTGTTAATTTTTCTTGAACAAGCAGAATATCGGCTAGCTCTTTAAATGCGGGACCATCTTTTTCAGTATCCCACTTAGTAGTAAGTGAAGATAATTCATCTAGCTGATTTCGGATAAGAGCTAATTTTTCTTTTAGTTGTGGTGAACTGCTGCCGCCTGGAAAAATAGATTCAAGATCCCATTTTATATTGTATTTCATATTGTAACTCCCTTTCACACTTTGAATAAATCCATTATACTCTAGTTTGTCAAAGTTTTAAAACCAGTAGTTATTCAAACTAAATAAGTGTAATAAGCCTGACTTAAAAATAACCACCAAAAATACTTCACTATAATGTAAAATAGACATAGTTAGCTTGATGATACATAAAAATAAAGGTTAATACAAAGTTATGAAAGAAGGAAGATACAGATGCGTTCAACTACAAAAGATAATTTTTTTATTCTACTAGCATTTATAATAATGGCAGTATTATTTTACAGTTCTTCTCAGCCTTATGGAGAACAATCGTTGACAGGTATGCTAGATGAAATTTTAGCTAAAGAACCATTGAAAAACCTTTTAAGCCTGATTCAATTTAATTATGCAGGCGATGAAGTGAGCATTGCTGCACAAGGATATAGTTCGTTCATTGAATTTTTTATTCGGAAATTGGCTCATTTTGGAATTTATTTTTTATTAGGGTTATGTTGGTTTTTAGGATTGAAAAATAAAATGACAAGCATTGGGTTAGCAGCGCTTGTATCATGGCTATTAGCATCTGGCTATGCAGCTTTTGATGAGTTACATCAAAGTATCACACCTGATCGGACTCCTTTGATGGAAGATGTCATTTTGGACGCTACAGGAGCATTGACAAGTATTTTCCTAGCTATAGTATTTTTCCTGTTCTATTCTAAAAAGAAAAAAAATAGATCTTTATTTAAAAAGATAAAACGATAGATAAATTAGTGAATAGTTGCTCTGTAACGGGTTTTTTGATAAAATAAGGGCAGCTATTTATTCTAGCTTAATACACTTATACTATGAAATGGGGAGTTTGGAGTGTCAGGACATTCAAAATGGAACAATATCCAAGGGCGTAAAAATGCACAAGATGCAAAACGCGGGAAAATATTCCAAAAAATATCAAGAGAAATATACATGGCTGTGAAAAGTGGTGGGCCTGATCCAAACATTAACCCTTCATTACGTATGGTGATGGATAAGGCTAAGTCTAATAATATGCCGAATGATAATGTTGAACGCGCTATAAAAAAAGGAAGCACAACAGGTGAAAATGAAAATTATGATGAAGTGATTTACGAAGGGTATGGCCCAAAAGGAACGGCTGTATTGGTTCATACTTTAACAGATAACTTAAATCGTACTGGGACTAATGTTCGTGTCGCTTTTAACAAAAATGGCGGCTCTATGGGCGAAAAAGGTTCTGTTAGTTATATGTTTGATCGTAAAGGGTATATCGCAATTGAACGTGAAGGGCTAGAAATTGATGAAGATACCATGCTGATGAGTGTCCTAGAAGCTGGCGGAGATGAAATGGAAACATCAGATGAAGTATTTGAAATTTATACGGATCCTTCTGATTTACCAGATGTACGTGATGCTTTAGAAAAAGAAGGTTATACATTAGCGCAAGCTGAGGTAACTATGATTCCACAAACAATGGTTCAGTTGCCGGAAGATAAAAAAAGTTTATTCAATCAAATGATCGATAAACTTGAAGAAGATGACGATGTAACTGAAGTTTTCCACAACGCTGAATTATAAGCGATTAACTAAAAATTGAAGAATCCCTACCTTTCTAGCACAAATAGAAAGGTAGGGATTTTTTTTGTTAAAAATTAGTAAAAAGAATAACGCAATACTAACTTGACTGCACATATTTAAATTAAGAACAATAACAAAAATGCGGATAAGGGAGGTGGATAATGGAAATTGAAGAGTTTACACAGTATGTTGTTTTAAAAGCTCAAGAAACAGGCACAAGTGATATCCATATTTTGCCTGAAGATAATCAATACCGATTTTATTTTCGAATCGGTGGAAAAATGAGTTTCTGGAATGCTGTACCAGAAGAAGAAGGTAAACGATTTATTTCCTATTTTAAATATTTAGCGAATATGGATGTAGGTGAAAGAAGAAAACCGCAAAGTGGAGCTGCTCAATTGATAATTGAAGGAAATACTACTGCATTAAGGTTTTCGACTATTACAAATTTTCGCGCTCAAGAATCTATGGTTATAAGAATTTTAAACCAATCGATGCATCTATCTTTGTCGAAAACAACTTATTTCAAAAAAGAAGTTCAAATGATTGAGCAGTTGGCTCAATTTAATAGTGGGTTACTCATTTTTTCAGGCCCCGTTGGATCAGGTAAGACGACAACGATGTATCAACTTGTTCGTGAAAGTTATCTAACAAGTAGACAACAAGTTATAACAGTTGAAGATCCCGTTGAGATTGAAGAACCATTGTTTTTACAAACACAGGTAAATGAAAAAGCTGGAATTACTTATGAGACGCTTTTAAAGTCTAGTCTGCGTCATCACCCCGATATCATTATTATTGGTGAAATAAGAGATGAAGAAACAGCGAAAATGGTTATAAGGGGAGCTTTAACCGGGCACATGATCATTGCAAGTGTTCATGCAAAAAATACTGTTGGAGTTATTTCACGGTTATTGGAACTTGGGGTGACACAAGAGCAGTTAAAGCAAACTTTACTCGGGGTAGTCTTTCAAAAGTTGATTCCGAGATATTGTCCTTTTTGTAAAGGAGACTGTGAACCGGCATGCCTCCATATAAATTTGTATGAAAAAAGAGCAATATTATATGATGTTTTATCAAGGGAAGAGCTTAAGCATTATCTTAACCAGACTCAAACAGAAGAACAAATTCAAGGGAAACAAACCAGGTCTTTTAACTTATTGTTAAGAAAGGCGTATGCATATGGCTACATCAGTGAAAAAAGTTTTATTCAGTTCCAAATCCCTTAAAAAAAAATCACTGTCTATCCAAGCTTCATTTTTAATTAAACTGTCTGCATTGATGACACAGGGATTTTCTTTAAAAGAAGCATTATTATTTTTAAAAATGATAGTGCCAAAGGAAGCGCATTGGATCCAAGCCATTCTTGAAGAATTAGAAAATGGAGAGCGTTTTGATCGCAGCATAAAAAAACAAGGATTCTCTGAACGAGTTTCTTCTCAAATTTATTTATCGTTTATCCATGGTAATCTAACAGAAGCCTTAGCGGCGAGCGGGAATTACTTAGAAGAAAAAGTGAAACAACAAAGCCAGCTGACAAAATTATTGCAGTACCCCATATTTTTATTGCTATTTATGATAGGTATTTTAATGGCGATCCGTTATACGATACTGCCTAATTTTGAGCAAATGAATGCTACAAAGGGTTCTATTGTTAATAGCGTTGCGATTGGCTTTGTCTACTACTTCCCAGCTATTTTAGGTATCGGTTCAATAATCGTCTTCTTGATTATTTTAACGATTCGTTATCAATTAGGAAAACAGACAGCTATTCAACGTACAGCTTTTTTCATGAAAATCCCTATTATTTCTACGTTATTAAGGTTGTATTATACAAATTTATTTAGTTATGAGTGGAGTCAATTATTAAAAAGTGGTCATCAAATGAATAAAATTATTGAACTCATGCAATCGAAGGAAACAACGCAACTCATGCAAGAGGTTGCGGGTAAGATGGAAAAAGAGCTAAGAACGGGCCGGAATTTTAAAGAATCAATGGACAGTTTTTCTTTTTTTAATAGTGAACTTGGATTCATTATTATGCATGGTGAAGCAACTGGCCGTTTAGGAACAGAACTGGCTGTTTATGCAAAAGATTGTCAACTGCGATTGACGGTTCAGATCCAAAAAATATTTAGTTGGATCCAACCTGTTATATTTTTAGTTATTGCCTTTTTTATTATGTGTGTTTATCTAGCTTTGTTACTACCAACGTTCACAATGATGGAGGAAATATTATGAAAATGAAAAAACAATTGAATCAAAAAGGATTTACACTGATTGAAATGGTAATGGTACTATTCATTATTTCAGTATTGATGCTGTTGATTGTACCCAATGTAGTGAAACAAAAAGATTCGATCGATGCTCAGGGGACAGAAGCATTGGTTACCGTTATTCAAACGCAAGTTGAGCTTTATGAATTAGAGGGTGAAGAGGGGGCAGTATCCTTAGACGCTTTACAGCAACAAGGATATCTATCAGCGAAACAAGTTAAGCAAGCAAGCGCTAAATCCATTACTATTACGAACGGCATAGTGAGTTCGAGTCAAAATTAATGGAATCATTAAATGAAAAAGGGATACTGCTCTTTGAAATGCTCCTTGTTTTGTTAATTGCTGCTAGTTTATTACTTATTCCAACTATTTACACAAAAAACACTAAAAATACGTTAGAAAACCAGTTGTTTGTTGAAGAATTACAAAGTCATATGACAGCTATTCAAAATTATGCCATTTTATCTGGGAATACAGCGACAATGATTGTATCCTCTCAATACAAGACGATCCAATTTAAAGTTATTGATGATGAACAGAATGAATTGAACCAATTGATCCATTTACCAGAAACGATAACCACTCCTAATCGTAAAACCTACTATTTTAACGGCTACAGCGGGAATTTACGTAATTTTGATACTTTAGTTTTTTTTATTAACAATACAAGGCATACCATGGCTTTTCAGTTAGGAAGTGGCAGGTATAATTGGCAATAAGAAAGTGAATCAAAAAGGGTATTTATTGATTGAAAGTTTAGTAGCATTTTCTATTTTAAGTTTGTGTATGGCTATTTATATTCCTTTCATTGTAAGTATGCTAAAAAAAGTTGATGCAGAAAAGACAGCTGTTGAAATGTATCGCATCCAGTACGAACAAGTACAGAAAATTGAGCAGCTTCAAACAACGGATAACACTTGGAGAACGGGAGGGAAAGTTTTTACCATCGAACAAATAACAACTACTGCTCAAAAAGGAGTACGTATAAAACATGAGAAAGAAGAAATTTCCATTGAAATCCTGTCTTTTCAAAAGGTTAACCCTTGACCAAAGAGGGTTTACTTTAATAGAAGCCTTAGCAGCTTTATTTATTCTAGTTTTATGCATTTCTCTTTTAAGCTTTGCAACGATGCAATACCAAGCGATACGTAAACAAACTTTTGAAGAGCGACAACTTGAATGGCATATGTTTTTGAACCAATTCGAATACAATATAGAAGGACTCGTTTTTGTTAGTGCTAAACCAAGTGAATTACAGTTTAAATTACTGGACGAAAAAGGCCAGCTTAAGGAAATGATTTATTATGAAAGACACTTTGAAGTACTAAGACGTCGAACGGGGTCTGGAGGACATCATCCTATGCTAATGAAAGTCAAAGCAATAAATTTTGTTCAAAATAATTCATTTATAGAGATCACAGTAACTTTTTTAAATAAAGAAACCTATCATGCACAACTATCTATTGAGGATAATTTAGCAGGTGTTCAAAATGAATGAAAAGGGAGCTGTTTTACCTTCAGTGATGGTGTTTGTCTTATTGATGAGTATCATACTTTTAGGGACAAATAAAATTTTTGAGAATCAAATGAACCAATTAAGAATGACAAAACATTATTATAATGTAGAAAGTATGCTGATACTTTCTAAAATGGAACTCAAGAATCAGTATGAACTAAATCAAGAACTAGAAAATGGAATCGTTACTTTTTTTGATGGAACAGTGACCATCCAAAAAAAAAGCATGGATTCATTTACTTTAAAAGGAACACTTAAAAATGTCTTTTCAAAACAGATGGAAGTCCAACTAAAGCAACAACCTATTGAAAATTCAAATGATATGGAAGCACAAGAAGACAGAATAGCTATTACAGAAAATTAAAAAAATGAGAAATAACTTCATTGTAAGCTTAAGTGAAGTTATTTCTTTTTGTGGTTCGATTTGATATAATGATCGAATAGAAACGGCTACTTAAAAAAAGATTAAAATACATACAAAAATAAGGAGTGAAGAATAGTGACTAAACTAACTAAATTACGTGAAGGTATGAAAGAAAAAGGTATTGAGGCATTATTGGTAACAAGTCCTTATAATTTGCGGTATATTTCAAATTTCACAGGTACAACTGGTCTATGTGTTATAACAGTAGATAAAGCTTACTTTGTGACCGATTTTAGATATACTGAACAAGTGGCAACACAAGCTGTAGGATTCCAAATTATTACAAACGTTGGACCTATTTTCGATGAAGTCGCAAAGTTGCTAGATAAAAATAAAATTCAAACTTTAGGTTTTGAAGAAGATTTTGTCACATACAGTACCTTTGAATTATTAGAAAAAATTATTCCGAGTGAATTGATTCCAGTAAAAGGATTAATTGAAGAACTAAGAGAAGTTAAAGATGAAACAGAAATTGAAACGATCAAGAAAGCCTGTTCTATTTCTGATGCGGCATTTAAGTTTATCTTAGGAGAAATAAAACCTGGTATGTCAGAAATTGAAGTAGCCAATTTGCTTGATTTTCATATGCGCGGCTTAGGAGCAACAGGCGTGTCATTTGAAACGATCGTAGCTAGTGGGATCCGTTCAGCAATGCCTCACGGAGTAGCCAGCCATAAGAAAATCGAAACAGGAGATTTCGTTACAATTGACTTCGGCTGTTATTATGAAGGGTATGTTTCTGATATGACGAGAACAATTGCAGTGGGTACACCAAACGAAAAATTAAAAGAAATCTATGCTATTACACTTGAGGCACAGCTGAAAGTTATTGATGCGGCTAAACCAGGCATGTCGGGTGTCCAGCTAGATGCTGTTGCACGAGATCATATTGCAAGCTATGGTTATGGAGAGGCTTTTGGGCATTCAACTGGTCATGGGATTGGGTTAGAAATTCATGAAGGACCAAATGTTTCCAAGTTAGCAGAAAAAATATTTGTACCTGGAAATGTGATTACTAATGAGCCAGGAATCTACCTTCCAGGATTTGGTGGGGTCAGAATTGAAGATGATTTGGTGATCACTAAAAATGGAAATGAGGTCATTACTCATTCTCCAAAAGAATTAATCATTTTGTAACAGTATTTATTTACAATTTATTAGGCAGAACACTGAAAAAATGATACACTTATATAGAAAATAGGAACGGACTCATAGGAGGAAATTAAATGATTTCAGTAAACGTTTTTAAAACAGGTTTAACAATCGAAGTAGACGGTTCAATATGGCGTGTTATAGAATTTCAACATGTAAAACCTGGTAAAGGTGCTGCTTTCGTGCGTTCAAAACTTAAAAATTTACGTTCTGGTGCTGTACAAGAAAAAACTTTCCGTGCAGGCGAAAAAGTGAAAAAAGCTCAAATCGATAATAAAAAAATGCAATATTTATATGAAAGTGCCGGCGCTTATGTATTTATGGATAGTGAAACATATGAGCAAATCGAATTACCAAGGGATGCGATCGTTGAAGAATTAAAATATTTGAAAGAAAATATGGAAGTTCATGTTTTAATGTACGATACAGAAGTGTTAGGTGTCGAATTGCCAAATACAGTTCAACTGCGTGTTGCTGAAACAGAACCTGGTATTCGCGGAGATACTTCCTCAGGTGGAACAAAACCAGCAATCTTAGAAACGGGAACATCCGTAAACGTTCCTTTCTTTGTGAATGTGGATGATGTATTGATTGTTAATACTCAAGACGGTTCTTACGTATCACGTGCATAGTCATTCAATCGCAATGGTAAAAAGAAATTAGTGAATATAGGAGGTTTGCCTTATGGCTGAAGAAGCGACAGTTGCAATACATGATACTAAAGGTACTCTGGGTGAAATAGAAGTAGCTCCTCAAGTAATTGAAGTGATCTCAGGTATTGCTGCAAACAAAGTAGATGGAGTCTATGCAATGCGAGGGAAAATATCTTCTGGTGTTTCTGAGTTATTCGGACGAGTAGACCATAAAAAAGGGGTCCATCTAACATCTAGTGAAGAAGGCTTAAAAGTAGATATTTACTGTTACTTTGTTTATGGAGTATCAGTACCAAAAGTTGCTTTAGAAATTCAAGAAAAAGTAAGAGAACAATTACTTCAAATGACAGACATAGAATTAGCTGAAGTAAATGTTCACATCGTAGGAATTGTACCGGAAAAAACAGAATTACAAGAATTATTAGATCTTGATAAAGAAGAAGATGGTGACGAATAGTGAGCTTAACACGACGTGATATTAGAGAAAAAGCATTACAATCGCTTTTTCAACTTTCCGTTAATGATGAATTGTCAAAAGAAGAAGCGATGCAACAAGCTTTAACGAGTGAAAATGAATTAGTTGATGAAGTTGAAACAGTTCTGGTACCAAGTTATTTAGATATGCTTGTATCAGGTGTAATGGAAAAACAAGATGAAATAGATGAAAAAATAAAAAGTCATCTAGAAAACTGGTCATTAGATCGCCTTGCTAAAACGGATTTAATTATTATTCGAGTGGCAATTTTTGAGATGATGTACGTTTCAGATGTACCAGATAGAGTAGCACTAAATGAAGCACTGGAAATTACTAAAAAGTACAGTGATGAAAAATCAAGAAAATTTGTTAACGGTGTTTTAGCAAATATAGTAAATGAAAACAGTGAAGATGAAGCTGAATAATCTTTGTTTTTAGGCTATACACTTTTTGGTGTGGATGAAGAAATTCATCCACGCCTATTTTTGTACGAAAAAGGGACTACCATTTTTCGTGTTAGTAGATTAGGTGAATCCTTTACTTGAAATTTCTGGATGCATAAAGGTTATTTTTAGAAACTTTCGCAATGGAGATTTGAGGGTATAACTGTTCGAATTCTTATGATAAGATAGTTATGATGAAATTATTTTTACTTCAGTTGAGACGAAAAGGGTGGGATTCTTATGAGTGCAATAATTATGAGCGGTAAACTATTAGCCGATGAAATGACGATCGAGATGCAGAATAATGTCAATAAACTTAAGGAAGAAGGAATCATCCCTGGTTTAGTTGTATTATTAGTGGGTGAAGATCCTGCAAGCCAAACGTATGTTAGAAATAAAGAAAAGCGTGCAAAATCTTTAGGATTTCACTCGCTCGTAAAGCGTTATCCAGCAGATATATCAGAAGAAAAATTATTGAATGAAGTCATCCGATATAATGAAGACCCTTCTTTCCACGGGATATTAG
This sequence comes from Carnobacterium sp. ISL-102, assembly GCF_018612935.1. Taxonomy (NCBI): domain Bacteria; kingdom Bacillati; phylum Bacillota; class Bacilli; order Lactobacillales; family Carnobacteriaceae; genus Carnobacterium; species Carnobacterium sp. ISL-102. The sequence continues at coordinate 140,089 of NZ_JAGGRF010000002.1, read as the reverse complement.
TCCAATTGCCTTTGCCAAAGCAGATCGATTCAGATAAAATATTAAATGCTATTGATTCTGTAAAAGATGTTGATGGGTTCCATCCTGTGAATATGGGAAAATTACTTATAGGACAACCGGATAAAATACCTTGTACACCATATGGTATTATGAAACTATTGGAACGTTATGAAATAGAAATCGAAGGAAAAACAGCAGTAGTCATAGGCCGTAGCAATATTGTTGGAAAGCCTATGGCACAGCTATTAATGATGAAAAATGCAACTGTGACTGTGGCTCACTCTAGAACAAAAAATTTGGCCGAATTAGCTCGTACGGCTGATATTTTAGTTGTTGCGATAGGCAGAGGCAACTTTGTTACAAAAGAATTTATAAAACCAGGTGCTGCAGTTATTGATGTAGGGATGAATCGTGACCAAAATGGCAAATTGATCGGTGATGTAAAAAGTGATGAGGTAGCTGAAGTTGCAGGCTACTTAACGCCAGTTCCTAAGGGAGTAGGCCCAATGACGATCACAATGCTATTGTATCAAACGATTGAAAGTGCTAAAAAAATTGCTGCTAGCTCAAAAAAAAGATAACATCTTTAATGCTGCAATACCGCTAAAGGAGTGAATGAATTGTCAGATGATTACTTAACGGTCACCGCATTGACTAGATACATTAAACGAAAATTTGAACGGGATCCTTATTTAGAAAGAATCTATTTGACAGGTGAAATTTCTAACTTTAGAAACAGACCAAATGCACATCAATATTTCAGCTTAAAAGATGACCATGCAAAAATTTCTGCTATCATGTTTAAACCAGCTTTTCAAAAACTTAAGTTTACTCCTGAAGAAGGAATGAAAGTACTAGTTATTGGGCATATTTCGTTATATGAAGCAAGTGGGAATTACCAAATAACGATTGAACATATGGAACCCGATGGAGTTGGGGCTTTATATCAAGCCTTAGAAGAGATGAAGAAAAAACTTAAAAATGAAGGATTATTTGATGCTCCAAAGCAATTGATTCCTACTTTTCCTAAAAGAATTGCAGTTATAACGAGTCCTAGCGGCGCTGTTGTAAGAGATATTATGACCACGATCAAAAGACGATTTCCTATTGTACAATTGGTTATCTACCCTACACTTGTCCAAGGAAATAAAGCTGCTGATGCAATCGTATCAAGTATCCGTATGGTAGAAGAAAAAGGTTATTTCGATACAATGATCATTGCGCGTGGTGGAGGTTCGATTGAAGATCTATGGCCTTTTAACGAGGAGAAAGTTGCACGTGCGATATTTGAAGCTCAAACACCCATTATCTCTTCTGTAGGACATGAGACAGATACGACTATTGCAGATTTAGTAGCAGATGTTCGAGCAGCAACTCCAACAGCGGCGGCTGAATTATCCGTTCCTCTATTGTCAGATGAGTTGATTAAAATTGATCAGTTGAAATTGCGCCTTGTTCAAAGTTACGCTCGGAAAGTTGAGGTTTTAAATCAACGACTCAACAGTCATTTAAGCTCTTATATATTCAGTCAACCGCAAAGATTGTATGAGGGATATGCTCAAAAATTGGACCTTTCATCTGAAAGGCTCGTTCGAGCAATGGAAGAGAAAAACCAGCAATTAAAAAATGAGTTAAATGTACAAATGCTGCAGCTAAATGCACAAAATCCAACGCAATTGGTAAAGCAAAAATTTAGTGATTTGAGTGTAATAAACCGCCAGTTGACGACGCAAATGGAATGGTATATGGAAAATCAAACTAAACGATTTCAATACGCTATACAGTCGCTAGATTATTTGAGCCCGTTAAAAATCATGAACCGAGGATACAGTTATGCGACAAAGGACGGAAAAGTTATTAAAGACAGCAAACAAGTTGAATTAGAAGATAAGATACACATTCATTTGCACAAAGGAAACTTTGAGGCAAAAGTGATAAAGAAAGAAGAGGAATCTAAATGAGTACAGCTAAAAAAATGAAATTTGAAGAAGCTATGCAGCAGTTAGAAGAAATCGTGACGAATTTAGAACGTGGCGATGTTCCATTAGAAGAGGCGTTAGATCAATTCCAACAAGGTGTAAGTCTAAGTAAGTTTTGTAAAGAAACCTTACAAAATGCAGAACAAACATTGACTAAAATAGTAGACGAGAATGGAAAAGAGAAATTGTTTGAAGAGAATAGTGAAAAGGAATAGGAAAGTGAGCCGACCATGGATCTAAATTCGTTTAAAAAAAAGGTAATGCCGTCATTTGAAAAAGAAATGCTGGCATATATAGGGAAAGATTTAACTAAGAAAAAAAAACTGCATGAAGCCATGTCTTATTCTTTAGCAGCAGGTGGAAAAAGAATTAGACCCTTACTCCTTTTAGCAACAATTCAAACGTTGGACGGCAATGTCAAAAAGGGCTACGCTGCTAGTGCAGCTTTGGAATTTATCCATACGTATTCCTTGATCCACGATGATTTGCCAGCCATGGATGATGACGATCTACGCAGAGGGAAACCAACAAGTCACATTGTATATGGTGAAGATATAGCAATTTTAGCTGGAGATGCTTTGCTGACACAAGCCTTTGAAATCGTTGCAGCATCTGAAATTCAACTAGAAAAAAAACTGAAATTAATTTTAGCATTAGCAAAAGCAGCAGGTCCAGAAGGTATGATCTTAGGACAGATGGCGGATATTCAAGGAGAAGGCAAAAACCTTAACTTGGAAGAACTTCAGCTTATTCACAGAAATAAAACTGGTGAATTATTAAAATTCCCAATTTATGCAGCTTGTGTGATCTCTGATGCAATACCAGAAGTAGCTGAACAATTGTTAAAGTATGCTGAACATATCGGATTAGCTTACCAAATTCGTGATGATATTTTAGATGTAATCGGCGATGTAGAAGAAATAGGTAAAAATATTGGAATGGATGAAGCTCATAATAAAAGCACTTATCCTGGTTTGTTAACACTTGCAGGAGCAAAAAAGGCTTTGGATCAAGAGTTAGCAGCTGCAAAAGAAAATTTGACGGCCGTTGAATACATTAGCAAGGATTCAGCTAAACCAATCAAAATTAATTTATTGGAAGAAATTATTGATCTATTGGTGATCGATTAAAAAGATAGGAGCCGTTACATGAAGAAAGAACGAGTAGATATCCTCTTAGTCGAACAAGGCCTTGTAGAGTCTATAGAAAAAGCGAAAAGTATGATTATGGCTGGTCAAGTATACACAGCTAAAGAAGAACGGATCGATACTGCTGGAGAAAAAATTGCATCCGATACGCAACTCCACTTAAAGGGAAAGCATTCTCGTTACGTGAGTCGCGGGGGATTTAAATTAGAAAAGGCTATGGAATTTTTTGATGTAACCATTGCAGATAAAATCATGCTAGATATTGGCTCTTCTACTGGTGGATTTACAGATGCTGCTTTGCAACACGGAGCTAAAATGAGCTATGCTTTGGATGTCGGAACTAATCAGTTAGCGTGGAAACTTCGTCAAGATCCAAGAGTCGTTGTTATGGAGCAAACGAATTTCAGGTACTGTAAGCCAGAAGATTTTTCAAAAGGCAGACCAAACTTATCATCGATCGATGTTTCCTTCATTTCTTTACGCCTTATTCTTCCGGTTTTAAAAAATATTATTGCTTCCGGTGGAGATGTTTTGGCTTTGATAAAGCCTCAATTTGAAGCTCGTCGTGAAGATGTGGGCGAAAAAGGAATTGTCAGTGATAAAAAGGTCCATGAACAAGTTCTAACAGATATGCTGTCATTTGCGGTAAGTATTGGGTATGATGTACTAAATTTGACATTTTCACCTATCACTGGTGGAGAAGGAAATATCGAATTTTTAGCTCATCTACAATGGAATGATAAAATGCACGGTGAATTAGCTAAGACCGTAGATATAGAGTCAGTTTTAACAGAAGCATATGGCACACTAAAAAACAAAAATAAATAAAAATACGAGTGTACTAATTGAATTAGTACACTCGTATTTTTATTCTAAGATCTTTTATTTTTTTCTTTTCTATCTGAAATAAGTACGCTATGATAGGAGTATTAAATGAATAATACAGTTATGAGAATGAGGTGGAAAGATGAAGAAAAGAGAACGTCACCATTTATTACAAGAGTTGATTAGAGAAAATGTTATTGAAAAGCAGGAAGAGTTTGTGCGTATGTTAGAAGAAAGAGGCATAGAAGTCACACAAGCAACTATTTCACGGGATATCAAGGAACTGCAATTAGTAAAAGTTCCCTCACAAACAGGAGGATACCAATATAGTTTGCCGCCTGATATCCAATACGATACATCAATAAAATTGGAGCGTTTATTTAAAGATGCTTTTGTTTCAGTGGACACACAAGATTGTTTTCTACTCATTCGAACCATTCCTGGAAACGCTTTCGCTCTAGGCAGTTTGATTGACTCTTCAAATTTTGAAAGTGTCTTTGGAGCTATTTCGGGAGATGATACAGTATTTATTATTTGTCGTTCACCTGAAGAAGCAGTACAGTTAAAAAATCATTTTATACAATTAATTTAAGTGTCCAAGAGAGAAGTATTGGAGGTGTTAAACAGTGCTTCAAGAATTAACGATCAAAGATTTTGCTATCATAAAGAATTTGAATCTTAGTTTTAACCTCGGTATGACCGTATTGACCGGAGAAACAGGAGCAGGTAAATCAATTATTATCGATGCTGTTGGATTACTTGCGGGTGGAAGAGGATCTAGTGAGTTTATCCGACATGGTGCTGCTAAGTGTGTATTAGAAGCTTTGTTTTCGTTGGAAGGAAATTCGCTTACTTATGAATTGCTAAAAACTTATGATATTGATAGTGATGAAGGTATTGTTATCATTCAACGTGACATTCATCGCAGTGGGAAAAATATTTGTCGCATTAACGGCCGATTAGTTACTATAGCAACGTTGCGTTTAATTGGAGAATCCATTATTGATATCCATGGTCAAAATGAACATCAAGAATTGATGAATCCTGAACGCCACCTAAGTATGTTAGATCATTTTGGCGATAAAGAATTAGTCGGATTAAAAAAAGATTTTCAAGAAACCTACACGCAATATAAAAAAGTCGAAAAAGCCTATGAAAAATGGCAAAATGGCGAACAAGAATTGGCACAACGTTTAGATATGCTGCAGTATCAAACAAGTGAAATTGAAATGGCAGAACTTCTTGATGGAGAAGAAGAAGAATTGCTAGAAGAAAAAAACATCTTATCTAATTATCAAAAAATCATGTCAGCCTTATCTTTGAGCTATGATGTGCTGCAAGGGGATGAGGTCAATGGTATTGACTTAGTTGGGAATGCAATGACTGATATGAGCTCTCTGGAAGAGATAGATGAAAAATATAAAAATTTATCAGAAGCTATTTCAAATAGTTACTTCCAGCTCCAAGAAGCGGCTAGTGATATTTTGAGGGAAATAGATCAGATGGCTTATGATGAGAACCGGTTAAATGAGATTGAGAAAAGACTGGAAATCATCAAACAATTAAAGCGAAAATACGGTGATTCTATTGCAGAAATAAAGATTTATTATGAAAAAATTTCAGCTGAACTAGATCAAACCATGAATCGTGAAAATCATTTAACGAATATGACAAAAGAATTAGCTGATTTATCAAAAAAATTGATAAAAAAAGGCTGTCAACTTTCTTTGAAACGTAGAACAGTAGCTAAAGACATTGAACGGTCTATTCATGAACAATTACAAGAATTATATATGGAAAAAGTAGTTTTTGAAGTTCAATTCTTTAAACCAATTAAAGAATTTTTGAGTGAAGAAGCACATGAATCCGGCTTTGATGCGGTTGAGTTTTATATTGCTACAAATATGGGTGAGCCGTTAAAACCTTTAGCTAAGGTAGCTTCTGGAGGAGAATTGTCTCGTATGATGTTAGCGATGAAGACAATATTCTCTAAATCTCAGGGTATCACAAGTATTATATTTGATGAGGTAGATACAGGTGTGAGCGGACGAGTTGCACAAGCTATTGCAAATAAAATTTATATGGTAGCTGTTCATTCTCAAGTTCTGTGTATTACTCATTTACCTCAAGTAGCGGCGATGGCAGATAATCATTTATATATTTCAAAAAGCGTTGAAAATGACCGAACAAAAACGCATGTAAATGCTTTGGAAACTACAGAAAAGGTTGAGGAAATTGCTCGTATGTTAGCGGGAACCGAAATTACAAAACTAACATTAGAACATGCGAAAGAATTAACGGTATTAGCTAAAATAGAAAAACAAAAGCAAAAAAAAAATTAGTTAAAACAAATGATCTTGCAATCAATCGGACTTTAAGGTCTGATGTATTGCAAGATCATTTTTATTTAAAACTAGTTACAATTAATTTTACCAACGGATAGTATCAAGTAATTCTTCTAAGATATATTTTTCATTTTCATTTAGACCCCAAAATTCCAGTTCTTGCTTGATATCTGCTAGAAGTCCAAATTCTCTAACAAAACTATTTAGACGTGCAGCGATAGTAGAATCAATATAGTCAGAATAAGTTGGGAAAAGATAGGTAATAGAGCAATGGGCTTTAGGGTAACGTTTCAGGAAATACTTTTGGTGGCGGTCTTCGGCTTGATAAAAATGAGTATAGGGATGGATTTCTGTTTGTATTTTTTTGTGATGTTTATTTTCCCAGTCTTGTTTAACTTGGTGAGCTGTTTTTTGTTGCTCGGCATCATGATAGAATAAAAGAGAAAGATACTGGCGTCCTTTATAAGTACGATCTTTAGCAGCATCATGGTTGTCCCAAAATAAAGTCAAAATAGTTGGGTAAGAAATAACCTCAGGATCAAAATCGATTTCTAAAGTTTCAGTATGGTCTCCCATCAAATGGTAGGTAGGATCAAGCGTAGTCCCTCCGGCATATCCAACACGCGTACGAATCACAACAGGTAGATGGGCCAAATTGACTATCTGGCCCCCAAAAGCACCCCATACTAAAGGTAGCTGTTTGAAAACTAGTTGAACGTCTATTCAAATCCATTATTTATTGAACCTCCAAATTTTATAATAAAAACCCTAGGAGTCGATTTAGCGAAATCATTTCCTAGGGTTGACTTTAATTCATTGTAACTAGTGTATAGAGAACAGAAAAAAAACCTGAACCTAACATTGCAACAAGCATTATCCAAACAAACGCCTTCGTGAAGCGCTGCGTTTTAGATGCTTTTTTCTTGTTTTTTGTTGCCACGAGGTGATCCCTCACTTTCATGTACCTATTTCTTATAGTTTACAACAAAGAAGCTGGCAGAATCAATAGGCTATTAAAAATAATCTTTTTTTCTTAACATCCAGACCGTTATAGCACAGATAACGATGATGATCAAACAAATGATCCAAAAAACACCGAATGTGTTTTCTAGCGGTAAAGAGACATTCATTCCCCAAAGTGCGCCAATAATATTTGGAATAGTTAACACTATGGTAATTGAAGTCAAAACTTTCATGATATTATTCAAGTTATTTGAAATAACTGAAGAAAAAACGGTACTAATCTGTCTTAGTAATTTACTGGATTGTCTTATCATAGCTTCTGCTTGCTGATTTTCAATCACGACATCATGCAAAAAGGAAAGATTATTTTTATTTGAATTGAAACGCTCAATCGACTTTAGCTTTTTAAAAATCGGATGGTTGCTTTCGATAGCTGTACTAAAATAGACTAAACTTTTTTGTAAAGCCATCAGAGAAAATAATTGACGGTTCTTTGTCGTGGTGGTTAAGTTTTTTTCTAGTATTTCAACTTTAGAATTGATTTCTTTTAAATAAGAGATGTAATCAGAAGAAATGTGCCAAGCAATTTCTAGTAAAAAACGTTCTTGATTTGAACTATCAATTAGATAATCTAGCTTATTTTCAATCATATTTGAAATGAAAAAGGGTGTATGAACAGAAGCTGTAATGATTGTATTGGGTGTTAAAATGACAGCTAATGGTCTTGTAATATATTCGCTATCATTTGGGTTGCTTGTTATTTTTATTGGATAAAGGAACATAACCAATGATGAACTTTGATTTTCTTCCATTTCCAAATTTTCATAACGGGAAACTTCGTCTGGATCTAACACACCATCGAGGTAATCTTTTGGAAAGTTAAACTGACTAACTACTTGATGAATTTCATCAGCTGTTGGATCGGAAAGGTGGATCCACTCTCCATGGGTAAATTCGGTATCTTGAATAATTTTACCTTGGTTTGTTGTGTAATAGGACTGGATCATTGCAAACGCTCCTTAAAATTTGATTGATAAAAATTACAATTAAGCGATAAAGTCTACTTTATCACCTATTTTACACCAATTAGGTATAAAATAGGTGAAACCTGTGGTAATTATAGAGAAATTGACCCAGTTTAGCCAAAAGGTCTATAAAATTATTTTTTAAAGTCGTTAGATTAAATGAAACAACTTTTAATTTCCTCTTTTTTTTGCTACGATAGTAGAGAACAGAGAAATACCATTAAAATAAAAATAGTTTTTAATTGAAGGGAGTTTAAATAAATATGAGTAAGCAACAAATTGGTGTAGTTGGAATGGCTGTTATGGGAAAAAATTTAGCTTTAAATATTGAAAGCAGAGGATATTCTGTATCGGTTTACAATCGAACAACTTCTAAAACAGAAGCAGTTGTTGCAGAGAATCCAGGCAAAAAATTAGTATTGACTCGTACAGTCGAAGAATTTGTAGCGTCTCTTGAACAACCAAGACGTATTTTATTAATGGTGCAAGCTGGTAAGGGAACAGATGCAACGATTCAATCTTTACTGCCGCATCTTGATAAAGGTGATGTACTGATTGACGGAGGAAATACGTTCTTTAAAGATACGATTCGCCGTAGTAAAGAACTCGCTGAATCAGGAGTTAACTTTATTGGAACGGGTGTTTCCGGTGGAGAAGAGGGAGCCTTAAAAGGACCAGCAATTATGCCTGGCGGACAAAAAGAAGCCTATGATTTAGTTGCTCCTATCCTTGAAGAGATTGCTGCTGTAGCCGAAGATGGCGAAGCTTGCGTAGCTTACATCGGACCAAATGGTGCGGGACATTATGTTAAAATGGTACACAATGGTATCGAATATGGAGATATGCAATTAATTGCTGAATCGTATCACCTATTACGCAACGTTGCTGGCTTATCTGTTGAAGAAATAGCTGAAGTATTCACTGAATGGAATAAAGGCGAATTAGATAGTTTCTTGATCGAACTTACAGCAACTGCTTTGACTAAAAAAGATCCTGAAACGGGTAAACCAATGGTCGATATCATTTTGGATCGTGCTGGAAATAAAGGTACGGGTAAATGGACATCACAAAGTGCATTAGATTTAGGTGTTCCACTTCCACTGATTACAGAGTCAGTTTTCGCGCGTTATATCTCAGCACTAAAAGAAGAACGAGTTGAAGCAAGTAAAGTTTTACCAAAGCCTGCTAGTTATATAGTTGAAGAAGACAAAGCTGAACTAATCGAAAAAATTAGACAAGCTTTATACTTCAGTAAAGTTATGAGCTATGCTCAAGGATTTGCGCAAATGCGTACAGCTAGTGAAGAGTATGACTGGAATTTACAATACGGTGAAATAGCTAAGATATTCCGTGCCGGTTGTATTATTCGTGCTCGATTCTTACAAAAAATCACTGATGCTTACGATCATAAACCAGATCTTAAAAACTTAATGCTGGATGGTTACTTCATGGATATCGCTAAAAATTACCAGGATTCTGTTCGTGACGTTATTGGTATTGCGGTTAAATCAGGTGTCCCTATCCCAACATTCTCTTCAGCAATTGCTTATTATGACTCTTATCGTACGGCTGATTTGCCAGCAAATATCATCCAAGCTCAACGGGATTATTTCGGTGCACATACTTACGAAAGAACAGATAAAGCAGGAACATTCCATTTTGATTGGTATGGTAATGAAGGAGAAGAACAACTGTAATTATTGAATCTATCAAAGAATCTAAATAAATGTAATAACAAAAAGAGACTAAAACTTGAATTTAGTCTCTTTTTGTGGTCTGAAATAGCGTGATTTAGTTTGGAAATAGCGAAATATAATAGTAAACTGTTTAAAGGCTTAAGTATCCCTTAAATTTAAGTTTCAATGCTCTCATTTATTTTTAATTTATGGTAAAATGATAACGGACACATTAAAAATTGATTGTGAAAAACTATTTATCGTGGTATCGTAACAAGAGCAAAATAGAAAAAAAGTGATTTTAGAGGAGCAGGTGTGCAATAGCATGAATAAAATTTTAATTATTGAAGATGAAAAGAATTTAGCTCGATTTGTAGAACTTGAATTAAAACATGAAGGTTACGCGACAGAGGTCCGTTACAATGGACGCAGTGGATTAGAAGCAGCAGTTGCAGAAGATGCACATTGGGATGTTATATTATTAGATTTAATGTTACCAGAATTAAATGGAATAGATGTTTGTCGTCGTATTAGACAAGTAAGCAATGTGCCTATCATCATGATGACGGCTAGAGATTCTGTCATCGATCGAGTTTCTGGATTAGATCATGGTGCAGATGACTATATTGTTAAACCATTTGCTATTGAAGAATTATTAGCACGATTACGTGCCTTGTTCCGTCGTATTGAAATTGAGAGTGAACAAAACATTACAAAACAAACAACCGTTACGTACAGAGATCTAAAGGTTGAAAAAGAAAATCGCGTTGTGCGCCGTGGAGAAGAAGTTATCGAATTAACAAAACGTGAATATGAATTATTATTGGAATTAATGGAAAATGTGAATGTCGTTTTAGCTCGTGATGTATTATTAAATAAAGTATGGGGATACGAAACTGAAGTTGAAACGAACGTGGTAGATGTCTATATTCGTTATTTACGGAATAAAATAGACGTTCCTAATGTTGACAGCTATATTCAAACTGTTCGTGGTACGGGTTACGTGATGCGTTCGTGAAATTCCCGTTTAATGACAAAAAAAAGAATAGAAAGAAAATAAAACGATTTTCGTTAAAATGGAAGTGGACTATTGGGGCTACGCTTGCAATTTTCTTAACAATTTCAGTTTTTTCTATTGTGATTTTTGTAGGTTTTAGGCAGATTATGTTTACGCAAGAAGAAGAAAATTTTAGAGAAGTTTTATTTGGAGCTTCCAAACGTCTAGTTGATGAAAATAAACTAACGGATAGTGACTCAACCGCTTTATCAAAAGCAACTGTTTATTCTGCTTTTAATCCTTCATACTCTCCAGATACAATGAGATCAACGGAAGAATACGATCAGCGAAATACAACTTTTGAAGATGCTGGAAATTACCAAGATACGTTATATGCAAAAATGAATGAGGAAGATGTAATCGTAAGAGTCTATACTCCAACATCGCGACTACTTTTTGAGTCTAAATTGGGTGATTTTTCTTTTGAAGGAAGCTCAGAACCAGTTATCAAAAGGATAGAAGTAAATGGTGAAGAAGGCTATTACGGGGTCATGCCTGTTATTTCTGATGAAACAAACCAAATTATTGGTTATGTGCAAGTGATTGATGGTATGACTGATTATCATAAGATGATCGATGTCACGATCATCAGTTTAGTAGCGATGAATTTTGCTGCTCTTATTTCTAGTGGTATTATAGGTTACTTGTTGGCATCTAACTTTTTAAAGCCAATAAAAACCATTACTAATACAATGAATGATCTTCGTCAAGATACGCAATCGACTTCTAGGATTGAAGTTACAGAAGGAAATGATGAATTGGATCATCTTTCAATGGTATTTAATGATATGTTAGATAAGATGCAGAAGTATATTGAGCAGCAAAAACAATTTGTAGAAGATGTTTCTCATGAGTTAAGAACACCAGTCGCCGTTATGGAAGGGCATCTGAAGTTATTAGATCGATGGGGAAAAAAAGATCCTGCAATATTAGATGAATCACTTTCTGCTTCATTACAAGAAATCACACGAATGAAAAGTCTGGTCCAGGAAATGCTTGATTTATCTAGAGCTGAACAAGTAGAAATTCATTATAAAAATGAAAAAACAGCTATAAAAGCGGTTATTCAGCAAACATATAATAATTTTAGTATGATCCATCCTGATTTTATTTTTAATTTAGATGATGATATTTACGATGATATTTATGTTGCTATTTACCGAAATCATCTTGAACAGATTTTAGTTATTTTATTAGACAATGCCGTGAAATATTCTAATGAGCGTAAGGAAGTTCATATTTCAGTTGCAACTGATGATAGAGAAGTTCAAATTGCTATTCAAGATTTTGGTGAAGGAATGACTCAAGAAGATACAGAAAAAATTTTCAATCGTTTTTATCGTATCGATAAAGCTCGCAGTCGGCATAAAGGCGGAAACGGCCTCGGATTAGCTATTGCAAAAGAATTGTTAAATGGGTATAACGGAAATATAACAGTTGAAAGTGTTTTAGATCATGGAACAATCTTTAGAATATCATTACCTATCTACCGAGAAGAATCATAACAACAAAAAAATACCTGCTCATTTGAGCAGGTATTTTTTATTTCAACGTTTCTTTTGCTGTTTGCCAGCGTTTCTTCTATTAATATTTTTATTGTTGGAAGGCTGGCTTAAAACTTTAGTTTGTTGTTCAACCGGCTCGGCCTGTTTAATCGTCCGTTTTGGTTTAGCGGGACGTTTTCTAGCTTCTGCTTCTAACTGAGCTCTTATTTTTGGTTTAAAGATGAAATTGGTAATAAGCGTTTGGAATACCGCGAAAATTCCTCCGACGAACCAATACAATCCTAATCCAGCAGGAGAGGTAAATGAAACCATCAAAATCATTATCGGACTAACATACATCATTGTACGCATTTGTTTCTTTTGTTCATCTGGAAGGCCAATCATAGAAACATAAGATTGAACAAAATAAACTGCACCGGCTGCAATAGCAAGAGCGATATTTTGATCTCCTAAACTAAAACCTAAGAAAGTACTGCTTCCGATTTCTTTAGACAAACTAATAGCTTGGAACATAGCAGTAAAGATAGGCATTTGGATCAATAAGGGTAAACAACCAATACCACCTAACATACTCATGTTGTTATCTTTATATAAGCTCATAAGTTCTTGTTGTGCAGCCGCCTTTTCTTCAGCAGTAACAGCAGCTTTTTGTTTCTTCTGGACTTCATCCATTTCTGGTTTGATCAAAGCCATTTTTTCTTGTTGAATGATCGATTTTTTAGATTGACTTAAGTTTAAAGGTAAGATAATTAAACGCACAGCTAATGTAATAGCTATAATAGACAAGCCATAACTACCTCCAAATAAATCAGCCAATTGAATGATCACTCGTTGCGTTGGAACTACTAATAACTCATAAATTGTACCACTAGGGTTACCATCAGAGTCATGACCCATACAACCTGACAAAAAAATCATGACACTTAAAAGCGTTCCCGATAAAAGTAATTTTTTAAAATTTTTCATTGTTCACGATCCTTCATTTTTTTTAAATTAAGTAACATCACTTACTATACAGGATTCTTGTACGGTTTTCAATTGCTTATTGTGAACTTGTCTCTAATTTTCAAGGAAGGGAGTTCTTCTACTATTATAGAATCAACATAGCCGCTTGGTGAAGGTGAGTTTCTTATTTTTTCTATAAAGAGGTCGATTTTTTCCGGGTCCCCATTGGCTTCTATATAGACACTTTCATCAGGTTCATTTCGAACAATACCATAGACACCTATCTGATCGGCCACTAGTTTAGTTGAGAAACGAAAGCCAACACCTTGTACCGATCCTACTACACGAATAGAAACTTTTTTCATAGAAATCCCTCCATTAGTTATCTGATTATTTGAAGAATCGTATGATTTGCTTATTGGAAAAAGAAACTGTTTGATTGTTCGAAAAAATGAGGTCATTAATATCCCATCCTTTTCCAAAAAATAGTTTGCTTATTTAGTCTATTTTAACGATTACCTTGAAGTTGGTCAAACATTCTTTGTTCTGAACATAAAAGAATAGCATTCACTTTGGGATTGTTGCATTGAGTATATAGATAATTTACAATGACTGTACAGCGTTTCATAGAAAAAAGAGAAATGATAAGCGGTTTTAAGAAAGGAACGATCATGAAGACATTGATTATCGCCGAAAAACCAAGTGTAGGAAAAGAAATTGCACGAGTACTCGGAGCAACACAAAAAAGTAAAACGCATATTGAAGGAAAAGACGTTATCGTAACGTGGGCATTAGGCCATTTATTAGGGTTGAAAATGCCTGAAGAGTATAAAAAAGAATGGGCAACTTGGGATCTAAACACCCTGCCGCTTGTCCCAGAAAAAATGTTGATCACACCATTAAAAAATACAAGAGGTCAATTAAAAGCAATCAAGCAGCTGGCTGATCGAAAAGATATTGGATCAGCCGTTATTGCTACCGATGCCGGGCGTGAAGGGGAACTAGTTGCACGATGGATATTAGAGTATGTTCACTTTAATAAACCAGTAAAAAGACTTTGGATCTCTTCGCAAACGGATAAAGCAATCAAAGATGGCTTTAATCAATTACAGCCTAGCAAAAAATATGATACATTGTATGATTCTGCTGTTGCACGCTCAGAAGCAGACTGGTTGATCGGTTTAAATGTTACTAGGGCATTGACTGTGAAATACCAAGATAGTTTATCTGCTGGACGGGTCCAAACACCTACGTTAGCCATGGTACGTAAGCAAGAAGCTAAAATACAGTCTTTCGTTCCAGAAACTTTTTATACTGTTCAATTAATAGTTGATGGAAAAAAGGCAGTAGTGCAAGAGGGTGCACCCCGTAAATTTAGTGAACGAGAAAAAGCAGAAGCTCTAGTAGCTTCATTAAAAAATAACCCAGTTGTTGTTGTAGCTATAAAAGAAAAGCAAACAGTTCAACAAGCTCCATTGCCTTATGATTTGACTGAACTTCAACGTGAAGCAAACCAGCGCTATCAATTTTCAGCAAAGAAAACACTTAGTTTGATGCAAACGTTATATGAACGCCATAAAGTGCTCTCTTACCCAAGAACAGATTCAAAATATTTAACCCAAGATATGATCAGTACAATGAAAGAAAGAGTAATGGCTATCCAAAATTTTGCTCCTCAGGAAGTTAAGGGAATTTTTAAAAATGGAACCAAAGTAACTCAAAAAGGTGTTTTTAATACTGCAAAAGTAACGGACCATCATGGTATTATCCCAACCGAAGAACGTCCGCGTCCTGAAAAAATGGAAGCCGACGAGTTGAAAATTTATCGCATGGTTGTTGAACGATTTATAGGACTATTTTTACCGGCGTATAAAGTTTCTAAGACGACCATTGTTTTTTCGGCAGCTAATATCTTATTTGAACTGCAGCAAGAAGAAGTTCTCGAAAAAGGATGGAAAAAGGATATCCAAAAACAATCGGAAAGTGTGTATGCATTAAATGAGCAAATAATGCATCCAACTTATACAATAAAAAAACAATTAACAGAAGTACCCGCTCGCTTATCTGAAGGTGCACTCCTTCAGAATATGGAAAAAAATGGATTAGGAACACCTGCTACCCGCGCTGAAATCATTGAAAAACTCATTAAGAGTGATTTAATGGAACGGAACCAAAATAAATTAAGTACAACACCTAAAGGGCAACAACTGCTAACATTAGTAAATCCGGCACTAGTGACTCCAGAACTCACAAGCGAATGGGAGAAGTCATTAGAAGAAATTGCAAAAGGTACGTTGAAAAAAGAGGATTTCTTAAAACAAATAAAAAAAGAAACCGCCCAATTAGTAGCAGAAATTAAACAAAGTACAGAAACGTATAAAGATCATGCATTAACAAATAAGATATGCCCTGACTGTGGTGAATTACTGAAAGAGCGAAGTGGTCGTGATGGGAAATTGCTTATTTGTAGTAGCTCAACGTGTTCTTATAAACGGAGAAAAGACCCAAAAGTTTCTAATCACCGATGTGCACAGTGTCACCGTAAAATGGAAATCCATGAGGGGAAAAGCGGGAATTATTTCAAGTGTAAATATTGCAATATTTCTGAAAAAATAGAAGGTAAAACTAGTAAAAAACCTAGTAAACATGAAACAAATAAATTAATGCAAAAAATAAATAAGCAGCAAGAAGAAGTAGAGAGTCCATTGGCTTTAGCGATGAAAGCTGCAATGGAGAAAAAGAATGATTAAAATTAAATTTTAATGAAGGAAGGGATAAGGCAGCAAAGGCTGTCTTATCCCTTCCTTCGTTTACTGCATTCCGTTTGAGCGTTATTTTGTGTATAATCAAAGAGGAATGCAAGGAGGGAAGAAAATCGTGGCAGTGAAAAAAAAGAATAAAACAATCAAAAAAAATGCAGAATACCATCTTTCTTTTGAAATTATTGGTTTGATTTTTATTATTTTAAGTGTTTTTTCAATCTCGCAAACTGGTTTTGCGGGAATTTTTAGTGCGAATTTATTCCGTTTTTTTGTGGGAAATACTTTTATCATAGCAGCAATTTTAGTGGGGATCTATGGAGTCTATTTAGTTTTTAAAGGTAAGGAGCCTCTGTTTAGAAATAAACGAATCATAGGTTTTTCCCTTGTTTACAGTAGTTTGCTGTTAGTTCTACACGCCCGTTTGTTTGCACCAATTATCCATTCAGATATTAATGTGATCTCTGCTACTTTTCGTTTTTTTATAACAGATATGGCAAATAATGAAATCACACAACAACTTGGCGGAGGGATGATCGGAGCCACTTTTTATGCGGCTAGTTATTTTTTATTCTCACAATGGGGTACGTATTTCATCGCAGGACTCAGCTGCTTTTTTGGAATCTTTCTATTGTTTCAATTATCTTTTAAATCATTTTTGAGAAAATTAGGTCATATAGCGATATTTATTTGGCAAAAATTTAAGTCTGTAACGAGCAAATTCAAAATCGCTATCCAACAAAAAATAAAATATGTAAAAAAAGCATCTGAAACAGCTGATACAAAAAAAAATAAGAAAGAAACGAAAGAAAAGAAAAATACAATAAAAACAGTAATAAACAAAGATCCAAGGAATCAATCAGTTGAAGAAGATAAAAATGAACAATTGAAGTTAGAGATTGAAAACTATCAGAGTCGTGTTGAAAAACCTATGACAGAGAAAATAGCAGAAGTTGGCCTTGAGGATACTGAAGGAGGAACAATCGATTTCGAGATAGGAACTGAAAGAGAAAATATAGATTATCAGTTACCGCCTTCTCATTTGTTAAATGAAATACCGCAAAATGATCAGACCAACGAGTACGCTCTTATTCAAAAGAATGTTCAAAAATTGGAAAAAACATTTAAGAGTTTTGGAGTAGATGCAAAAGTTACTAAAGCAAATTTAGGTCCTGCCGTGACAAAATATGAAGTTCAGCCCGCTATTGGGGTGAAGGTAAGTAAAATCGTCAGCCTTAGTGATGATATTGCACTAGCGTTAGCAGCGAAAGATATTCGAATTGAAGCACCTATTCCAGGGAAATCATTTATTGGCATTGAAGTTCCAAATAATGAAGTGAGCTTAGTTTCTTTTAGGGATGTTATTGAAGGTCAAGTTCATAATGAAGAAAAGATGCTAGAAGTGCCTCTTGGAAGAGACATATCCGGCAATATTACGATGGCCGATTTATCAAAAATGCCTCACTTGCTTGTTGCAGGGTCTACAGGTAGTGGGAAATCGGTTTGTATTAACGGTATTATCACCAGCTTATTGATGAAAGCTAAGCCAAATGAAGTGAAATTAATGATGATAGATCCTAAGATGGTAGAATTGAATGTCTATAATGGCATCCCACATTTATTGACACCGGTTGTGACTAATCCTAAAAAAGCAGCTCAGGCTTTACAAAAAGTAGTTACTGAAATGGAAAGAAGATACGAACTATTTGCTGCTAGTGGAATGCGTAACATTACGGGATACAATCAGCATTTAAAAACGCACAATGAAGAAAATGGAGAAAATTATCCGATATTGCCTTTTATAGTGGTAATCGTTGATGAGCTGGCAGACTTAATGATGGTAGCTAGTAATGAAGTTGAAGATGCCATCATTCGTTTAGCGCAGATGGCTAGAGCTGCTGGGATCCATATGATTCTAGCGACCCAAAGACCAAGTGTTGATGTCATCACTGGTATTATCAAAGCTAACGTACCTTCGCGTATTGCATTTGCTGTTTCGAGTGGTGTAGATTCTAGAACAATAATAGATGGTAGCGGAGCAGAAAAATTGTTGGGTAGAGGAGATATGCTGTTCTTGCCAATGGGAGAAAATAAACCGGTTCGTGTCCAGGGTGCATTTATTTCAGATGAAGAAGTTGAGCATATTGTTACTTTTGTGACCGATCAACAAGGGGCAAACTACGTTGAGGAAATGATGCCCACAGAAGAAGCTAAAACGACACAGAGTGAGGTCCAAGACGAAGTTTATGATGATGCTGTAGCCCTGATCGTTGAAATGCAAACAGCTAGCATCTCTTTATTGCAACGTCGCTTTAGAATTGGGTACAATCGAGCCGCTCGGTTAATTGATGAAATGGAAATGCGCGGTATTGTTGGCCCATCTGAAGGAAGTAAACCTCGTAAGGTAAATATTACTCAAGTTCCCGGTGATGATCAATTATCAGAAATAGAAGTAGAGCAACATTAGTAAAAGTATCATTTAAGTAATCAACTTTTTAAGAATGTTTTTTTAGAAAATGTCTTTTTAAACAAATGAAAGGCTCGAATGCAGACTAAATCGAGTGCAGTACATTAAAAGTAGATTAAAAACTGAACGTTTTTCGACTAAAACGTTTTCAACAATCACTTTTGTTGTTTATTTATTAAAACAAAGGTGGTAATATAAATACGAGGATGGATTAATGAGATATTGATTCATACTAAAAAAAAAATGGGGGTTTTTTGAGTGAAGAGTAGAAATTTCAAGAGTTTATTAACACTAGGTTTATTGTCAAGTTTAACATTGGCAGCGTGTGGTGCTGATGAAGGAAGTGATACTGCCTCAACTTCTTCAGGTTCAGAAAAAGATTATTCAATTGTCATGGTTACCGACGTAGGTGGAGTAGATGATAAATCATTTAATCAATCTGCATGGGAAGGTATGCAAGCATGGGGAGAAGAGCAGGGACTTGAAGAAGGACCTGAAGGTTATAACTACATTCAATCTGATGAAGATTCTCAATTTGTTACAAACTTAAATACAGCTGTAAATAATAATTTTGACTTGATTTATGGAATTGGATATAAATTACAACCAGCGATGACAGATGTCGCTACTCAAAATCCAGATCAAAATTTTGTGATCATTGATGAAATGATTGAAGCAGATAACGTTGCTTCTGTATTATTTAAAGATCATGAAGCTGCATTTTTAGCAGGTGTTGCTGCTGCAGAAACAACTGAAAAAGACCATGTTGGATTTATTGGTGGACAAGAAAGTGCCGTTATCGACCGTTTTGAAGCCGGTTTTGTAGCAGGTGTTACAGCCGTTAACCCAGATATCAAAGTTGATGTTGAATATGCTGGTTCATTTGGAGATGCTGCTTTAGGCAAACAATTAGCAGCTGCAATGTATAGTTCAGGAGCAGATATCATTTATCATGCATCTGGAGATACAGGTAATGGTGTATTTTCTGAAGCTATTGACCGCATGAACGCTAACCCAGATGAACAATTATGGGTAATCGGTGTTGACCGTGATCAAACTGCTGAAGGTGAATACGATGGTGGAAACTTAACTCTTACTTCAACACTTAAAGGTGTAGGTCAAGCTGTTCAAGATATCGCAAATGCATCAATGGAAGGAAACTTCCCAGGCGGTGAAGTCAGCAACTTTGGTTTAGCTGAAGATAGTGTAGGTATTACAGAAGGTGCTTTATCTGAAGAAGCAATCAAAACTGTTGAAGATTACAAACAACAAATTATTGATGGTGATATTACCGTTCCAGAAAAACCATAATTTTATAGTAGACAATAGTTTAAGGAATAGATAAAGATAAAAGGACCGGGTAATTATATACCGGTCTTTTAGTCTCTATTGGGTTATAAAATGAGGTTTGAAATTTTCTATAAGTTAGCATTTATTTTTTCTATTAAAATTAAAAGAGAAAATTTGATAATTGCTTGTCTGTAAAACAACTATAATGGATAATGGACTAAGCAAGAGAAAAGGAGTGAAACTATCGTGTCAGAATCAGTAAATGTCATCGAGATGAAGGGCATTACAAAACAATTTGGTGTTTTCAAGGCTAATGATAATATTAATTTGCAGCTTAAAAAGGGAGAAATACATGCTCTCTTAGGAGAAAATGGTGCTGGTAAATCGACTTTAATGAATATTCTTTCAGGATTGTTAGAACCTACTTCAGGAGAAATTTTAGTGAATGGACAAGTAGTAAACATAAGTTCACCGAGTGTCGCAAATAAATTAGGTATTGGAATGGTTCACCAACATTTTATGCTGGTTAAAAAATTTACTGTGACTGAAAATATCATTTTAGGAATGGAACAAACAAAAAATGGTTTCTTGGATAGAGAATCGGCAAAAAAAGACATAAAAGAATTGTCTAAAAAATATGGTCTGTTGATCGATCCTAGTGCAAAAGTCGAGTCTATTTCAGTGGGGATGGAGCAAAGGGTAGAGATTTTAAAAACGCTCTATCGTGGAGCTGATATCTTGATCTTTGATGAACCAACAGCAGTGTTGACTCCTCAAGAAATTGATGAATTGATCAATATCATGAGAGCCCTAACAAAAGAAGGAAAATCCATCATCTTAATTACACATAAACTTGACGAAATTAAAGCAGTTGCAGATCGTTGTACAGTTATCCGTCGTGGGAAAAGTATTGACACGGTAGATGTTTCCACCACATCTCCACAAGAGTTAGCAGACATGATGGTAGGGCGATCTGTATCTTTTAAAACAAAAAAGAAAGCTTCGCAACCAAAAGAAACAGTGTTATCGATCGAAAACATTGTTGTAAAGGAAAATCGTGGTTTAGAGGCCGTTAAAGGACTAAGCTTAGAAGTTCGGGCTGGAGAAGTTGTTGGAATCGCTGGAATCGATGGAAACGGACAAAGTGAATTGATTCATGCGATAACAGGTTTAACAAAGACTGAAAGTGGGAAAATCAAACTAAACGGGCAAGAGATCCAAAATAAATCACCACGTAAAATTACAGAGGTAGGATTAGGCCATATTCCAGAAGATCGTCAAAAATATGGACTTGTTTTACCAATGTCATTAGAAGAAAATATGGTATTGCAAACCTACTATAAAAAACCTTTGAGCCAGTATGGGATTCTAAATCAAAAAGAAATAAATAAATTTGCTTTGAAATTGATTGAAGAGTTTGATGTACGTACGCAAAGCGAATCTGCTCCTGCCGGATCACTATCAGGTGGGAATCAGCAAAAAGCTATTATTGCTAGAGAAATCAATCGTGATCCGTCTTTGTTGATTGCTGCTCAACCAACTCGTGGACTTGATGTAGGAGCAATTGAATACATACATTCACGTTTGATCGAACAACGGGACAATGGAAAAGCTGTATTGATGATGAGTTTTGAATTGGATGAAATTTTAAATGTTTCTGATCGAATCGCTGTTATGTATGAAGGAAATATTGTTGCCATTGTAGACCCTAAAGAAACAACGCAACAAGAACTTGGTTTATTGATGGCAGGTACATCGCTTGAAAAAGCGCGCTCTTTGATCAAGCAAGAAAAGGGAAAGGAGGGTGTCAAAATTGACTAATAAAAGAGAAACATTAAATAATTTATTAGTGCCTTTATTATCTGTCGTCATGGGATTTATTCTTGGTGCTATCATCATGGTCATTTTTGGGTATGACCCGATAAGTGGATATTCAGCGATGGTCAATGGCGCTTTTGGCTCAACCTTTTATATTGGTGAAACGTTGAGGCAAGCAACACCGCTTATTTTAACGGCATTAGGTTTTTCTGTAGCCTATACTGCTGGATTCTTTAATATTGGGGTCGCAGGTCAAGCTTTACTAGGATGGCTCTGTTCTGTCTGGGTGGCTAATATATTTGCGGATCTGCCAGGATTTATTTTACTTCCTTTAAGTATATTAGGAGGAGTGGTAGCTGGTGCACTTTGGGCAGGGATCGCTGGATTTTTAAGAGCATATTTTAATACTAGTGAAGTTATTGTTACGATCATGCTAAATTATATAGCTCTTTATACAACAAATTATTTGATTCGAAATATTTTGACGGATTCAGCAGATGCAACGCCGCGTATTTCAGAAGGTGCTAGTTTACGAGTTGGATGGATAACCGAATTAACAAGTAATTCTACACTCCACGCTGGGATCTTTATTTCATTAGTTATGGCGGTAGTTGTTTGGTTCTTAATGAAAAAAACAACTACTGGATTTGAAATCAGAACAGTTGGATTAAATCCGAGTGCTTCTGAATATGCTGGTATGAGTTCTAAACGTAACATTATTATATCTATGCTTATCAGTGGTGGTTTAGCTGGTTTAGGTGGAGTAATGGAAGGACTGGGAAATTTCCAAAATATCTTTACACAAGGTGCAATGCCAACAATTGGATTTGATGGTATGGCTGTAGCTTTGTTAGGGCTAAGTAACCCTGTAGGAATCATCTTTTCAGCTATTTTGTTTGGCGCATTGAAAATTGGCGGAAACAGTATGCCAATGATCTCAGGAGTTCCAACTGAAGTTGTTGATATTGTTATTTCATCTATTATCTTCTTTGTAGGAGCTAATTACTTAATTCGCTACTTTATTGACAAACGAGCTAGAGTGAATAAAGGAGGAGTGAAATAGGATGGATATCATAAGCTTACTTCAATTAATAGTTGCCTCATCGCTTGTCTACTCAGCTCCTCTTGTCTTAACGGCCCTTGGTGGAACATTCTCTGAACGAAGTGGTATCGTTAACGTAGGATTAGAAGGAATAATGGTTATAGGAGCATTTAGTTCAATTGTGTTTAATTTAACATTTGCAGGAGTTTTTGGTGATTGGACTCCTTGGATCGCCGCTTTAGTTGGTGGACTGATCGGTGTGATTTTTTCATTGATCCATGCGGTAGCGACAGTTAATCTAAGAGCAGATCATATTATCTCTGGTACAGTAATTAATTTAATGGCTCCAGCCTTAGCCATTTTCTTTACAAGAGTATTGTATAATGGTGCTGGACAAACAGATCGAATTACAGAAAGCTTTGGTAAAGTAACGGTCCCCTTATTAAATCGTATCCCAATTATTGGCGATATTTTCTTCAAAGGAACTTCAGCCCCTGCTTTTGCAGGAATATTAGTTGCTGTTATCTGTTGGGTAGTGATCTTTAAGACTCGCTTTGGATTACGATTAAGATCCGTAGGGGAACATCCTCAAGCAGCAGATACATTAGGAATTAATGTTTACTTAATGAAGTATGCCGGTGTTATGTTATCTGGTCTGCTAGGCGGTATGGGGGGAGCTATTCAAGCTCAGTCTATCTCGTTAAGTTTCTCAGCTTCAACGATTGCTGGTCAAGGGTTTATTGCTATGGCTGCAATGATATTTGGTAAATGGAATCCTTTAGGTGCAATGGGAGCAGCCATATTCTTTGGGTTTGCTCAAAGCCTAGGCGTGATTGGAAACTATATTCCGATTATTCAAGACATTCCAAGTGTATGGTTGCAAATCGCACCATATGCTATCACGATCATTGTATTGGTTGGAGTAATTGGTAAATCTGAAGGGCCAGCAGCGGGTGGCAAAACATATATTAAATCAAAATAAGCATTATTTTTGCAACAACAGACGGATATGTCTGTTGTTGCTTTCTTTTTAGCACTTTTTATTTTAAGATAGACAATGAACATTTTTTAAGTAAGAGGAGGAATAAAAGTATGTCTATTCAATTAAATGAAGGAGTTCATTTACACGTACTCCCCACTAAAAAGTATAAAACAATCCGTATCATGTTGAAATTTCGTGCCCCATTAAATAAAAAAACAATTACAAAACGGGCTATGCTAGCAAATTTATTAGAAACAAACAGCCAAAAATACCCTACACAAACTGCCTTAAGAAGTGCCCTTTCAAATATGTATGGAGCTAACTTTGGAACAGCTGTCAGCAAAAAAGGGAATACTCATATTTTCTCTATCAGTTTAAATCTAGTCAATGAAAAATATCTTTCAAAAGGGGATAATGTCTTACAAGAAGGAATTGATTTCTTAAAAGAAGTTATCTTCCAACCAAATGCAGAAAATGGTCATTTTAATGAAAAAACCTTTAAGAGAGAAAAAGAAAATTTAGTCGATTATTATGATTCACTTCTTGATGACAAACAAACATACGCGAGCCTTTCTTTGCAAGAGTTCTTCTTTAAAGGTGTCGATCAACAAATACCAAGTGTCGGTTCAAAAGAAGACTTAAAAGAAATATCGGCTACATCATTGCATGACTATTATCAAGATGTACTAAATCAAGATAAAATCGATATCTATGTTCTAGGCGATGTTAATGAAAATGAAATTCAGTCTGCTTTTGAGCAATTCGCTTTTGCTCCTCGTGAATCAATAAAAACAAGCAGTTTTTATGATGAACCGGCAGCTAGTGAAGTAGAAAATAAGACGGAGCAACAAGAAATTACCCAAGCCAAATTCAATCTAGGTTATACAACGAATGTTTTTTATCACGATCCGACGTATTATGCAGCACAAGTATTCAATGGTCTATTTGGTGGTTTTCCGCATTCAAAATTATTTATAAACGTACGTGAAAAAGAAAGTCTAGCTTACTATGCTTCTAGCTCCATGGATACATTTAGAGGGATGATGACTGTTCAAACAGGGATCGATGTTCAAAAAGTAGATCAGGTCAGAGAAATTATTGCATTGCAGTTGGAAGAAATGCAAGCCGGAAACTTTACAGATGAATCGATTTCTCAAACAAAAGAAATGTTAAAGAACCAACTCTTCCAATCAGAAGATAACCCTGGATCCGTTATCGAACGTATCTATGCACTAGAGTTAGCTAAAGGAAAGATTCTTTCAATTGATGAATGGGTAGCGAGAATTGAGAAAGCTACTAAAGAAGATATAATTGAAGTAGCTAATAAAGTAAAGTTAAAAGCAACATTCTTTTTAACAGCGGAGGCGAAATAATGGAGAAAAAAAATTACGAACAATTACAAGAAACAATTTATACAGAAACGCTAGACAATGGCTTACAAGTAACTTTATTGCCTAAAAATGATTTTCATAAAACCTATGGCTTATTTTCAACAAATTTTGGTTCGATCGATAATCAATTTGTCCCTCGTGGAAAAACTGAAATGATCACTGTACCAGATGGTATTGCTCATTTTTTAGAGCATAAACTATTTGAAAAAGAAGACGGAGATGTATTCAATACATTTGGTCGGTTGGGTGCTTCAGCTAATGCTTTTACAAGTTTTACTAGAACAGCGTATCTTTTTTCTAGCACTGATCATGTTTCAGAAAGTTTAAAGACGTTATTAGATTTTGTTCAAGATCCCTATTTTACAGAAGCGACCGTTAATAAAGAAAAAGGTATCATTACTCAAGAAATTCAAATGTACGAAGATGAACCAGATTGGCGTTTATATTTTGGTATTTTAGGTAATATGTACCCGAAGCATCCATTACACATCGACATTGCTGGAACAGTAGATAGTATTATGAATATCACACCTGAATTGCTGCACGAGAATCATGCAACTTTTTATCATCCTAGCAATATGAATTTATTTGTAGTAGGAAAATTAGACCCTGAAGAAATGATACAGTTGATTCGAGAAAATCAGGCAAAGAAAAACTATCTCCCAGTCAAAACAATTGAGCGTATCTTTCCTGAAGAAACCATACATGATATTAAGGCATATGACTTTATTAAAATGCCTGTTAATCGACCAAAAAGCATTGTTGGAGTAAAAGGAATAGATATAATACCAAATGGTATAAAAGCTTTGGAATATAAAACGACCATGGATTTACTATTGACTTTATTGTTTGGTCCTACATCAGCAAATTATTTAGAGCTATACGATAAGGGTATAATAGATGATAGTTTCTCTTATGAGTTTAGTTTGGATCGTACATTCCATTTCGTTGATATTAGTGGAGATACAAAAGATTCTGCCATTTTCAGTGATGAAATTAAAAAGTTGTTACTTGATACTAAAAATAGTTCAGAATTAACTGAAGAAAATTTAGCGATAGTTAAAAAACGAATGATTGGCCAGGAACTTCAGTCTTTAAATTCGTTAGAATATATTGCTAATCAATTTAGTCAACCCTCTTATGGAGAAGCAACTTTATTTGATGTTGTTCCCATTATCGAAAGCATCACACTGACAGATATTAAAAAAGCTGCCGAAAATTTTATGATTGAAGAGCATATGACTACTTTTCATATTTTACCAAAAGAGGCGAATGAAGCGTGAAATTTGCCTTGATCATGGGAGCAAGCGGTGATATTGGAAAAGGGATTGCTCAGGAATTAGCAGAAAAAGGTTGGTCCCTGTATTTGCATTATCATTCGAATACAGAAAGTGTTACAGCTCAGCTGCGGGATTACCAAGAGCGTTACCATACACAAGATTTTTATGCAATATCTTTAGATATGACTAAGGAAGAAGATATTCCTTTTTTTCTTAAGTCAGTCTACCAGGTAGATGTCGTTATTTTTGCTAGCGGCTTCACGACTTATCAATTGTTGACAGAAGAGTCTTCTATGGATATGGAGCGCATGTGGGCAGTACATGTTAAAACCCCCATCATTTTAATTCAACAGTTGCAAGATAAACTAGCCCGTTCGAGACATGGAAGAATTATTTTTATCAGTTCTATTTATGGCGAAACAGGAAGTGCAATGGAAGTCCTTTATAGTACAACAAAAGGTGCTCAACTGGCCTTTGTTAGAGCTTATAGCAAAGAAGTAGCCAGCTTAGGGATAACAGTAAATGCTATTTCTCCAGGGGCTATTGATACTAAAATGAACCAAGAATTCACTTCAGCAGAAGTGAAGGATTTGGAAAGTGAGATACCATTAGGACGATTAGGAAGTATATCTGAAATCAGCTTTTGGGTTCTTCAACTAGTCGATAAAAGAAGTGCCTACATGACAGGTCAATCGATGGTCATCAGCGGTGGTTGGTTAAAATAGAAAAATTAATGTTTCTAAAGTATTAGGTATGTTATAATGCAAATGATATGAGATTTTCTCTTTAAGCAAGAGAATAGGTAGGTGAGACAGTTGAATGAAATTGGTGAAAAATTAAAAGAAGCAAGAAAAGTAAAAGGATATACATTAGATGATTTGCAACAAATAACAAAGATTCAAAAACGTTACCTAATAGCAATCGAAGAAGGCAACTACGATGTCATGCCGGGGAAATTTTATGCTCGTGCATTTATTAAACAATATGCAGATACTGTTGGCTTAAATGGGGACCAATTACTAGAAGAATATACAGATGCAGTGCCACATGCCCATGATGAAGAATTTGTCGAAAAAGTTTACACGGGTCAAACACGTTCTGGAAAGAATATTGAGAATGAATTCTTGACAAAAGTTCAAAATAATCTGCCTACAATTTTGA
The DNA here is from genome assembly GCF_018612935.1 of Carnobacterium sp. ISL-102. Taxonomy (NCBI): domain Bacteria; kingdom Bacillati; phylum Bacillota; class Bacilli; order Lactobacillales; family Carnobacteriaceae; genus Carnobacterium; species Carnobacterium sp. ISL-102. The sequence continues at coordinate 112,431 of NZ_JAGGRF010000002.1, read as the reverse complement.
TTGGTATCCTAGCAGTAGCAATTGTGGCAGCTATTTATTTTGCTGTGATCCAAACAAGTAATCAAGGTGAGGAAGCCATGATCACAAAAGATTCTGAAGCAATATCTGTCTCTAGTGCTGAATCTATCTCGGAAAGCGAATCAGAGCCAACAACGGAATCAGTAGAGTCCGATGAAAGTGAAGAGGACGCTCAAGGAATAGAAATTTTATCTTCTACTGGATCGACTACAACTTATTCTGTTACCGGAACTTCTGAAGGCAGCATTTTGACATTAACAGCAACAGGTGGGGATTCTTGGATCAGTGTTGAAGGAGACGGGGCAATGATTGACGCTCAGTTAATAACAGATGGATCTAATTTAGAATCAAAAATTCCAGATGGTACGTCATCCTTAGTTATTGTAATTGGAAATACGCCTGCAACGAAGGTAAATCTTAATGGGGAAGATGTTCCATACGCTCCAGAATCAGAAAATTCTGTTCGACAAGAAATTGAATTTCAATTTGAATGAAATATTTTAATGCTTGGCTGATAAAAGTTTTTGATAGGAACATCCTTACAAATATTTAACATATATCACTAGAGAGAGGAAGCAAAAAAGTTGAACTTGCCGAATAAACTTACTGTATTTAGAATTTTTATGATTCCGATATTTGTTATCATCGTATTAGCACCATTTGATTGGGGCGTTATTCATCTATTAGGTTCTACAATTGAAGTTACTCAATTGATAGGAGCTGTGTTATTTGCTTTAGCAAGTTTCACAGATTGGCTAGATGGGAAAATTGCACGCAAGCAAGGATTAGTAACGAATTTTGGTAAATTTGCTGATCCTTTAGCTGATAAAATGTTAGTTATGACTGCTTTAATTATTTTAGTTGGACAAAATCTAGCTCCTTCTTGGGTCGTTTCTATTATTGTTTGTAGAGAATTAGCAGTCACTGGATTAAGATTATTATTAGTGGAACAAGGTGGAACAGTTTTGGCTGCTGCATGGCCGGGGAAAATTAAAACCGCTACTCAAATGATAGCTATTATTTTATTATTTGTTGATAATCTGCCATTTGAAGGAATCGGTTTACCACTTGCTTCAATCATGTTGTATATTTGCTTGTTCTTTACTATTTATTCTGGTGTAGACTATTTCGTGAAAAACAGTGCAGTATTTAAAGGTCCAAAATAATAAAAATTGAAAAATAATTAGAAAAGACGGTGCTTTGAAGTTGATTTCAAAATACCTTCTTTTTTTTTTTTGCTTATAAAAGTATGTTAAAATCAATTTACCGAACGATGGACTTTTTTATCCTCTTTTCAAAGAAACTACAAAATAAAAATCAAGAAAAAATTTTGCGTATTATAAAGATAGGAGTGAGCAAATGAATGCTGAAATCATAGCAATTGGAACAGAACTATTAATGGGACAAGTAATAAACACAAATGCATCTTTTCTGTCTCGCGAACTATCCTTATTAGGAATAGATGTCTATCATCAAGTAGTTGTTGGAGATAACCCGAAACGACTATTAGAGGTTATACAGGTTGCAGAGCAAAGAAGTGATTTAGTAATTCTGTCAGGAGGTTTAGGACCTACAAAAGATGATATTACAAAGCAAGTGTTAGCCGATCATTTGACTAAAAAACTAATTTTAGATGAAACTACAATGGAAAAAATAATTACTTTTCATGAAAATAGAAAACGAACTATGACAGATAATAATCGATTGCAAGCCATGGTTATTGAAGGCTCTACTATTTTAAAAAATAAGACAGGACTTGCAGCAGGAATGTTTTTAAAACAAAAAAGCAAAGCTTTTATCTTGTTACCGGGTCCACCCAGTGAATTAGAACCAATGTTTATAAATGAGGTCAAACCATTATTAATGGGTGAATCCAAAGAAGATATTCATCTCATATCGAGAGTGTTGCGTTTTTTTGATATTGGTGAATCTCAATTAGCTGCTGAATTAGATGATTTGATCGAACATCAGCAAAATCCTACTCTTGCTACCTACGCTGGTAAGCATGAAGTAAGGTTGCGTATAACAGCAAACGGAAGCACAGCAGTAGCTTGTTTTCTATTATTGGACAATATGGAAGCTATCATACAACAGCGTATAGGAAGCTATTTTTATGGATATGGAGAGGATACTCGATTAGTAAATGTAGTTGCTGATTTATTGAAAGAACAAAAAATGACTCTTACAGCTGCCGAAAGTCTGACCGGTGGTGCCTTTCAAAGTTCTATGACAAGTATTTCAGGTGCCAGTGATTATTTCAAAGGCGGCATTGTAACATATAGCAACGAAATAAAAACAGCTGTTCTAGGAGTTTCTAAAGAAATAATTGAAAAATCTGGCGCAGTTAGTGCTGAATGTGCTATCGAAATGGCAAAAAATGCACAACGGATGTTTGGTACAAATCTTGCAATTTCATTTACAGGAGTTGCAGGTCCTAATAGGCTTGAAAACAAGGAAGTGGGTACGGTCTGGATCGGGATTGCGGTCAATGGAAAAGCAGCCTTTGCTAAAGAGTATCATTTAGGTAAAGGACGCGACAACAATCGAGAGAAATCGATCATGTCCGGTTTAGACTTGATCAGAAGAGTGCTGTTAAATCTCCCTATACAACAAAAAGTTTTTGAAACAATAAATAATTAACTATTTAGGAAAAAAGACCGAATGTTTGTTCGCTTTTTCCTTGCTTTTTTTATGGAAGAAAGGTATGATATTTGTTGTAGCAGATGAAATTATGAATGATTAATCAATGGATAAAAGAGACTTGAGGAGGATTTAATTAATGGCAGACGATCGTAAACAAGCATTAGATGCAGCATTAAAAAAAATTGAAAAAAACTTTGGTAAAGGTTCCGTTATGAAATTAGGCGAGAAAGTAGATACGCGTATTTCAACCGTTCCTAGTGGCTCATTAGCGTTAGATGTAGCATTAGGTGTAGGTGGATTTCCAAGAGGAAGAATTATTGAAGTGTACGGCCCTGAAAGTTCAGGTAAGACAACAGTAGCATTGCATGCTGTCGCAGAGGTTCAAAAACAAGGTGGGATAGCTGCATTTATTGATGCTGAAAATGCCTTAGATCCAAAATATGCAGCTGCTCTTGGTGTAGATATTGATGAGTTATTGCTATCTCAGCCTGACACAGGTGAGCAAGGTTTAGAAATTGCAGACGCTTTGGTTTCCAGTGGAGCAGTAGATATCGTTGTGATCGACTCAGTTGCTGCATTGGTACCACGTGCAGAAATTGAAGGAGAAATGGGAGACTCTCATGTAGGGCTGCAAGCTCGTCTGATGTCTCAAGCTTTACGTAAATTATCCGGATCGATCAATAAAACAAAAACAATTGCGTTATTTATCAACCAAATTCGTGAAAAAGTTGGAGTAATGTTTGGTAATCCAGAAATTACACCGGGTGGTCGAGCTTTGAAATTCTATGCTACGATTCGTTTGGAAGTTAGAAGAGCTGAGCAAATTAAACAAGGTACAGAAATCATGGGTAACCGTACAAAAATTAAAGTTGTAAAAAACAAAGTTGCTCCACCATTCAGAGTAGCCGAAGTAGATATCATGTATGGAGAGGGTATTTCTCAAGTAGGAGAGCTAGTAGATATGGGTTCTGACAAAGATATTATCGATAAATCTGGTGCATGGTACTCTTATAATGGCGAACGAATTGGTCAAGGCCGTGAAAATGTTAAAAAATTCTTCAAAGAAAACCCTGAATTAAGAACTGAAGTTGAGAAAAAAGTTCGTGCTGCTTATGGTTTTGGAGAACCTGGAACTAAAGAGCCAGAAGTAGAAAAGTCTGGAAAAGAGTCATTAGAAGATTAAAGTGAAGAAATAAGATCAAATAAAACCAATAAGCACTATGCTTGTTGGTTTTATTTGAATATTTTTCCGAGATTGAATGGAAAAAGATACATAAATAAATCAACCAAGGCTAATGAAAGTTTATGAAAGGGCTACAAAACCATTATTTAAGTTGACATGTCTCGTCACTACAATTAAAATTAAGTTATCTATTACTTTACAATTAAATATCGGGTAGATTTTATTGGTACAAAGCTATGCATAATCTACCAAATAATGGATAAATGATAAATGACAAATTAAATAGATGATACGGAGGTGGAAGAATGGATTTTAGAAGTGTTACCTTCGCTATCGTTACTTTAGTTGTCGGTCTTATTGTTGGATATCTCATCCGCAAAGCAACCCACGAAAAAGAGTTAGCTGGTGCTAGAAACACTGCAACTGGAATATTGGAAGAAGCAAAAAGAGAAGCAGAAACCATGAAAAAGGAAGCGATGTTAGAAGCGAAGGATGAAAGCCACAAATATCGAACTGAAATTGAAGCAGAGCTGAAAGAGAGAAGGAATGAAGTTCTAAGACAAGAAAATCGTTTGCTGCAACGCGAGGATAATATTGATCGCAAAAACGATAGCTTAGAAAAGCGTGAACGCACACTTGAAGCTAATGAAGCAAAATTAAGTTCTAGACAACTACATGTTGACGATTTAGAGAAGAAAGCCATTGAATTGGTGAAAGAACAAGAAAGTGAATTAGAACGAGTTGCTGCTTTGTCACGAGAAGAAGCAAGACAATTGATTTTACAAGAAACAGAAAATGAGCTTTCTCATGAAGTAGCCGTAATGGTAAAAGATTCTGAACAAAAAGCAAAAGAAGAAGCTGATCGTAAAGCTAAGAATTTAATCGCGTTAGCCATTCAACGTTCTGCAGCTGATCAAGTTTCAGAAACAACAGTATCCGTTGTAACCTTGCCTAACGATGAAATGAAAGGTCGTATCATAGGTCGTGAAGGGCGTAATATTAGAGCGCTAGAGACGCTGACTGGTATGGATCTAATCATAGACGATACTCCAGAAGCTGTTGTACTTAGTGGATTTGATCCAATACGTCGAGAAATCGCTCGAATGACTCTTGAAAAATTGATCCAAGATGGACGGATCCATCCAGCTCGAATTGAAGAGATGGTGGAAAAATCACGTAAAGAAATGGATGAAAGAATCAGAGAAATTGGCGAACAAGCTACTTTTGATGTAGGAGTCCATTCGTTACATCCAGACTTGATCAAAATTTTAGGACGCCTGAAATTCAGAACAAGTTATGGTCAAAATGTTTTAAGCCATTCTATTGAAGTTGCTAAATTAGCAGGTGTGATGGCTGCTGAATTAGGCGAAGATGTTACATTAGCTAAACGAGCTGGTTTGCTTCACGATATTGGTAAAGCACTAGATCATGAAGTTGAAGGTTCCCATGTTGAAATTGGTGCAGAAATTGCGATGAAGTACAAAGAGAATGAAACAGTTGTGAATTCAATTGCTTCACATCATGGTGACGTTGAAGCAACATCTGTCATTTCTGTTTTAGTAGCTTCAGCAGATGCAATATCTGCAGCACGTCCTGGTGCAAGAAGCGAGTCACTTGAAAACTATATTCATCGTCTTGAAAAATTAGAAAGTATTTCTAATGATTTTGAAGGGGTTGAACAAAGTTTTGCTATCCAAGCAGGTCGCGAAATTCGAATCATGGTCAAACCTGAAAAATTAGATGATTTAGCAGCAAGTAAATTAGCGCGTGACGTTAGAAAACGTATCGAAAGTGAGCTAGATTATCCTGGACACATTAAGATAACTGTTATTCGTGAAACAAGAACAATTGAATATGCTAAATAAGATTAGTTGAACTAACCGATACGAGCCAATGATAAATCTGGCTCGTATCGGTTTTTCTATTGCAATCTTTAAAAATCAATTCTAACTAAAATAAAAGGCCAGCTTTTATTTTAGACCATTTATTGTTAAAATAAGTAAGATGAAAAAGAGAAGAGGAATAACTGTATGAAATTATTATTTATTGGAGATGTTGTAGGTTCGATGGGTCGCGAAATGGTTCATGATTATTTACCTAAACTGAAAAAAATGTATAAACCACAAGTAACGATTTTAAATGGCGAAAATGCAGCAGCAGGTCGCGGGATCACAGAAAAAATTTATAAAGGTTTTTTACAAGATGGTGTGGATATCGTAACGATGGGAAACCATACATGGGATAACCGGGATATCTTTGAATTTATTGATGAAGCTAAAAAAATGATTCGTCCAGCTAACTATCCTGAAGGAACACCAGGTAAAGGAATCTCTTATATAAAAGTCAATCAACTTGAATTGGCCGTTATAAACTTGCATGGGCGTGTTTTCATGACGGATGTCGATGATCCTTTCAGAAAAGCTGATGAATTAATAGACGAAGCGTTAAAACGGACACCTTTGATTTTTGTTGATTTTCACGCAGAAACGACAAGTGAAAAACAATCAATGGGGTGGTATTTAGATGGCAGAGTATCGGCAGTGGTTGGAACCCATACTCATGTGCAAACAAATGATGCACGTATTTTACCAAATGGTACTGCTTATTTGACAGATGCTGGAATGACGGGTCCTTATGATGAAGCATTAGGAATGGACCGCGATGCTGTGTTAAGAAGGTTTTTGACCCAAATGCCGACACGTTTTGAAGTGCCTAAAGAAGGCCGGAAAATTCTTTCAGGTTGTTTTATTGAAATTGATGATGTTACTGGCGAAGCTAAAAAAATTGAAAACATTGTTATCAATGACGATCATCCATTTAATGGCGGATTTGAATAAATTAGTAGAAATAAAAGAGTGCTGAATAATAAATAATCACAAAGGGGCGAAAAAGATGCCGCAAAAAACAAAACAAACGCCTATGATGGAACAGTACCTAGGAATAAAGGCAAACTACCCAGATGCTTTTTTATTTTATCGCTTGGGAGATTTTTACGAACTGTTCAATGAAGATGCTGTCAAAGCCTCACAACTGTTAGAAGTAACATTAACAAGCCGTAATCGCAATGCAGATGAGCCGATCCCTATGTGTGGTGTGCCTTATCATGCTGCTAAAGGATACATTGATAATTTGATAGAAAAAGGATACAAAGTAGCTATTTGTGAACAAGTGGAGGATCCTAAAACAGCAAAAGGTATGGTGAAGAGAGAAGTCGTCCAATTGATCACACCGGGGACAGCTATGGACACTAAATCAATGGATGCTAAAACAAATAATTATTTGGCTGCCTTGATGAGTACCGAAACAGACGGTTATTATTTAGCCTATGCTGATTTAAGTACTGGGGAATTAAAAACGACGAAGTTAAATTCAATAGAATCTGTGATGAGTGAACTGATGAGCTTGAAAACGAAAGAAGTTGTTTTTAAAGAAGCAATGGAAATAGAATTACAAGCGAAATTAAAAACAACATTAGGGATCATGGTATCAACGCAAGAAGAGATGGTTGAAAGTGCAGAATTTTCTTATTTGACGGATGAGATAGAAAATAGCGAATCGATCAATGTTGTAAAATTACTATTGTCCTATTTATACGTTACTCAAAAAAGGAACCTAGGTCATCTTCAAAAAGTGGAAGTCTATTCTCCTGCCAATTATTTGAAAATGGATCATTATTCTAAGCGTAATTTAGAATTGGTTTCTTCGCTTCGTACAGGGCAAAAAAAAGGAACGCTATTGTGGTTACTGGACGAAACTAAAACGGCCATGGGAGGAAGACTTCTAAAGCAGTGGATCGATCGTCCTCTCATTCAAGAACAGCAAATTTCTATGAGACAAAATATTGTTGAAAGTTTAATCAATCATTTTTTTGAAAGAACCGATTTAAATGAAGCTTTGACAAGAGTATATGATTTAGAACGGTTAGCTGGAAGGGTAGCGTTCGGCAATGTTAATGGGCGTGATTTAATTCAACTCCAAGCCTCCCTGCGCCAGATCCCTCAGCTGATTGAGGTCATACAGCTGATGAACAAAGGTGAGTGGGATCAATTCATCACCGAATTGGATCAAGTTCCTGAAGTTGTTGAGTTAATTGATCTAGCAGTAGATGAAGATGCGCCTCTTTCTATAAAAGATGGTGGGATCATTAAAGATGGTTTCAATGAGAAATTAGATACTTACCGGGATGCTATGCGCAATGGTAAGAAGTGGATCGCTCAGTTAGAAGCAGAAGAAAAAGCCGCAACCGGAATCAAAAACTTGAAAATTGGATATAACCGTATATTTGGTTACTACATCGAAATCACTAAAGCTAACCTTGTCAATTTGCCGGAAGGGCGTTACGAGCGAAAACAAACGCTAGCGAATGCCGAACGATTTATTACGCCAGCTTTAAAGGAAAAAGAGATTTTAATACTGGAAGCGGAAGAGAAGTCGATGCTTCTAGAGTACACTTTATTTACGGAAGTTAGAGAAACAATCAAACAGTATATTGAACGATTACAAAAATTAGCAAAAACAGTAGCAGCTATTGATGTATTGCAAAGTTTTGCAACAGTAAGTGAAAAATACCACTATACTCGTCCTGTTATGGCAGCCAATAGTCAAGAAATTGACTTAATAGAAGGACGGCATCCAGTTGTTGAAAAAGTACTAGGTCAGCAGACGTATGTACCAAACAGTGTTGAAATGAATCGAGAAAATGAGATTTTACTTATCACAGGACCCAATATGTCCGGTAAAAGTACGTATATGAGGCAACTAGCTTTAACGGTTATTATGGCTCAGATGGGCTGTTTTGTCCCTGCTGATAAAGCATTAATACCGATATTCGATCAAATATTTACTCGTATTGGTGCAGCAGATGATTTGATTGCCGGACAAAGTACGTTTATGGTCGAAATGATGGAGGCGAATGAGGCTCTAAGATACGCTTCTAAAAATAGTTTGATTTTATTTGATGAAATAGGTCGTGGTACAGCAACCTATGATGGAATGGCTTTAGCGGAAGCAATCATTGAATACATTCATGAAAAGGTTCATGCGAAAACGTTATTTTCAACCCATTACCATGAATTAACGCTTCTGGATGAACGTTTGCCTCGTTTGAAGAATGTCCATGTTGGTGCAGTAGAAGAAGAGGGAGAGTTAGTTTTTTTACACAAAATGCTTCCTGGTCCTGCTGATAAAAGTTATGGGATACAAGTCGCTAAACTGGCTGGCCTTCCAGACGAATTATTGTCACGCGCAACCGTTATATTAGAACAACTGGAACAAAAAGAAGAAATTGTGTTAAATCATATAGGTCAAATAGATCCAATTAGTGAAGTTCAAATTCCAAGCAAGATTTCACAAAAGGAAAAAAATAAAGCAATGGATGATGGTCAACTTTCTTTATTTGGGCTTCTTGAAGGTTCTGAGTCCGAAGTTGTTAAAGCGGTTCGGAAAATGAATCTATTAACGATGACGCCTTTAGAAGCAATGAATTGCATTAATGAGTGGCAACAAAAATTGAATTGATCTTAGTTAGTGGAAAGGAATGGAATAGATGGCAAAAATCCTAGAACTTTCAGATGTATTAGCCAATCAAATTGCAGCTGGAGAAGTAATTGAACGCCCGGCTTCTGTAGTAAAAGAATTGATTGAAAATGCAATTGATGCAGAAAGCAGCCAGATTGACATTCTTATCGAAGAAGCTGGATTAAAAAAAATACAGATCATTGATAATGGAATGGGTATTGAACCAGAAGAGGTTCAAAATGCATTTAAGCGTCATGCAACCAGTAAAATTTATTCACGAGACGATCTTTTTCGGATCCGTACGCTAGGTTTTCGTGGTGAAGCTTTACCAAGTATTGCTTCTGTTTCAGAAGTTGTTTTAGAGACGTCAACTGGTGGAGAACGTGGGACGTATCTTTCTCTAAAAGGCGGAAAAATAATCGAAGAAAGACCAAATGAAGCAAGAAAAGGCAGTAAGATCACTATTGAAAATCTTTTTTTTAATACACCTGCACGTTTGAAATATGTAAAGAGTCTACAAGCAGAACTATCGAATGTAACAGATATAATAAATCGATTGGCTATCAGTCATCCGAAGATTGCTTTTCGTTTAATTAGCGATGGCAATCAACTTTTAAGAACAGCTGGTAACGGTGATTTAAAACAAACACTTGCAGGAATTTATGGAGTAGCTACAGCCAAAAAAATGAGAGAAATAAAAAAAGAAGATTTGGATTTTAGAGTATCTGGGTTCATTTCATTACCAGAACTTACGAGAGCCAGCCGGAATTATATTTCAATTATTATTAATGGACGCTATATTAAAAATTATTTATTAAATAAAGCTATTATTTCAGGTTACCGATCTAAATTAATGGTTGGACGTTATCCAATCGTTGCTATTAAAATCGATATGGATCCTTTACTAGTAGATGTAAATGTTCATCCGACAAAGCAAGAAGTTCGGATCAGCAAGGAAAAAGAATTGATGCAACTGATAGAATCAGCAATCCATGACTGTTTAAGTAAGGAACAATTGATTCCAGATGGACTAGAAAATTTATCATTTAAAAAGAAAATAAATCTACCCATGGAAGAGAATGAGCAAACAACATTTAGGTTCCAGCAAGAAAGAACTCCTGAAAAAGAAAAAAAAGAATCTGAAAACTTTCAACCATTACCAGAATCCCATTATTCAAAGCAACAGTCTCTTTCTTTTGAAGGTGGAACGGATCATGAAATTGAAAAAGAACCCTTTTTATTGCAAGAAGAGCAAGAAGATACACTTGTAGAGCTGTCGGAGAAAAATAAGATCAGTGAGTTTCATGATGAAACAATTAGTGAATTAATCGATTACCATCAAGAGTCCCCTTTAAAGGCAGCGGATAAACTAATGAAGAAACAAGCAACAGTTGAAGAATCCATTGATCAATTTCCAACATTAGAATACGTTGGTCAAATGCACGGCACTTATTTATTTGCTCAAAATGAAAAAGGCTTGTATATTTTGGATCAGCATGCTGCTCAAGAACGAATAAAATACGAATATTTCCGGGAAAAAATTGGCGAGGTCAGCACCGACTTACAAGATTTATTGGTACCCATTATGTTGGATTATCCGAATAGCGATGCCATTAAAATCAAAGAAAATAGCGATGCATTAGAAATGGTTGGTATTTTCTTAGAACCGTTTGGCCAAAATAGTTTTTTGTTGAGAAGTCATCCGGTATGGTTTAATCAGGGCGAAGAAGAAACGATTGTAAGCGAGATGATCGATTTACTGTTGGATCATGGAAGTGTGAGCGTTGCTAAATTTAGAGAAGCAACGGCAATAATGATGAGTTGCAAAGGGTCGATCAAAGCAAACCATTACCTTAATGATGCGGAAGCTAGGGCACTGCTAAAGGATCTTAAAAAGATGGAAAATCCTTATAACTGCCCACATGGAAGACCGGTAGTGATCCATTTCACCAATAAAGATATGGAGAAAATGTTCAAACGGATACAAGATCCGCATTGAATTACCTAAAATAAATTCAATAAATTGTAGCGATTCCTTAAAAAGTGTAAAATGTAAGTTAGATACAAAAAGGAGGATTTTCATGAATAGCTATGATAAAAACGAATTGAAAGATAAACTTACAGATATTCAATTTGAAGTAACTCAAAATGAAGCTACTGAACGTCCGTTTACAGGAGAGTATGACGATTTTTATGAAGACGGCATTTTTGTAGATGTTGTAAGTGGAAAACCGCTATTTTCTTCAAACGATAAATACGATGCAGGATGCGGTTGGCCATCTTTTACAAAACCGATAGAAGAAAAAGAAGTTATTGAAAAAGTGGATACTAAATTTGGTATGCGTCGTACTGAAGTGCGAAGCTCAGAGTCGAATTCTCATCTAGGACATATTTTTACAGATGGCCCTCAAGATAAAGGCGGTCTACGCTACTGTGTTAACTCGGCAGCATTAAGATTCGTACCTGTTGATAAGTTAGATGAAGAAGGTTATGGTAGTTACCGTAAATTATTTGTTTGATCTATTTTGTTAATTTTTATAAGCACTCTCTAGCTGCATAAGCAGCTAAAGAGTGCTTATGATTTTTTTACATAGGCTTTTTTTGGCGGCAACTCCTTTTTTCTATACAAATGTGGTAAACTAAAAAGCGAACAGGTGTGCCTTTTTCCGCCTAGTAAAATGAGTGAATGAATGGAGAAAATAATATGTATGAATACATTAAGGGGATAGTAACATTTGTTAGTCCTGCGTATATCGTCCTTGAAACGAATGGAATAGGGTATCAATTGTTTATGGCTAATCCATTTCGTTTTTCGAGTAAATTAAACGAAGAAGTAACAGTTTATATCCATCAAGCTGTTCGAGAAGATGCTATTACGTTATATGGTTTCAAGGATTACACTGAAAAACAATTGTATTTAAAGTTGCTTAGTGTTTCAGGAATAGGTCCAAAAAGCGGATTGGCTATTTTGGCAAATGATGATCATCAAGGTTTAGTACAAGCAATTGAAAATGAAGATGCAGCTTACTTAACTAAATTTCCAGGAGTAGGTAAAAAGACTGCTTCACAAATTGTATTAGATTTGAAAGGGAAGTTAGCTGATTTAACCCATACACAATCAGAAAATACGGTCGATTACCAACAAGAATTGGTTTTACCAACGAATTATAGTCATGTTACTGAAGCAATCGAGGCTTTAGAAGCGCTAGGGTACAGTGTAAAAGAAATCAAAAAAATCGAACCACAAATCCGTAAATTAAATAAAGAATCTACAGATGCTTATTTAAGAGAAGCATTACGACTATTGATGAAGAAATAACCGATAAGTAAATGAGAAAAGTGGTGAAAACAATGAATCCAGAAGAACGAATCATTTCCGGCGACAGCAGCACGACAGAAGAGATGTCATTAGAAAAATCGTTGCGTCCGCTTTATTTAAAAGAATATATTGGCCAAGAAAAAGTAAAAAAAGAATTGTCGATTTATATAGAAGCAGCAAATAATCGCGAAGAAGCCTTAGATCACGTTTTGCTTTATGGCCCTCCTGGATTAGGAAAAACAACTATGGCAATGGTTATTTCAAATGAAATGGATGTAGCTATACGAACGACTAGCGGCCCTGCAATCGAGAAAGCAGGAGACTTAGTTGCTCTTTTGAATGAACTAGAAGCGGGAGATGTCCTTTTTATCGATGAGATCCATCGGATGCCAAGACTTATTGAAGAGATGTTGTACTCGGCTATGGAAGATTATTTTGTGGATATCATCGTGGGACAAGGACCAACTGCACATCCTGTCCATTTTCCTTTACCACCATTTACTCTAGTGGGTGCAACTACAAGAGCAGGACTTTTATCAGCACCTTTGCGAGATCGTTTTGGGATCGTATCGCATATGGAATATTACACGGTAGAAGAATTGAGCGATATTGTTTTACGTTCAGCTGATATATTTAATACTGAAATAATCGAATCAGGAGCAATCGAAATAGCTAGACGCTCTAGGGGAACGCCTCGTGTAGCAAATCGTCTATTAAAGCGTGTAAGAGATTATGCACAAGTAAGATCTAATGGTGTGATAAAAAAAGAAATAGCAGATGAGGCATTAGCTATGCTGCGAATCGATCAAGAAGGACTCGATTTCGTTGATCAAAAACTATTGAAAACGATGATTGAAAACTATAATGGCGGACCGGTTGGGCTGTCTACGATTGCAGCTAATATTGGAGAAGAAGTTGAAACGATTGAAGATATGGTTGAGCCTTTTTTACTGCAGGCAGGCTTTCTTCAACGCACACCACGTGGAAGAATCGTAACCCGTTTAGGCTATGCTCACTTGGGTTACCCAATTACTTATACAGATTAGGAGTATGATTATGTTAACGACAAAAGATTTTGATTTTAATTTACCAGAAGAATTAATCGCTCAGACCCCTTTAGCAAATCGATCAAGTTCAAAACTATTAATTTTAGACAAAGAAATGGGTAAAGTAGAAGATAAGTACTTTACGGACATCCTTGATGAATTGAACAAAGGTGACGCATTAGTCATGAATGATACACGCGTGTTGCCTGCACGTTTGCATGGCATAAAACCAGAAACTGGTGCACATATTGAACTATTATTATTAAAAAATACAAAAAATGATCAATGGGAAACACTTGTTAAACCAGCTAAGAAAGCAACTGTAGGGACCGTTATTTCTTTTGGAGATGGAAGACTGAAAGCTACAGTAACAGAAGAGTTAAATCATGGCGGAAGAATCGTTGATTTTTCTTATGAAGGTATCTTTTTAGAAGTTTTAGAGTCATTAGGTGAAATGCCACTTCCACCTTATATCAAAGAAAGATTAGAAGATGGCGAACGATACCAAACGGTTTACGCAAAAGAAAATGGTTCGGCAGCTGCACCGACAGCAGGGTTGCATTTTACTGAAGAATTATTAGAGCAGATCAAATCAAAAGGTGTACAGTTGGTTTTCTTAACGTTACACGTGGGATTAGGTACATTTAGACCAGTTAGTGTTGATTCGCTTGAAGACCATGAAATGCATTCAGAATTTTATCGTTTAACAGAAGAATCAGCAGCTATTTTAACTGCTGTTCGAAATAATGGTGGAAGAATAGTTGCAGTTGGGACAACTTCTATTCGGACACTGGAAACGATTGGTACAAAGTTTAATGGCGAGATAAAGGCAGATAGCGGATGGACAAGTATTTTTATTTCACCGGGGTATACATTTAAAGTTGTTGATGCTTTTTCAACTAATTTTCATTTGCCAAAATCAACATTGGTGATGTTGATCAGTGCTTTCGCAGGAAGAGAAAATGTTTTATCAGCTTACCAGCATGCTATTGATAAAAGATATCGTTTTTTTAGCTTTGGAGATGCCATGTTTATCAAATAAATGACTTTATTCCCTTAAACAAAATAAAAAATAGAAGTTGGCTTTTTAGGCCAACTTCTATTGGTTTTTAGAGAGGATAGAAGCGAATCAGCGAATCGTTGAAACGAAACTTTTTATTTGAACTTCTTCTAAAAACGACATACAGCTTCTTTACTACTTTTTTAAAACTGTCTTTAAATTTGTTAACGGTACTAATTTGAAGCTGGTTTTTCAAATAAATGTGACAGTGAATCTGGTAACTCAAAACAGAATGTTGATTTTAAATGTTTTTTCTGAATCTAAACACTAAAGAAATTCGACCAATTCACTTCTATAAGCATCTCTCTATCCACCTATAATATACCACATTTAGAAAGCGGTTACCATTTATGTGTCTCGAAATTTAAAAAAAGTTTTATTTTCTAAAAATAGTGTGATAAACTATTATATTGAGTGAGCACGTACTTGATTTAAGAGATGTTGAATTTGGAGGTCTAAGTAAGTGGCAAACGTAAACGAGGAAGCTGTAACAAATACGCAACAACGAATTATTGACGCAGCGTTAGATTTAGTTTCACATGTGGGGTATAAAAGTACCACAACTAAAATGATTGCACAGAAAGCCGAAGTTAATGAAACAACCATTTTTAAAAATTTTCAGTCTAAACAAGTTTTGATGGACACAGCATTTAAACAGCATACTGTACAAATCACCAAAGAAGTAGATGAATTCTTTTCTCAAAGTTTTGAAAATACCACAGATTTAATGAACCAATCTGGACGATTTATTGCAACTATTTTTGATAAACATCGACAAATTGTTATTGGGACTATTAAAGAAGTAGGAAATGAACAAACAAAAACGATTTTCACCTATAAACAAGAGTATATCCAACAACAACTGTGCAATAAGTTAAAAGAATGCTCAAATGACCATTCATTAACAGATCAACAGTATGAAACGATTGCTTTTATTTTTAATAGTGCGATCATGAGTCTTCTAGTTGATAAAGCTAGAAAAGAATATTCGGATGATGAACAATCTATGACGATCCACTTAGATGATGTGATCGAGTTGATATTAAAAACAGTGAGTTGATTTTATTGAGCGTAATTAAAAAACCAATTAAATAAATGGTTCTATATCAAATGGTGTGGACACTTCAAAATGGAAATTTCTTCTGGAATGGGAGGGTTTGCTTGTGGGGCCATTGAATCTTATACATGGCCGCAAGCAAGTCTATTCCTCTAGAAATTTTAGGTAAGTAGTGCAATTAGATTAAATCTATCAACACTAAAAATTATAGATCCAAATAAATGAGTAACCTCAGTTGAACGAAAGTAGGAATGGAAGCATGACAGAACCAGCAATTAAATACCGATTAATAAAAAAAGAGAAACATACAGGCGCAAGACTTGGAGAAATTATTACTCCACATGGAACTTTTCAAACGCCTATGTTTATGCCGGTTGGCACGTTGGCAACGGTCAAAAGTATTGCACCAGAAGAGTTAGAATCAATGGGAGCAGATATTATTTTAAGCAATACGTATCACTTATGGCTGCGCCCAGGTGAAGATATTGTAGAAGAAGCAGGCGGACTTCATAAGTTCATGAACTGGGATAAAGGTATTTTGACAGATTCAGGCGGATTCCAGGTATTTTCATTAAGTGATATGCGAAAAATTGAAGAAGAAGGTGTTCATTTTAGAAATCATTTGAATGGTTCTAAAATGTTCTTGTCACCAGAAAAAGCGATCAATATCCAAAATAAATTGGGTCCAGATATTATGATGAGTTTTGACGAGTGCCCACCTTTTGACGAGAGTTTTGATTATGTAAAAAAATCAGTTGAACGAACGAGTCGTTGGGCTGAACGAGGGTTAAAAGCTCATGGGAAACCAAATAGTCAAGGGCTATTTGGAATCATTCAAGGTGCTGGATTCAAGGAACTTCGTCAACAAAGCGCACGCGACTTAGTATCAATGGATTTCCCAGGTTATTCCATTGGAGGATTATCTGTTGGAGAGCCCAAACAAAGCATGAATAGAGTATTAGAGTACACGACACCTTTTATACCTGAAGACAAACCACGGTACTTGATGGGTGTAGGAACTGCGGATTCGCTGATCGATGGTGTTATTCGAGGAGTAGACATGTTTGATTGTGTGCTACCCACTCGTATTGCTCGTAATGGAACATGTATGACGAGCAAAGGCCGTGTTGTAATTAAAAACGCGCAATATGAAAGAGACTTTGGGCCATTAGATGCTAAATGTGATTGCTATACTTGCCGCAATTATACAAGAGCATATATACGCCATTTGATCAAAGCTAATGAAACTTTTGGCTTACGCCTGACAAGTTACCATAATCTGTATTTCTTATTAAATGTAATGAAAGAAGTCAGACAAGCTATTATGGATGATAATCTACTAGAATATAGAGAAAGTTTCTTTGAAGAATATGGTTTTAATAAACCAAATGCTAGAAATTTCTGAAGGTTTTATAAGATTATCTGTTAAGAGATAGCAATAAAACTGAATCTTTGGTAAAGTAATGAATGAAAAGATGATTTAAAAGAAGAATGGAGTGAAAAAAATGGAAATAATTCTTAATTTTCTACCTTTTATCGCGATTATGGCTTTGATGTATTTTATGATGATCCGTCCGCAAAAAAAGGCAGCTACAAAAACACAAAATATGCTTAATGCTATGAAAAAAGGGAACTCTGTCGTTACCATTGGTGGTCTACACGGCGTTATTGATGAAGTAAACACTACTAATAATACTGTCGTAATTGATTGTGATGGAATCTTTTTAACATTTGAAAAGAAAGCTATTGCCCGTGTGGTAACTACTGATGTTTCAAACGCTGTCGAAGATCTTGGCACGAACACGCCATCACATACAGTAGAAGAAGATAACGAATAAAAACTTTAATATAGGCAATCAAGAGCTTAAAAAGGGTGCTATCAGAATAAAACTGGCGGCACCTTTTTTAGTGTTTCAGTTTTATTTTAAAGTTCTACAGTAATCAGATATAAATAAAATGGGAATAAGATAGTTTCGAATAAGGAGGGAGGCTATGCTTTTGATCAATGAATCAATTACTTACTATGCTAAGTATGAACCTTGGTTAAATTTGAAAATTCAAGAGTTTAACCAGTTAGGGTACCATCAAATAAATAAAGAAGATTTGTGGAAATATGTTGTTAATTTGTGCTGGAAAAGGAATGTTCCAGCGCATTACTATCAACAAATTAGTGATATTATGAAAATTACGCCCAATCATTACTTAGATTATGCTGCGGTAGAAGCGCAAGTTTATAAAGTTACTTCACTTGATGATATGAATTTCGAAGGTTTATTTTAAAGGGGATCAGATGATTTGTTCTGATTCCTTTTATTTAGTGGTTTTATGTGAAATTATTATCATATTATATTGAAAATTTGAAAAAAAAATCAAAAAAAAATAATCATTTAATGGTTGTTTAGTAGGCTTTTTCATCTTTTTTTCAATTAAAAACGAATTAATTCTTTACAAAAAAAAGAAAATGAAGTATGATGATTGTGAAATAGATAACAATAACAGGAGGGTTCAATATGATGGAAGTTAATACTAAAGAAAAAATTAAAACTAGTAAAAAAAGTAATTTGAACAATCAAACTAGTGTATCTGATGATATCGAGCTATTGGTCAACCAAGGAAAAGAAGCGTTAAGTATTTTAGAAACTTTTGATCAAGAAAAGATCGACTTTATTGTTCATCAAATGGCAATGGCTGGTTTGGATCAGCATATGCCTTTAGCTAAAATGGCAGTAGAAGAAACAGGTAGAGGGATCTATGAAGATAAATGTATCAAGAATATGTTTGCAACAGAATCAATCTGGAATTCGATAAAAGATAATAAAACAGTGGGGATCATTAGTAGAGATAGCCAAACAGATTTGATAGAAGTAGCCACTCCAGTGGGCGTAGTATGTGGGGTCACACCGGTTACTAATCCAACATCTACAACAATGTTCAAAGCGTTAATTGCTTTGAAAACACGTAATCCAATTATTTTCTCTTTCCATCCAAGTGCTCAAAAATGTTCTATAGCTGCAGCAACTGTTTTGAAAGAAGCAGCTATAAAAGCTGGAGCACCAGAAAATTGCATTCAATGGATCGAGAAAGGCTCTTTAGAAGCAACAAATAGTTTGATGCAACATCCAGGAGTTGCTGTCGTACTTGCAACTGGGGGAGCTGCTATGGTAAAAGCAGCTTATTCAACTGGTAAACCAGCATTAGGAGTTGGACCAGGAAATGTGCCAAGCTATATTGAAAAATCCGCAAAAATCAAACGTGCGGTAAACGATATCATTGCATCAAAAACATTTGATAATGGGATGATATGCGCTTCAGAACAAGCCATTATTGTAGATAAAGAAATTTACAATGAAATAAAAGAAGAATTCAAACAACATAATATTTATTTTGCTAAACCAAATGAATTAGAGAAATTTGAAAATGCGGTAATGAATGAAGCAAAAGTTGCTGTTAATCCAGGAATTGTTGGGCAGTCTCCATACAAAATTGCTGCATTAGCAGGTATAGAAATTCCAAAAGAAACAAAAATGATTGTTGTAGAATTAAACGGAGTAGGTGCAGAATATCCTCTATCTCGCGAAAAGTTATCTCCAGTTCTAGCTATGATCAAAGCAGATTCTACTAAACATGCATTCGAACTTTCTCAACAAATGCTAGAATTAGGTGGGTTAGGTCATTCAGCAGCGATCCATACTCAAAATGATGCTTTAGCAGAAAAATTTGGTGAAGAAATGAAGGCTTGTCGTATTTTAGTTAACTCACCAACAGCTCAAGGAGGAATAGGTGACTTATACAATAACATGATTCCTTCATTAACATTAGGTTGTGGATCATATGGTAAAAACTCAGTTTCTAAAAATGTTACAGCTATCAACTTAATGAATATTAAAACAATTGCGAAACGGAGAAATAATATGCAGTGGTTTAAATTGCCAGCAAAGATTTATTTTGAAAAAAATTCTCTTGCTTATTTACAAGAAATGGAAGGCATCAAACGCGTATTTCTAGTATGTGATCCAGGTATGGTTAAATTTGGTTATGCAGATAAGGTTACACAAGAGTTGATGAAACGAACAAATAAAGTTCAAGTTGAAATCTTTTCAGATGTAGAACCAAATCCATCTACTGATACTGTTAAAGCTGGAACAGAAGCAATGAATCATTTCCAACCAGACACCATTATCGCAATCGGTGGTGGTTCAGCAATGGATGCTGCTAAAGGAATGTGGTTATTTTATGAAAAACCTGAAACAATTTTCTTTGGGGCTAAACAGAAGTTTTTAGATATCCGTAAAAGAACGTATAAAATTCCAAATTTAACAAAAACACAATTTGTCTGCATACCAACTACATCTGGTACAGGATCAGAAGTTACACCATTTGCAGTTATAACGGATAGTGAAACTCACGTCAAGTACCCATTGGCAGATTATGCATTGACTCCTGATGTAGCAATAATCGATCCACAGTTTGTAATGAGTGTACCGAAATCTGTTACAGCTGATACAGGTATGGATGTATTAACGCATGCGATCGAATCTTATGTTTCCGTAATGGCTAGTGATTATACAAAAGGTCTAAGCCTTCAAGCAGTCAAACTTGTATTTGAAAATCTACGCACATCGTACGAATATGCTACAGAGGAATCTCGCGAAAAAATGCATAATGCATCTACTATGGCTGGAATGGCATTTGCAAATGCTTTCTTAGGAATCAATCATTCCATTGCCCATAAAATTGGAGCTGCATATAATATCCCTCATGGACGTACCAATGCAATATTGTTACCTCATGTTATTCGATATAATGCTAAGGATCCTGCGAAGCATGCTTTATTTCCAAAATACGAATATTTCCACGCACATGAAGATTACGCTGAAATAGCTCGATTCATGGGATTCAAAGGGAATACTATAGAAGAGTTAGTAGAATCATTAGTCCAAGAGATCAACAAATTAGGTAAAGATGTTGGAATCAACATGAGTTTGAAAGATCAAGGAGTAAGTTCTGAAACATTACATGATACAGTTGATCATTTGGCAGAATTAGCCTTTGAAGATCAATGTACAACAGCAAATCCAAAACAACCATTGATCAGTGAATTAAAACAAATTATCATTGAAGCATTTGAAGAAATATAATAGAAAATAAAAAACGGAAACTAAGGCTTGCCTTAGTTTCTGTTTTTTTATTGTGAATATCTGATTAATTGTCATTAAAGACTTGTAATTAATTCATTTCAAGGTATACTTTTAACATAAGTTAGGTTAGCCTAAAAAAAGGTAGGGGAAAATTATGACGCCAAATAAAGAAGATTACTTGAAAATGATTTATGAGCTTGGTGGAACAACTAAAAAAGTAACAAATAAACAGCTTGTTTCAGGACTTAAAGTATCTGCAGCTTCTGTAAGCGAAATGATCACTAAGTTATTAAAAGAGGGATTTGTTAAACATATTCCTTATCATGGAATTCATTTGACCGAAGAGGGACTCCAAAAAGCAAGCACATTAGTACGGAAACATCGACTTTGGGAAGTCTTTTTAGTAAATCATTTGGGCTACGCATGGAATGAGGTCCACCAAGAAGCTGAAGTATTGGAGCATGTTACTTCTATTGAATTAGCGAGGCACTTAGATAAGTACTTAGATTTTCCAACAGTTTGTCCTCATGGAGGAATGATCCCAACTGAAAAAGAAATTGTTTATGAAAAGATACTTCCGACTTTAGCAGATAAACAAGTTTATGATGTAGTGAAAATTAAAAGAGTAACTGATGAGAAAGAGCTGCTCGATTATTTAGCATCCTTAGAGGTTGATATAGGTGACGTATTTAAGATTATTGATATAGGCGCGTATGAAGGACCTATAACCCTCGAAACAGAAGGCAAACAACTTGTAGTTAGTTACAAAGCAGCTGAAAATATTTTTATTGAACCAGTATAGAAAGTAGGAGAAAGATGAAAACAACTAAGCGCATTTTTTTTGGATCATTGTTTATTGCACTAATTTTTTTAGTCGGTTGTTATAATTTTAGCTCGGATCAGGCTTCGGAAAAATTGCAAGTTGTAGCGACTACGACTATGCTAACTGATTTATTGAAAGAAATAGGTGGCGAACATGTCGATGTAAACGGACTGATGTCTTCAGGGGTAGATCCTCATTTATATAAAGCAAGCGCAAGAGATGTTATTTTTATGCAATCTGCAGATGTAGTAGCCTATAGTGGACTAGAACTTGAAGGGAAAATGGGTGAAATATTCCAAGGACTTGAAAAACAGAAAAAAATTGTTATAGCATTAGAAAATGGTTTGAATGAAAATGATGTTATTTCTACTGGAGAAAACAGTAAATCGATTGATCCACATATTTGGTTTGATGTAGAGCTATGGAAAAAAGCAGCTATAGAAGTATCTAAGGGATTGATCGCTGCTGATCCTGAAAATAAATTGAGTTATCAGTCAAATGTAGAAAGTTATTTGCTTGAATTAGAAGAATTAAATCAATATGTAACCAATCGTGTAAATGAAATACCAGAAGAAGATCGGATATTAGTAACAGCTCATGATGCTTTTAGTTACTTTGGTAAAGGGTATGGTTTTAACGTCATTGGACTTCAAGGATTAAATACAAAAGCTGAAGCTGGTACAGGCGATATTAGCCAATTAGCAGATTTTATTGTAGAGAATGGTATAAAAGCTATTTTTATTGAGTCTTCTGTTCCAACAAGGACCATAGAATCCTTACAGGCGGCTACTAAAGCAAAAGGTTTTGATGTTGAAATTGGTGGAGAGCTTTATTCTGATTCTTTAGGAGATCAAGAAAATGACACCGAAACTTATATAAAAACAGTGAGATCTAATGTAGATACTATTGTAGATGCATTGAAATAAAACAAAGAGACTGGAGTGCATAATGTATGGAGATCGAGCGAATAGAAAAAACAACTGCAATACGTTTAAATCAATTAACGGTAGCGTATGAAGCACAGCCGGTTTTGTGGAATATTTCAGTTGATATTCCTAAAGGTACATTGACCGCAATCGTTGGACCGAATGGGGCGGGTAAATCGACATTGATCAAATCTTTGATCAATTTGATCAAACCCGTTGCTGGTAAAGTAGATTTTACTTTTGAGCAGACAACAGATGAAAAGTATGGGAAAAATAAAAATTTAGTTGCGTATGTACCTCAAAATGGAAGTGTAGATTGGGATTTCCCAACAACTGTTTTAGATGTGGTTGTAATGGGAAGATATGGTCACTTAGGATGGTTTAAAAGGCCCAAGAAGAAAGATAAAGCCTTAGCAAATGAGATGCTTGTAAAAGTAGGTATGGCGGATTTCAAACATAAACAAATCAGTCAATTATCGGGTGGACAAAGACAGCGGGTATTTTTAGCTCGTGCACTGGTTCAAGAAGCAGAAATTTACTTGATGGACGAACCTTTTCAAGGTGTGGATGCCCAAACCGAAAAAATTATTATTCAATTATTAAAGGAATTGAAAATAGAGGGAAAGACAATAGTCGTTGTCCACCATGATTTACAAACTGTTCCAGAATACTTTGATGAAGTTATTTTAATTAATCGTGAATTGATTGGAAGTGGACCAGTTGAAACAACTTTTACTAAAAAATTGATTGCTAAAACTTACCGCCAAAATCAAACAAAACCATGGGAGGAAGAGTAAATGGATGTACTAAAGACTCTTTTCTTTGATTATACTTTTCAAGTAGTCGTGTTTGGTTCGAGTATTTTAGGTCTATTAAGCGGTGTTATTGGAAGTTTTACTGTTTTACGCAAACAGAGTTTACTTGGCGATGCAGTGAGTCATGCAGCTTTGCCAGGAATCTGTTTGGCATTTATCCTTACCTCAAACAAACAAATGGAAATTCTTTTACTCGGGGCGCTTATTTCAGGCTTACTTGCTACTTGGTTGATCATGGTGATTGTCAAACACTCTAAAGTTAAATTTGACAGTGCACTAGCGCTGACCACGGCAATTTTCTTTGGGCTTGGTTTAGTCTTGCTGACCTTTATCCAAAAAAGTCCAAACTCTAATCAAGCTGGTTTAGAAAGTTTTATTTTTGGGCAATCGTCGACTCTTTTAGAGCGTGATGTGAGAATTATGTTCTTAGCAGGAGTTGTACTGTTGATCCTAGTAGGTGCATTTTGGAAAGAATTCAAACTAATGGCTTTCGATCAAACATTTGCTACAAGTATTGGACTACCGGTCTATTGGTTGAATAGTCTTTTAGCCACACTAACGGTGATCGTTATCGTAATGGGGTTACAATCAGTAGGAGTTATCTTAATGAGTTCTCTTTTGATTGGACCAGCTGTAGCCGCTAGACAATGGACTAATCATTTATCAATCATGGTCGGATTGGCAGCATTATTTGGTTCTCTTTCCGGGATCATCGGAACGATGATCAGTTCATTAGGCCAACAAATTCCAACGGGCCCAACAATTGTATTAGTGATCAGCTTGATTGTGCTAGTCAGTATTTTGTTCTCCCCAAATAGAGGGATCATTTGGAAAGTAGTTAAAAATAAACGACGTGAAAAAGAATTTGCGATGCAATTAAAGAAAGGCGGATAAGTATGAACCCTGTTTTTGAAATACAGCTCATTGCAGTTTTAGTTGCTGTAGCTTGTGCATTACCAGGTGTCTTTCTGGTGATACGCGGGATGGCCATGATGGCAGATGCCATCACTCATACGATTTTGTTGGGGATCGTCGTAGCTTTCTTTATTACCCAAGATTTAAATTCGCCGTTCCTGATTTTAGGTGCTGCATTTGTAGGGATTCTTACTGTGTGGTTAACTGAATTGATCCATCAAACAAAATTACTGGATAAAGATGCTTCTATTGGGATTATTTTTCCTTTATTGTTTAGTATAGCTATCATTTTGATTACTCGGTATGCGGGTGATGTGCATTTAGATACAGATTCAGTGTTATTGGGAGAATTAGCATTTGCTCCTTTTGACCGATTGATTCTATTTGGGATCGATATTGGTCCGCAGGCTGTGTATTCAATGTCTATCATACTTGTTATACTACTTTTGTTCATTGGATTCTTTTACAAAGAACTCAAACTGACTTCATTTGATTCTTTATTGGCAGCATCGTTAGGTTTTTCGCCTATTTTACTACATTATGCATTAATGTCTTTAGTATCCGTCACAGCAGTAGGAGCATTTGAGGCAGTTGGATCAATATTGGTAGTAGCCTTCATGGTAGGACCGCCAGTCTCAGCGTACCTTTTAACAAATCGACTAAGTTACATGTTGGGAATCAGTGCTGCTTTAGGAGCTTTTAATAGTTTGATTGGTTTTCAATTATCGATGTACTTTGACGTCTCCATAGCTGGTATGATTGCAGTCACTACTGGTTTAACATTTGCAGTGATTTTTGTTTTTTCTCCAAAAAATGGACTTATTAATGAAATGCATCGTAAAAAAAGGCAGCAAAAAATATTGAAAAAAGCGTTGGAAAATAATTTAAACTAAAAAAATTCAAGGAGCTGAGGAAATTACTTCAGCTCCTTCTTTATATTCAAATCGTTAGTTTAATATGTGTTCTAATAAAAGATTCAAGACGTGCGCTATTTATACCTTATTGATTAGAAATCTTGATTCAGAATGTGTGTTCCCTTATAATGGATTGGAGGAGGTGAAAGGGATGGACATTGGTGTAGTAAGATTTGATGAACCAAAAAGAGACACAACGAGGAAAATCATACACATTGACATGGACGCTTTTTTTGCCTCAGTAGAAGAACGAGAGAATCCTGATCTAAAAGGAAAACCTGTGATCATTGCGCGACATCCAAAAGAAACAGGTGGAAAAGGAGTTGTCGCGACAGCAAATTATGAGGCTCGTAAATTTGGTGTTCATTCTGCAATGAGTGCTCAAAAAGCCTTTGAATTATGTCCGCATGGGAATTTTATTTCTGGTCATTATGAATTGTATCGAGAAGTATCAGCAGAAGTCCGTGCAATATTCGAGAGATATACGGATATAATTGAACCTCTCTCTCTAGATGAGGCTTACCTAGATGTTACGGAGAATAAAAAAAAAATAGCAAGTGCAACGCGTATCGCTAAACTCATTCAAAGAGATATCTGGCAAGAAATACAATTAACTAGTTCAGCTGGAGTATCATATAATAAATTCATCGCTAAGCTGGCTTCTGATTACCATAAACCTGCTGGAATAACGGTTATCCCTCCTGATAAGGCCTTAGCTTTTTTACGAGAGCTGCCCATTGAAAAATTTTATGGAGTAGGGAAAAAGACGGTTGAGAAAATGC
The DNA here is from genome assembly GCF_018612935.1 of Carnobacterium sp. ISL-102. Taxonomy (NCBI): domain Bacteria; kingdom Bacillati; phylum Bacillota; class Bacilli; order Lactobacillales; family Carnobacteriaceae; genus Carnobacterium; species Carnobacterium sp. ISL-102. Next base: position 86,275 of record NZ_JAGGRF010000002.1, on the reverse strand, counting down.
ATGAAGCAGCTATTTATACAGGAGAAGACTTGTATCAAAAAAATGAAATGGAACTGATTCAAGGGTTCAAAAGAATGGGATATTCTCTTTACCGTAAAGTTAGAGGAATAGATAATTCCCCGGTCCAAGTAAGTCGTGAGAGAAAATCGGTTGGCAGAGAGCTGACTTATGGGAAAAATCTAACAACAGTACAAGAAATTTTAAGTGAATTAAGATTTATTGCAAATAAAGTCCAACTATCGCTCCAAAAAAATCAAAAGCACGGTAAAACGGTTGTATTAAAAGTGCGGTATTCTAATTTTGAAACGGTGACGAAGCGTCTAACATTACCCAATTATGTTAAAGATGGCGAAGAAATCTTTTTTCATGCTCAGAATCTTTGGGATGAAATTGGAATAATGGACAGAGGTATACGATTATTAGGCATTACAGTAACCAATTTGGATCCATTGTCCTACGAAAATATCGTCTTACCATTATGGGATAAAGAGATTAGTTATTGACTGTTGTTATATAACAACACCAATTGCAATCTCTTTTTCTCAACTGTATAATAAAATTATCTGCTGTTAACTTGTAGTTAATGATGAAAGGGGAACAAAAATATGAAGATTTCTTGGCACGGACAGTCTTGTGTACAAATACAGACAAATTCAGGAGTTACTATTTTGATTGATCCTTTTATTACTGGAAATCCTAAAAGTGATTTAGATCCTAATACTGTTAAAGCAGATGTGATATTTTTGACACACGCACATAATGATCACATAGGGGACACAGAACCTATTGCAAAAAGAACAGGAGCATTAATTGTTGCGAACGTAGAAATCGCGACTTTTTTTAAACGAAGAGGTTTTAAAACGCATGGTATGCAGATGGGTGGAAAACATCAATTTGATTTTGGTGAAGTCAAAATGACACAAGCTATCCATGGTTCTACTTATGAGATAGAAGGAGAAGCCCTTACCTTGGGACTTGCTGCTGGAATCGTCTTTAGTGTAGATGGACAAACGATTTACCACGCAGGGGATACAGCTTTGTTTACTGATATGAAGTTAATTGGAGCTTATAAGATGATAGACGTAGCCTTTTTGCCGATCGGCGATAATTTTACTATGGGACCAGAAGATGCAACTAGTGCTGCAAGCTACGTTCAAGCAAAAAAAGTTGTTCCCATTCATTATGATACATTCCCGTTAATTAAACAGAATGCTGAAGAATTTTGTATCAGTTTACCGGAAAATCAGGGGCTATTATTAAAAGTAGGAGAGGTATTCGATGTATCTTATGTGTAGTATGGAGGTAAGAGAATGGCTACAAAACATGACCAAATCATAGCATATATTGAAACGTTACCGGTTGGAGAAAAAATTTCAGTTCGATCGATCGCAAAAAATTTAAGTGTGAGTGAAGGAACGGCTTATCGAGCTATTAAAGAGGCCGAAACAAACGGGTTAGTTTCAACAATCCAAAGAGTTGGGACCATTCGTATTGAACGTAAAATAAAAGAAACGTTTGAAACGTTGACTTATGGAGAAGTCGTGAAGATCATAGATGGCGATATCTTGGGCGGTAAAGAAGGATTAGATAAAGATCTAAGTAAGTTTATTATTGGGGCCATGACCGAGGAAGCAATGGTTCGTTATATCACACCAGGTTCTTTGATGATCGTAGGGAATCGCGAAAACGCACAAAAACTAGCTCTTGAATACGGTGCTGCAGTCTTGATCACTGGTGGTTTTAAGACAAACGAAGAAATTATTTTATTAGCAGATAAATTAAAAATGCCTGTATTAAGTACAACGTATGATTCTTTTACTGTAGCGACATTGATCAACAGAGCAATCACAGATCAACTGATCAAAAAAGAAATTATGCTTGTGGATGATATTTATACAAAAGCTGATCAAACACTTTATTTAACGGCTAATCAATTAGTTTTAGATTACCGTAAGCTAAATGATCAGAGCCAGCATACACGCTTTCCAGTAGTAAATAAAAAGAATCGTTTGATAGGGATGGTTACGGCTAGAGATATTATTGGTAAGCAAGACCATGTCAGTATTGAACGTGTAATGACAAAAAATCCTACATTTGCAAAAACGCATATGAGTGTGGCAAGTGTTGGACACTTGATGATTTGGGATGGTTTAGAAGTTATTCCTATCGTTGAAGACGATTTAACACTTATGGGGATTGTTTCAAGGCAGGATGTCATGAAATCTATGCAATCCTCTCAACATCAACCACAGATGGGGGATACGTTGTCTGATCAAATCAATGAAAATATAGAGGTTTCAGCACTTTCTTCAAAATCTGATTGTTCTGACATTCCTTATTATAAATTTAAAGTAACCCCACAGATGACCGATGATGTTGGAACACTTTCATTTGGATTATTGAGTGAAGTTATCACTACTGTGACAAAGAATACGTTAGTGGTTTTTCAAAAAAAGAACGCTATACTTGAACAAATGAATCTATATTATTTGAAATTAGTTCAACTTGGAAGTGAAATAGAAATCAGGCCTCGTGTCTTTGAAATAGGCAGAAGGACTGCAAAATTGGATATTGAAGTTTACACAGATACTGTTTTAGTAGCGAAAGCAACAGTAGCCTGCCAGTTGATGCAAAAAACCTAAAGGAGAGAGAGAATGGTTATAAAATTATACAATCAAATACTTGAGGCAATTAAAGAATCGGAAACGATTATTATTCATAGACATAAAAATCCTGATCCAGACGCTCTTGGATCTCAAGGTGGATTATCAGAAATTATAAAAGCTAGTTTTCCAACTAAAAACGTTTTAAAAGCAGGTGGTCCAGTAGGTGATTTAGGCTACTTAGCTGAAATGGATGATATTCCAAACGAGTCCTATCAAGAAGCTTTAGTGATCGTGATGGACACAGCTAATACACCCCGTATTAGTGATGAGCGTTATAGTAAAGGAAAGATATTAGTTAAAATAGACCACCATCCAAATGATGATGCTTATGGGGATATTGTATTAGTGAATACGAATGCTAGTAGTTCAAGTGAAATAATTGCAGATTTTTGTTTTTATCATAAAGAAGAATTAAAAATGACAACTAGAGCTGCTAAATTATTGTATGCAGGTATAGTAGGAGATACTGGCCGATTTTTATACCCAGCTACTACACCTAAAACCATGCGGATCGTTGCTGATTTAATGGAATTTTCTTTTAAGCCTGATGAAATCAATCGTAAGATGACCGAGATGTCGCAAAAAGTAGCACAGTTATCAGGGTATGTTTTACAAAATATAGATATCCATCCCTCTGGTGTAGGAATAGTTGTTCTTACTAAAGCTATTATGGAACAATTTGGGGTAACAGATTCTGAAACTTCTGCAATTGTTTCTTTACCTAGTGCATTAGGAGAAATTGTTTTGTGGGGCATATTTGTCGAACAGCCTGATGGTCATTATCGTTGCCGATTGCGATCTAAAGGGCCTATTATAAATGAGGTAGCTAAAGAACATGATGGCGGCGGGCATCCGCTAGCGAGTGGAGCCAATGCAAAAGATTTACATGAAGTGAATCAAATTATCCAACAATTGATCCAAGTAGCTGAACAACGCTAAAGAAGGCTAAAAGATAGTAATGAGAAAGATTGTTAGCTATAAAATAGACAAAAGAGCACAGCNNGCTGTGCTCTTTTGTCTATTTGAAAATAAATCAATCTATTTCATTCGTAGCAACTTGTGGCGTTTTCTTTATAATATCAATGACTTCAAGTGTTCCATTTCCAGCTGTGATAACGATAAATCCGTGATTATTATAGGTTAGTTCTTCACCGATAGAAATATCGTATTTTTGGTTCATCATCCAACCACCGATGGTATCGGCATCTTCTTCTTCAATAGAAAGACCAAAAATGTCATTTACATCATCGATCAACATTCTTGCACTCACGCGGTAATGATGGTCGCCAATTTTTTTGATTTCTGGTTCACCAACAACTTCATAATCATCGCTAATATCTCCGACGATTTCTTCTACAATATCTTCCATTGAAATAATACCGCTAGTTCCACCATATTCATCTACAAGAACGGCTATTTGATTGCGTTCTTTTTGCATTTTCACTAAAAGTTCCTTGATAGGGATCGTTTCAATAACTGAAATAATGGGTCTAATGTATTCTGCAAAGCTAAATGTCTCAGATAGCTTCGCTTCTACGGCATCTACATAGACGGCAAAAATTTCTTTTGTATTTATGATGCCTAAGACAATATCCTTATCGCCATCTTTGATTACTGGATAACGTGTAAAGCGTTCTTTACTAACCAATTGCGCTATTTCTCTTAGGGTCATTGACGTTGATACGGTCACCATTTCCGTACGAGGTACCATGATTTCGCGACTCATTCGATCGTCAAATGCAAATACATTTTCTACAAATTGGTATTCATCACGATTGATCTCACCACTTTTTAGGCTTTCACCCATGATGATGCGCAGTTCTTCTTCAGAGACACCTTCTTCAGGTTCACTGATATTTTTCATACCGATTCGGCGTGAAACACCATTTGCAGTACGGTTCAATATATAAACTAGAGGATACATGATGCGATACCACATCTGTAGTGGTTTAGCAATGAATAGCCCGATTTGTTCTGTTTTATTGATTGCGATATTTTTAGGTACCAATTCCCCAATAATAACTTGAAGAGTAGTTAAAATGGTAAAAGATAAAATAATTGAAGCAACCGTTGAGACAGAAGAGGGGATAGCAAAAGATGAAAACATAAGTTTAAATAAGCGACCAAAGGTAGGATCTCCTAACCAACCAATAGCTAATGAAGTTATCGTCACACCTAATTGGGTAGCTGAGAGATAAGTATCTAATTTTTGAGTCATTTCTTTTAATAAAATCGCTTTTTTATTGCCATTCTCAATCAAGTAATCCAGCCTTGACGGGCGGATACGAACCAGTACAAATTCTGACATCACGAATAGTGACGCAAGAAATAAAATAATAAAGAATACAATAATTCCGGTTATAATTGACAAATTGTTGTCTACGTTGAATAAGGTAACGTAGACTTCACCTCCTTATAATATAGTTTCTAAATGATATGTGCTAATAATTGTTGATTATACAAAGATTATTTCAGTGGCCAAACAGTAATATCCTCAGGATGAGAGGGAATACAAGGCTGAAAAAGACCAAAAGAAATAGCTTTATAGACTAAACTATTCTTTTGATAGATCAATACCCATATTTTATTTTCTGTCCCAAGGTCTCACCTCATCCTTAATGTATAAAACTTGTATTAAACATTAAAATTCCATTTTTTATTTTAATAAAGTCTTTAACTTTACTCTACATCAATATGGTAAAATGATAAAGAAAAAAGTATAAAAACTGATTAAATTGTCTACTTTCAAACTAATTGATCTCGGGCATGTCCTACCTAAGTAGGATGTGTCTTCATTATTTTTTTGCTACACTAGGTAAAATAATGGTCAATTTAAAAAAATATTATTAAGGAATGAATGCGAATGGATGAATCCTCTTTTTTAACTAAGATAAAAAAAATTCTGCTTATATTTTGGAAATGGGCTAAACCCTATTTAATAAAGTTCCATCAAAAACGGCAAAGATTTTGGAAAAGGTACCATGTCAATAAACTAATCATTTTGGCTATGTTGACTATAGCTTTAGTTGCAAGTGCGTATTTATTGTTTTTAGCAAAAACAGCAAATGTTTCTACACTAAAAGCAGGTTTGGAACAAACAACGACGATCTATGATGTTAACGACGAAGAGGCTGGGACACTTTATTCACAAAAAGGAACGTTCGTTTCAATTGAAGAGATATCCGGATCAATCGAACAAGCTGTTATTTCAACTGAAGATAAACGTTTTTATAAACACTCAGGATTCGATCCGATCGGTATTGCAAGAGCAGCTGTTGGATATGTTATTAATGGTGGGAATATTGTTGGGGGCGGGAGCACAATTACCCAACAGTTAGCTAAGAATGCTTATTTAACGCTAGATCAAACTGTTATTCGAAAATTGAAGGAACTATTTTTGGCTATCGAAATCGAAAAAGTTTATACAAAAGATGAAATTTTAGAAATGTACCTTAATAATTCCTACTTTGGAAATGGAGTATGGGGTGTGGAAGATGCTTCTCAAAAATATTTTGGAAAGTCCGCAGTAGATATTACTCTATCAGAGGCGTCAACAATAGCTGGAATGTTAAAAGCACCTACAAATTATAATCCTATCGATAATTACGACGATGCTATTTCTCGAAGAAATACAGTCTTGGATCTAATGGCAACAAATGAAATTGTGACCCAAGAAGAAGTTAATGCATTAAAAGCTAAAGGGTTGATATTAGTAGATACTTATTCGGACAGAGAAGGGTATCAATACCCTTCTTACTTCGATGCGGTAGTAAATGAAGCAATCTACACATACGGTTTGAGTGAAGAAGAAGTTTTAAATAAAGGATATAAAATTTATACTTCATTAAATCAAGATTATCAACAAGCAATGGATACAACCTATGAAAATGATTATCTATTCCAAGACGCATCAGATGCAACACTTCTAGAAAGTGGTTCTGTTGCCTTAGACCCAGAGACGGGCGGCGTTTTTGCAATTTATGGAGGACGGAAAGAGCACACATTTAGAGGTTTCAATTACGCTACTCAAACTGTTAGACAGCCAGGCTCTATTATGAAACCTTTAGCCGTATACACCGAGGCTTTGGAACAAGGTTATACGATTGATTCGATGCTTGTTGATGAGCCGCTTTCATATGGTGAGGATAATTATACTCCTGAAAATGTTGATGATCAGTATGAAGGCGAAGTTCCTATGTATCAAGCATTGGCAGAAAGCAAAAACACCTCTGCGGTATGGCTTCTAGATGAAATTGGACTAGATAATGGATTTGAAAAAGTTGAAGAATTCGGTATACCTCTTGTTGAGGGCCCTGAAGGGGATGGCTACTTAGGGTTGGCATTAGGAGGTTTGAGTAAAGGTGTATCGCCACTCATGATGGCGAGTGCTTACACAACGTTTGCAAACGAAGGATTCATGAGTGAGGGGCACTTTATTACTAAAATCGTTGATGCTACAGGCGCAGTGATTGTTGATAATACTGAGCCTGAAAAGAACAAAGTTACTACGCCAGAAGTGGCAGATCAAATGACTAGTATGCTGATGGGAGTATTTTCAAATGGAACAGCACGAAACAATGATCCATCAGGTTACACAATAGCTGGTAAAACTGGGAGTACCGAAGTATCCTTTAATGACAAAGGCGGTACAACGGATCAATGGACAGTCGGTTACACACCTGATATCGTGATTGCAACTTGGATGGGATTTGATCCGACAGACGAGGAACATTATATGGCGACAGGCAGCTCTACAGGTGTAGGTCCATTGTTTAAACTACAAATGGAAAACATTCTACCATACACAGAATCAACAGCTTTTAATACAGAAAGTGCTGAAAAAATTGTCGCTGCAGAAGAAGAGAATGCAACAGGTTCTAATGATTGGAAGCAAGAAATAAAAGATACAGTTGATTCAATAGGTGGGAAGGTCAAAGAAGGATCAGATATTTTGAAGGATAAGGTTGGAAGTTTATTGGATGGATTTACAAATTGAGTACCACAACAGAAAAATTCTAATAATTCAGGCAAGAATAATGGAAAAAAAATGTATAAAATGATATAGTTAGTTAGGATGAGAACAAAATTCGAATTGGAGAGTGAAGTTTATTATGAGTACAAATATTTATGATACAGCTAATAATTTAGAAAAAGAATTAAGAGATAGTGAAGAATATGTTACATTAGTAGCAGCTTTTGGTGAAGTGAAAAAAGATGAATCAGCCAGCAAAATGTACCATGATTTTCAAGAAGTTCAAATGAAATTACAACAAAAACAAATGGCAGGCGAACAAATTACTGAAGAGGAAATTACTGAAGCTCAAAACTTAGCTCAAACTTCTGGTGATAATGAAGTTATCAAGGCGCTAATGGAGTCTGAACAACGTTTAAGCACATTGATTGAAGACTTAAACCGTATCATTATGAAACCTGTTCAAGATGTATACCAAGGATAAAGATGAATGATCAAAAAGAACTCACTATTATAAAGAGTGGTGAGTTCTTTTTTTCTGGTGTTAACGGAACGTATGTGCCCTTTTAAATGGAATATATGAGAAAGGAGATGAATGACCAAAATGGTTAAATTTATTCATGCAGCTGATTTACATTTAGACAGCCCTTTTATAGGCTTAAAAACTTTACCCGAATTTATTTGGAATGCTATTTATCTATCTACATTTTCAGCTTTAACTAAAATAGTGGATAAAGCGATTCAAAAAAACGTGGATTTTGTCTGTTTAGTTGGCGATATTTATGATAATGATGAACGAAGTGTTAAAGCTCAAGCTTATTTGCGAAATGAAATGGAACGGTTAAATAAAATGAAAATACCAGTTTATCTATTGCATGGCAATCATGATTACATAGAAAATACTGGATTGCATTTAGACATGCCAGAAAATGTTGTTTTATTTAATGAAATGGTGGAAACAAAATGGTTTACTACTAAGGAAGATGAACAAATTGCCATCACTGGTTTTAGTTATGATAAAAGATGGGTTCTTGAAAGGAAAATCAAAGATTACCCTGAAAAACATCCACGAGCAACTTATCATATAGGATTATTACATGGCTTCTCAGAAGGATCAAATTCAGAACATGGAAATTACGCTCCTTTCACATTATCTGAGTTAAGAAGCAAAAAATATGATTATTGGGCTTTGGGTCATATTCATAAAAGACAGCAATTAGGTGAAAACCCTCCGATTATTTATCCTGGAAATACTCAAGGAAGAAGCAGCAAAGAAAGTGGAGAAAAAGGATTTGAATTAGTAAAGTTGACCGAATCTGGTGTGGCAGCTGAATTTTGTTCTACTGCAGCAATTCAATGGAGAACCATTGAACTCTCTGTCAAAGAAATGAAAAATTTAGATGAAGTCTATAAAGCATTGAGAACAACTATTGAAGAACAAAAAAATGAGGATCACAGTCTTTTTCTTTCAATCCATTTAACGGACAATGAACAGTTACTCGAAGGGGTTATAAAGAAAATTAAGCAGGGTGAGTTACTGGAAGCTCTGCAGCAAATCTCGAAAACAGATACTTTTGTTTGGGTCCACAAGATAGAGTTGCAAACAATAGTTGAGAATCAGATACCAGCCATCCAGAAGCTCTTTCCAGATGAATGGAATAAAGTTCAGAGTGAAATTGAAAAAGAGGACTTATTTAACGATTCAACCAATGCTCTTTTTGATTTTCCAGGAATGGAAGACGTTGTACAAACGCGTGAAGAACAGTATCGGAAAAAGATTGTACTGGAAGCTATAGAATTGGTCCGTAATCAACTAGGATTTGAAAGAAGTGATAACCTTGAAGATTGAATCAATTGAGATATATGGCTATGGAAAATGGGTAGATTATAAAATTGACAATATAAATAAGTTGCAATTATTCTATGGGAAAAATGAAGCAGGAAAAACAACCATTATGTCATTTGTTCATAGCATTCTTTTTGGTTTCCCTTCTAAAATAAGTTCTGAGTTAAGATACGAGCCTAAAAGCAGCAGCCAGTATGGTGGAAGGCTCTTTTTAACTGGAACACAATATGGGGATGTCCAAATTGAACGCGTGAGAGGAAAGGCTAATGGAAACGTAACAATAACTTTTGCTAACGGGGAAACGGGTGGAGAAGAATATCTTGAAAAAATCTTATCTGGATTGGATAAAGCAACGTATCAAGCTTTATTTTCTTTTAACCTAGCTGGCCTTCAAAAAGTACAACAATTAAATCGTGAAAAATTAAATCGCTATTTTTTAAGTGTAGGAACAATTGGAAACGAGCAGTTATTAAAGGTTGCAGATAAGTTTCAAACAGAAGCAAGCAAGTTATTTAAACCTAATGGACGAGTGACGGTTATTAATAAAAAAATGGCTGAAGTTGAATCAAAAAGAAAACAAATGAAAATAGCTAAAGAAAAAAACAGTCAGTACATGGATTGGCTTCTTGAAAAAGATGATTTAGAAAAAAGGTTAGTTAGCTTAAGAGAACAACGAACGCACTACGAAGATAAATTGATTAAGTTAAACCAATTAGAAGTTAACTGGATACTTTTTAGTGAAATGCAAGATATTCAGCGTCAAATAAATAAAGAACAGACTGTGGAACTGCCTAAAGATGGATTATATCAGCTGAACCACTATAATCAAGAAATTAATCAACTAAAATTAACCATTAATCAGCAACAAGAAAGACTGAATTATCTTAATAACAAGACTGAAGAAACACGACTGCTGAAAGTCTTGATTGAACATAGGGATGAAATTGCTTCATTGATGCATGAGTTAGATGATATCCAAGCAACGTTACAAGAGGCAGAGTTTATTAAAAAAAACCTTTTAGAGACTCGACATCAATTTTTACGTGAAAAGCAACAATTAGGACTGCAAGAGCAGCAAGATATACCTGCTGTTCTAACTGAAGACTGTCGAAATAAATTAAATCGATTACAAGATAAACAAAATCAAGTTATTTTAAGAGAAAAACAGTTAACTGAGCGCATAGCATTTTTGAATTTTCAGCAAGAATCATTAGGAGATCAACTTGATAAATTAGAAAAACGATTATGGAATAATCAAACTTATCAAGAAGTAAATGATCAATTAGAAAAAAGTAATCTTGACCAACGTGCGGATACTAAAGTAGCAAAGAAAACAGTAAGGCCATTAAGCAAAAAAAATCTTGTTAGATTGATAGTTGGATTGCTTATAAGCGTATTAGGTCAATATCTTTCTAATGAAATTGGTTTGATTCTCGTAGCAGCCGGTTTAGGATCAGTTTTATACAGTATATGGTCAATGGTTAAAAAGAGTGGAATTGTGAATAAAATAGAAGAAATTAGAGAGTCTTCATATTCATTTGAAGAATATATTCAGCAAACGGAGATTCGAAAACAATGGAGAGAAAAGCTTGCAGAAATTGATCAAGTGATTCTTGAATCAAATGAAAAACAGGCTCAAAGTGAAAAAACTGAGAGTGAAAAAGCCAATAATGAAAATGAATTTCGATTATTGAAACAGGAATATGGTTATCCATCACATTATTTAATAAAAGAATTAGTACAAGAAGTTGATGTCTTTGAAGGGATAAGAGAAAAAGCTAGCAGCATACATGAAAAACAAAAACAATTAAGAAAAAAAGAAAAAAGAGTTGCTATTTGGAAAGAGAAAGTCACTTACTTGGAACCTGTAATTTTTGTTGATTGGACTAACCATGAACAGTTGATTGAAGGAATAAAACATTTTTTCAAAGAAGCTACAGCTGATGAAGAAAGAATCAGAACTAGTGCAAAACAGCAAAAAGCAGTACACCAATATATTGAACAATTTATTATGCAACAAAAAGAATTTGAACAAAAACGTATCCGTCTGTTACATTCTGTTAAAGCAAAAACTGAAGAGGAATTTCGTAAGAAATATGTTTTAAATGAAGAACTTACAAAAAAAATAGCTCGATTAAATCTATTAGAACAGCAAGTTGGCGAGTACAGTGAGTTACTCGAAACGTATCGCGACAAGGCTGCTTTACTGGAAAGTATTCAAAGTATGAAAATTAAACTTCAACACTTAAAAGAAACAATTGAAAGTAAATTAAACAAAAAAATTAAAATAGACGTCGCTTTGAAAAATCTAGAAGTTGGTGGAGCGTATTCTGAATTATTGCAAGAATACGCTAATTTAAAAAGCGAAATACAAACGCTAGTCGATGAATGGACTAAATACAAGATAGCGGCTGAACTCGTTGAGCGAACATTAACTAAAGCCAGGAAAGATCGTTTCCCAGCTACTATTCGAGATACCACATATTTTTTCAATATCTTAACACAAGGTAATTATGAGAAGGTCTTCCTAAAAGATCAGGCAATTACGGTTCAACGTAAAGATGGTACTTTATTCGAAGCTTTTGAACTGTCTCAAGCAACGGCTGAACAACTCTATGTCGCTTTACGTTTTTCATTTGTAAAAAATGCTAGCGACTTAATTCAATTGCCATTATTGGTCGATGATGGTTTTGTGAATTTTGATAAACAACGTAAAAAAGAGATGTACCAACTGTTAGAAAAAATTAGTGAAGATGTGCAGGTGTTTTATTTTACATTTGATGAATCTGTTACAGATATTTTTCGAAAAGAACAGGTAGAAATGTTATAATAAAGAAAAGTTTTGAATAGAAAGAGGGATTCGAATGGAAAAAAAATTATTTGAGTATACGAACGATGAGACATTTGAAATCTATCTATTAATTAAATCGGCAGATATTAGGGTTGCAAAAAATGGTAAAAAATTTATTGCTTTTACATTTCAAGATAAAAGTGGTCAAATGGATGGTAAATACTGGGACGCACCAGAGGGAGATATTGCTGCCTTTACTGCTGGAAAAGTTGTGAAGGTTTCAGGAAAACGAGAATTATACCAAGGAAACCCTCAAATCAAAGTGTTTAAAATTTCAGTAATAAAATCAGGCGATTCAGATAATCCAGATTTGTATGTTGAAAGGGCCCCATTAAAAAAAGAAGATATGATGGAAGAAATAAATGATACCTTATTTGAAATAACGAATGCTAACATGAATCGTATTGTACGTTATTTATTAAATCAATATCAAAAATCTTTCTTTCAGCATCCAGCAGCAAAAAGGTTCCATCATGCTTTTACTGGTGGGTTAGCTTTTCATACTATATCAATGTTAAGGATTGCGAAAACGTTAGCCGATCAATACGAAGAAATCAATAAACCTTTACTTTATTCGGGAGTTATCTTGCATGACTTAGGTAAAATTATTGAACTTTCTGGAGCAATCGCTACTGAATATACTCTAGAAGGAAATCTTTTAGGGCATATTGTTATAGTAGATGAAGAAATCACAAAAGCATGTATGGCACTTAAGATTGATGAAAAAAATGAAGACGTACTCCTTTTAAAACATATGGTTTTAGCCCATCATGGACAACTTGAATATGGTTCACCAGTCAGACCAAAGTTAAGAGAAGCTGAAATTTTATTTATGATCGATAATTTGGATGCGACTATCACTATGTTGAATTCTACGTTGAGTAGAACAGAACCAGGTTTGTTTACAGAGAGAATTTTTGGTTTAGATAATCGTTCTTTTTATAAGCCTAAGGAATCTGAAAAGGCAAATGAAAATTAAATAGCTAAAGCAAAAAGGGTTTAGGACATTAGTCCTAAACCCTTTTTGCTTATTTAATATAATTGATTGTTTCATTGAGCGGCCAAAGACCTGACTGATTATTCAGTAGCAGACTCTTCAGTAGCAGACTCTTCAGTAGCAGGCTCTTCAGTAGCAGACTCTTCAGTAGCAGACTCTTCTTCAGTTACCAAGTAAGTGTCCATTGCAGTAGACAAGTCTTTATCTTCGATGATAATGTTAGCATCTTGCATAATTCCTGAAATAACTTCTTGAATATATGCACTATCAGCTAATTTAGTTGTTAATAATTGATCTTCGATTGTATCTGTTTCTTCTTCAAGTGTTCCTTTTTCAGGTTTTTCGATCATTTTGATAATATGGTAACCGTACTCTGTAGCAACTGGTTCAGTTGTTATTTCGCCTTCTTTTAAAGCAAATGCGGCTTCTTCAAATTCAGCAACCATTTCACCGGATGAGAAAGTCACTTCTCCGCCATTAGCTGCACTAGCAGTATCTGTTGAATTTTCAGTAGCAAGTTCTGCGAAATCAGCACCATCATTTAATTGAGTAATAAGGTCTTTTGCTGTTTCTTCATCCTCTACAAGAATATGAGCTGCAGTGACTGCAGGTGTATAAGCATCATAAGCGGCTTTTATTTCTTCTTCAGATAATTTAGTTTTGTCTTTTACTGCTTCTTCAATTAAAAGATTTAAACGGATCGTATCTTTATAATTATCGGGGGTGTAACCTTGTTGTAGCATAATATTTTCAAATGCATCAGCTCCACCCATAGCTTTTTCTTCAGTAGTATATTGTTTATCTACTACTTCATCTGTAACAACGTCACCATATAGATCTGTTAAAACATCTTCTATAATTAATTGTTGCAACATGCTTGTTCCAACAGTTTCTTTCATTGCTTCATAAAAATCGTCTTCCGTGATTTTTCCTGCAGTTGAAGATGCAACAGTACTATCAGAACATCCTGCAATTGTAAGTCCTGCTAGGATAGTAATTGTAACTAGTAATGATTTTTTCATTCCTTAACACATCCATTTCTTTTGATTTACTGTAAAAATAAATTTTTCATAATAACAGCTATAAATATACCATACTCATTTGCATAAAAAAAACTAAAATTCCAATATTTAATTTAAAGTCAATTAAAAATCACACAAAAATCATAAACCTGAATAAATCGCAGATGATCATGAGATTTTTTCATAAATTGGACCAGAATTGCATCAGGAGACGAAAAAAAGATTGAGACTAATATCCCAATCCGACTAAAAAATAATACAATAGTGCTACTTTATTTCATACTTTGGGTTAAATCTTCCATATCAGCTGTTAACTTTTCAGTATGTTCTTGGATGCGGTGCATACGAGGCTCAGCTTCATATGAAAATTCATCAACAGATTCTTTTATATCCTGTGTAAATTCTTCAGCCAGTGTTTTTCCTTCATTTGTTAATTGAGCAATAGCTCCTTTTAAGTCATTGACACTTTTTGAAACATCATTTACGAGTACCGTCGTGTCATCGATATAAGATTTTAATACAACTCTGTTTTCTTTACCAGTATGTGGAGATTTAAGTAGACCGTAAATTCCTCCAGCAGCAGCTCCTAAAAATAGGCCATTCATAAAGTGTTTAGACATTAATACCCCTCCAATTTGCTTTTTATTGTTAACGCTATGCTATCTAATTCTTCAGATGTGAAATTTTTAGAATGATCACCGAAGTGAATAGAAAAATCATCTTGCTCATCAAAACGAGGCAAGATATGTATATGTGAATGGAAAACAGATTGGTAAGCTACTTTACCATTATTATTTATAATATTCATTCCTTTGATTTTAGGATTGGATTTCTTGATTGCTTTTGCAATTTTTGGGATCTTACCAGCAACAGTAGCTGCTAAAACTTCATCGACTTCAAAAATATCGGATACATGTTTTTTTGGGACCACTAGTGTATGACCGGGTGTAACTTGAGTAATATCTAAAAAGGCTACTACATCATCATCTTCATAAATTTTTCTGCTTGGTATTTCATTATTGATAATTTTGCAAAAAATACAATCTGTCATTTAGTATCCTTCTTTCTACTATTAAATCTTTATATATAAGGTAAAGTGAACAGAGAAATAGGTTCTCTTGTTTAATAAATGTATCATAAAAGTTAAAGAAAGTGAAACAGTAACGCATTAAAAGAGAAAAGATTCTCTCCAATTCTTATGGTACAATAACTACAATAACTTGTGCAGAAGGGACTAAAATAATTATGAGTTTAAAAGTATCAAATATCACAGGAGGCTATAGCCAAATTCCTGTATTAAAAGAGGTATCGTTTGAAGTAGGTGATGGAAAATTGATTGGGTTGATTGGCTTAAATGGGGCTGGTAAAAGTACGACAATAAAACATATTATTGGACTTTTGCAACCTCAAAAAGGGGAAATCAATATAGACGGTTTGACACTAGGTAAGGATAAAGAAGCCTACCGGAAAAAATTTGGGTTCATCCCTGAAACGCCTGTTTTATATGAAGAACTCACATTAAAAGAACACATTGAAATTACAGCAATGGCTTATGATATACCAATTGAAATTGCTCATGAGCGTGCAAAAAAATTATTAAAAAAATTTAGATTGGAAAATAAAGTAGAATGGTTTCCAGCTAATTTTTCTAAAGGAATGAAGCAAAAAGTTATGATTCTTTGCGCCTTTTTGGTAGAACCAAGCTTATACATTATAGATGAACCTTTTGTAGGTTTAGATCCACTAGGTATTAATGCGCTTTTGGAATTAATGGAAGAGATGAAAAAACAGGGAGCTTCTATTTTGATGTCTACTCATATTTTAGCGACGGCTGAAAGACAGTGTGATGGATTTGTTTTATTGCATGATGGTAAAGTTAAAGCTGAAGGTACTCTTGAAGATTTGCGAATGACTTTTAACATGCCAAATGCAACGTTAGATGAACTATATATTCAATTAACAAAAGAAGAGGATAGCAAATGATGATAGAATTATGGAAGCGACGAGTTAGACAACACCAAAAGAAAATGATGAAATATTTAAAGTATATATTTAATGATCATTTTGTAATTGTTTGTTTATTTTTAGTCGGGGCTATGGGATACGCCTATTCAAATTATTTGAAAACAATAACGTCTTATGATGTAAAAGGTCAATTAATAGGAATAATTATTTTTACAGGAGTACTAAGTATTGGAAAGTTAGCTACAATTATTCAAGCAGCTGATGCTGTATTTATGCTGCCTAAAGAAGAAGCTATGGGAGCGTATTTTGAACAAGCAAAATGGAGAAGTTTGTGGCTGCCTAGTTTTATCATTATAGTAACTGTTGGTGTGTTAATGCCATTACTAGTTGCAATGTCTGGCTTTGCGTTTTCCGATATGTTTTATTTTGTTCTAATGTTAATTATTTTAAAGGAAACAGATCTCAACGCTCAAGTTCTAAATTTAAAAATAAAAGAATCAAAAGAGTGGATCAAAATACGCCTTCTTTTATTCGGGATTTATTTTATTGTGTCGGGCTTTGCTCTTTTAATCAGTCCTATAATGGGACTAGTAGGAGCTGTTGTTGTGACTGTAAGTTATCGAGCAGCACTCAGTCGAAAAAGTAATGCTCAAACCTATCAATGGGAAAAGATGCTAAAAGATGAATCGAATAGAATGAAAAGAATTTACCAATTTATTAACTTATTTACAGATATTCCAGCATTAAAAGGTTCTGTTAAAAGAAGGGCTTACTTGGATGGTTTTTTGAAAAAGATCCAAAAAAACAAGAGCAATGTATTTTACTATCTCTATGCTAGAGCCTTTTTGAGAGGTACTGAATACAGTGGCTTGTACATTCGTTTAGTTGGGATTGCTATGTTACTTAGTGGTTTAGGCAGTTCCTTCATATTAAGTGTTTTCTTCACAGCAATCTTTTTGTATTTAACAGGTTTTCAATTATTGCCGTTATATTTTCATTTTGATAACTTATCGTCAGCTGTGTTATATCCTATAAAACAAAATGATAAACTTCAATCACTTAAAAAACTATTGTCATTATTAATGATGTTCGAAGGATTATTGATTACCGCTACATCTGCTATACACTTATCATTTATAGAAGTGCTTGTCTTATTGATAAGTAGCGTAGTTTTCAATTTAGGATTTTGCCAATTTTATTTGCCTATTCGAATAAATAAAATGATGAAATCACAGCAATAGTAGAGCAAATAAGACAATCAGTTAAAATTTCAAATGCGTAATGCACTTTTTTTTGATATGATAGAAAAAAAATAAATCTATTTAGTTTGAAGAAAGAGGTAAAAAAAATGAAAGTAATTTGGAACAATGAAATCGTTGAACGTAGTGAAGTTAAGATCGATATGGAAGATAGAGGCTACCAATTTGCGGATGGGATCTATGATGTTGTACGAGCTTATAATGGTGAATTTTTCACTTTAAATGAACACGTAGATCGATTATTTTCCAGTGCTGAAAAAATCGATTTGATTTTACCCTTCACAAAAGAGAAATTGAAACAGTTGTTAACCAAATTGATCGAAGTAAACAATATCGATATTGGCAATATATACATGCAATTAACTAGAGGTATTGGGATTCCAAGAAATCATTCATATCCTGATCCTGAGTTAGTTCCGTCAGTTTTTACAGCTACAACTACAATTGTTCCGCGAGATCAAGAAAAAATGGATCGAGGAATGTCTGCTTTTACCGTACCTGATATGCGATGGCTGAGATGCGATATTAAGTCGATCAGTTTGCTTGGAAATATTATGGCTAAGCATGAGGCGCATAAAAAGGGTGGGGACGAAGCGATCCTTCATCGTGATGGAGTAGTTACAGAATGCTCCTCTTCAAATGTTTGGATGATCAAAGATAATACGATTTATACTCACCCAGATGGAAATCTTGTTTTACCGGGTATTACCAAAATAATGTTGTTAAAGGTTGCTCGAGAAGCAGGACTATCCGTTAAAGAAGAAGCTTTTACTATTGAGGATCTGAAGAAAGCAGATGAAGTATTTGCATCTAGTACTACTATGGAAGCAATGCCGATAACCTTTATAGATGGGAATCCTGTAGGACAAGGAAAACGCGGATCAGTAGTAGAAAGACTGCAACAATTATATGTAGATGCTGTAGAAGAACAGTGTGGAAAAATAAGATAGAAAACAACTAAGATAATCAGCCAAATATTCTGTTTGGCTGATTTTTTATGAAAAAATTATAATTTAATAAAAATAAAAATTTAGAAATATGAAATAAAATACGTCGAAAACTGCTTCTGTGGGTTCGTACCATCAGTTGTTAGAAAATCAAATAAGTATTTGTAGAAAAAGAACGTATATACGCTTGACGTATCAAGAAAATCTATCTAAAATAGAAAAGGAACAGAAAGATAGATGTCTTTTGTGATATCTATCCTTTTTTTGTCTTAAGTTGCAGGTAGACTAAATAAGAATTTAGTTCTATTAGTTTGACGGGTCTAAGCTTTTTGTTTTTCGAAAAGGACTTTACGATCCCGTTCTGCTTTTCATGTCTGTGTAGAAATGTTTCAGAATATAAAGCAAGGAATGATTCGGTATGGATTTTGAAATAGATTCTGGATGGAAGTTGCATCCCGTTGGTGGTGACACTGGTCAAGCTTATATGGGTACAAGGGCAGAAGAAAAGCTTTTTTTAAAGCGAAATTCTTCACCTTTTTTAGCTGCATTATCTGTTGAAGGAATTACTCCAAGGTTAATGTGGACGAAACGTATTGGCAATGGCGATGTGCTGACCGCTCAAGAGTGGTTGAATGGAAGAGTTCTTACAAAGAAAGAAATGTCTTCACCAGAGGTAGCAAAACTCATTGGTCGAATACATAATTCTGCGACATTAAGAAGAATGCTCGCCCGTGTAGGCGGCGAAGTTGTTACACCAAAACAGTTAATTCAAAAATATGAAGAAAAACTATCATTAGATCTACAAGATCATCCTTTATTATCAGTTATCTTAAAAAAATTAAAAAGTGAAGTAGATTTAATGAGCACAGTTGAAACAAAAGTCTGTCATGGAGATATTTACCGGAAGAATTGGCTTCTATCAGATCAAAATCGACTTTATTTAGTCGATTGGGATTCTGCTATGCTTTGCGATCCAGCTATGGATGTAAGCATGTTACTTTGCCAATATGTCTCAAAAGATAGTTGGGTAGACTGGTTAGAACATTATGATACGGAAATGACTGAAGAGTTAAAAAACCGTATAGTATGGTATGCTTTAATGAATTATTTGCTTCAAACAAAAAAACACCATCAAGACACTTGGTTTCATGAAATGAATAAGGATATCATCATGTTACAAAGTCTTTATCAAGGGAAGAATTTTTTTGAGAAAAGATAAAACTTAGAAGTTTCTTGCAGTTATTTAAATCCTCTTTCTGTTTTTGAAGAGGATTTTTCTATGTAAAACGGTGAAAAGAGTAATGCAAAAATAAACAGACAAACAGAATGGAGAATTAAGACATGCGTTTAAGACATAAACCAAATGCACCACAAAAAATTGCTGAATTCCCTCAATATATACCAGAACAACCCGATAATTGGGTAGGTAAATGGCAAGAAAGATTTGACAATGACCGTCCAATCCATATAGAAGTTGGTACAGGCAAAGGACGTTTTATTACTGAAATGGCAAAGCTGCATCCAGAAATCAATTATATTGGTATTGAAATTCAAATGAGTGTCATAGTTGTTGCGTTAGACAGATTGGTTGAAGAAAAATTGCCAAATCTTCAATTGCTGCATGTTAATGGAGGTTCAGTGACACAATATTTTGCAGAAGGAGAAGTTGATCAAGTTTACTTGAATTTTTCTGATCCGTGGCCAAAAAAACGTCATGAAAAAAGACGGTTAATGTATAAAAGCTTTTTAGAAAGCTACGAAAAAATTCTTGTTCCTGAAGGAGAGATCCATTTTAAAACAGATAATCAGGGATTATTCGAATATTCTTTAGTTAGTTTCTCAAAATATGGTATGATACTTGAACAAGTATGGCTAAATTTGCATGAAAGTGATTTTGAAGGGAATGTTATGACTGAGTATGAAGAGAAATTTTCTTCTCGCGGCAGTCGAATTTATCGCGTAGTTGCGAAATTCCCTAAAAAATAAAGTAAAAAAAAGCGTTAAAACAAGAAGATTTTCTTGTTTTAACGCTTTTTATGTTAGACACGGTATAAATCTAAAATGCTTCCAGTGTAAGCATCCGCAATGAATTCATATTGAATCAATTGGTCTTCTTCAATTCTTGAAATACCACCATAATAAACATCAGTTTTAAGAGCGAATCTTTGTAAAGGGACTTTTTGCAACTCGATCCAAGAGCCTTCTATTGGGCCTTCTTTTAAAAATAACTGTTTAACGTATTTTAAAATGGTGTCTCCATGGATGGTTTTCTTTTTAGTGATTAGCTTATGAAGAAAATAACCACAGGTTAATCCTGCTCCAAAAAGTAAGCCGCTAGCTAAAATATAAGGTGTTGTTTCTTTAGTTTTACAAGCCATATGATAAACTCCCCTATTTAATATATTTTTTTATAGTATACCATGTTTAAAAATAAATGAAATTAAAGCATTCCCAATTAAAATTAGCATGATTTAAGGTATAATGGAATAAATAAAGCTTATAAGGGGGATAGATCACATAGGCAGCAACAAAAAAACTATGTGGGTAGACAATAATGGAAGATAAAACATTTGATTTGATAAAGAAATTAACCGAAGCGCAAGGGACAAGTGGATTTGAACAACGCATACGAGAAATTATGCGTAAAGAAATAACTCCTTTAGTAGATGAAGTCGTACAAGATGGACTTGGAGGTATTTTTGGGATACGTAAAAGTAAAGTTGAAAATGCACCAAAAATCATGTTAGCGGCTCATATGGATGAAGTTGGTTTCATGGTAGCTAGTATTTCAAAACAGGGTTTGTTTAGAGTGGTTCCATTAGGCGGTTGGAATCCATACGTTGTATCGGCACAACGATTCACTCTTCAAACAGCTAAAGGAGATTATCCATGCGTCTCTTCATCTGTTCCACCACACTTATTAAGAGATAAAGATGGTAAGAATAATAAATTAGATATCGCTGATATTTTATTTGATGCTGGTTTTGATTCTAAAGAAGAAGCCGAGTCTTTTGGTGTTCGTCCAGGTGACGCAATTGTTCCATCAGTTGAAACAGTTAAAATGGCGAATGGCAAGAAAATCTTAAGTAAAGCATGGGATAATCGTTATGGAACGACAGTTGTTCTCGAAGCTTTAAAAGAATTACATGGTGAAGAATTGCCAAACACCCTGATTGCCGGTGCTAATGTTCAAGAAGAAGTAGGTTTACGTGGAGCGAAAGGTGCTGTTCACCAATTCAAACCTAATTTATTTTTCGCTGTAGACTGTTCACCTGCAGATGATTTAACAGGAGATGAAACTAAATTTGGCCATCTTGGAGAAGGTTTCTTATTAAGGATCCAAGATCCAGGAATGATTACGCTAAAAGGAATGCGCGAGTTTTTACTCGATACTGCAGCAACACATAATATCCCCTATCAATATTTTGTTTCTAAAGGCGGCACAGATGCTGGAGCAGCTCACCAAATGAACAATGGAGTACCAAGTGCAGTCATCGGAGTCTGTGCTCGTTATATCCATACTCATCAAACCGTTTTTCACATTGATGATTATGCTGCTGCAAAAGAAATGGTCATTCAAGTTGCCCGTACGCTAGATCGAAGTGCATTTGAAACAATAATGAAAAATAATTAATTAGAAATAGAAAGGGGAAATAAATTGGAATTATTAAGTACGATTGAAGAATTTTATATAATGAGTAAAGAAAGCACAAGAAAGGTGATTTTCTTCTTTACAGCAGATTGGTGCGGAGATTGTCAATTTATCAAACCCGTTATGCCTGAAATTATCGAAAATCATTCTGAAATCGATTTTGTAGAAGTCGATCGTGATAAATTTATTGATTTATGCGGTGATTTATCAATTTATGGAATACCAAGTTTTGTGGCATTTGAAAACGGAGAAGAGGCTGGACGCTTCGTAAGTAAAAACCGTAAAACGAAAGAAGAAATACAAAAATTTATAGCTACCCTTTGATTGATTACCTAAAAAAATAAAAGGAGATGTTATTATGTTAGATACACAACAATACCAACGTATCTTGATTGCACTAGACGGAAGTGAATCTTCAGAAAATGCATTTACTAAGGCCGTTAAGATAGCCGAAAGAAACAAGGGCGAATTGATTATTGCTCATGTATTTGATGTGAATGCCTATGCTTTAGGGATGATAGACAATGTAGGGATAAGTGCGCTAGATGCAACAGTAATAGATATTGATAGGAAAAGAATGGGAAAAATGTTAGAAGAACACAAACTAAAAGCTAAAGAATATAACATAGAAAACGTTCAAGCAATTATGGCACAAGGAAAGCCAAAAATCATTCTAGCAAAAGAAATACCTGATGAATACCATATTGATTTAATCGTGGTTGGACAAACAGGTTTGAATGTTGTTGAAAGATGGATGATGGGCAGTGTAAGTGAATATATAATTCGCAATGCTCCATGTGATGTCTTAATAGTAAGAAATAAAACACAAGATGAGGAAGATAATAATGATTAGCATTTATAATAAAGAAGGTATTGGGGATACACTTATTGTCATGTTAGATACTAGTGAATCTAAAGAACAAAATTTTGAAAAACAAAATGATATCGTTCGAATTTTTAAAGAAGAGACAAATCAAACAGTTGGATATAATTTTTTTAATTGTTCAAATTTAATTGATGTTAGAACTGGACAAGTTAGCCTGACTGAAGAACAAGCAAAAAAAATAAATGAAGCGATTATTTCTGCGGGATTCTCTGATGTTTTAGAAACGGAGCAATCCCCCAAGTTTGTTATCGGTGAAGTGAAAGAATGTGTTCCACATCCCGATTCAGATCATTTATCAATTACACAAACTGAGGTAGATAATGGGGAGATTCTTCAAATCGTTTGTGGAGCACCAAATATTGCTCAAGGCCAAAAAGTTGTAGTTGCCAAAGTGGGTGCTATGATGCCTAACGGGATGGCTATCTGGGATGGCGAGTTAAGAGGAGAGCCGAGTCATGGTATGATTTGTTCAGCTCAAGAATTGAATGTGAAAAATACTTCAGGGGAAAAAGGTATTTTAGTTCTGCCAGATTCTGTTACCACAGGTGAAATATTTCAAATAAATTAACTCGAATTAGTCTATAAAAAGACTTGAAAAGCTATCTTTCAAAAAATAGAAATGTATTTTTTGAAAGATAGCTTTTTATAATGTCTTTTTTTATGAGTAAATTGAAAGAATATTGTATGTTTCTTAAAGAATGCACCTATAATCACTTTATTTTTTATGGTAAACTAAGATTTGGATTGAGGTAGGAAAGGAGGGTCATCATGCCTAAATATGATGGACCTAGTTATCAAAATAATAAAGATAGTCAAAAAAAATTCAAATTTCCTTTCTATCGTGACGTAAAGAAAGTAAAAAGTGAGGAAGAGTCTTTTAAAACTTCCCATTTAAAAAATAATGACATTCAGTCAACTAAACAATTAATAGAAAAGAATAAAAAAAGTTCGGAAGTTGATTTTATAACTTTTCAAAAAGACAACACGTCCGTTAGAAATTACCTCTCCACCATTAGCAGAGAGGAACAAAAGAAACAGAATGAACTGAAAAAACAAAAAAAGCAATTTGAAAAAAGAATTAAGCAAACGACTTATTCAAAAGAATCTTTAAAACATGTGGCTACACCTTTTCAAGAAGGAAGAAGTTCGACTCCTTTTAAAGTTCAAAAGGTTCCTTCTCCTTATTATGGTTTTCAAGAAAGATCAACTGAAAAGGATGAAGAAACGGATTATTTGGAAATTCTTACAGAGTTAGAAAAAGAGCCGGAAGATCGGTTATTATTTGAAGAATATCTATTAGATAAAAAATATTTGTTTTTTGATCAAAAAGAAGAAGCGGTACAAGAAATAGAAGTCATCCAAGAAGTAGCAGAAGTAAAAGAATTTGAAGTCATGCAAGAAACAGAAAAAGTAGAAGAATTTGAAGTTATACAAGAAGAAGAAATGGAAGTCATCCAAGAAACAGAAGAAGCAGAAGAATTGGAAGTCATGCAAGAAGAAGAAATGGAAGTTATCCAAGAAACAGAAGAAGTAGAAGAATCGGAAGTTATCCAAGTAGCAGAAGCGTTACAAGAATCAGAACCGAAAGAAATTAAAAAAATGGATGAAATTTCAGGAAATGAAGAAGATACTGTCAATAAGTCTAAATTAATAGTTCCAACTAAAACTTTACGTCCTGCTAAGAAAAAGCGTGGATTATCTCGTTCATTAGCAGGTATGATTGAGGACGAGCAAAACATTCGCCTTAACCGTGGGAAAAATATTGCAAGATATTTTGGTGAAGGAACCGCTATACCAAAAAAAGTCAGACAACCTATTAGTCCAACTCGGATTTCTAATAAAATTAGGCCTGAGAATTCTGAAGAAATTGAAAACATGGAACTAATGGCTGCTTTAAGTCGAATGAATTATCTAGATAAGCAGACATTTCCGAGCGATGATATAGAACAATCAGAAAAACTAGAGCAGTCAATTGAAGTACAACCAGAAGTACAACCAGAAGTACAACCAGAAGTACAACCAGAAGTACAACCAGAAGTACAACCAGAAGTACAAATGGATACAAATGATATGGCTGAAACTCTTATCGGAATAGTTAAAGAAGAAAATCATATTACTAGTGCTAGTGTAGAAGTAATAGCAGCCGAGAAAGAGATAGAAGATATAGTGGGAAGTAGCAATGAATCAATAGAGATGAGTGAAGAAATATATGATGAGAATTATATGTTTCCATCAGTAGATCTTTTACTTCGCCCTGTGAAACTCGAACCGAATGCAATTGATGACTGGGTGTTAGGTCAAGCAGAAATATTGAATGAAACATTAGATGCATTCAATATTCATGCTCAAGTTATCGGTTGGACGATTGGACCAGCAGTTACTCAATTCGAACTTCAATTAGGTCGTGGTGTAAAAGTTAATAAAATAACAAACCTATCGGACGACTTGAAACTTGCATTAGCTGCAAAAGATATTCGTATTGAAGCTCCAATTTTAGGAAAAAGTTCAGTAGGCATTGAAATTCCAAATAAAAAATCTAGACCGGTCATGCTATCAGAAGTTATGGAAAGTAAAGAGTTTAAAGAAAGTGATTCTCCTTTAACGGTAGCCATCGGGGTTAATATTGCAGGAAATGCGGTAGTTTCTACTATTGATAAGATGCCTCATGGACTGATTGCTGGTGCAACTGGTTCAGGTAAAAGTGTCTTTATAAATTCAATTTTAATAAGCTTACTGTATAAAGCTACGCCAAGTGAAGTGAGATTAATTTTAATTGATCCAAAAGCAGTTGAGTTGGCTCCTTATAATGAAATTCCTCATTTACTTTCACCGGTTATTTCTGAACCTAAAGCAGCAAGTGAAGCTTTAAAATGGGCAGTAAATGAAATGGAAGAGCGTTACCAAAAATTAGCTGCAGCCGGTGTTCGAAATATTCAACGATTTAATGAAAAAGCGAAAGAACATAAAGAATTTGGTTTGAAAATGCCTTATATAGTGATTGTCATCGATGAGTTAGCCGATTTAATGATGGTTGCTAGTAACGATGTGCAAGATTCTATTGCACGAATTACGCAAAAGGCTAGAGCAGCAGGTATTCATTTAATTGTAGCCACACAACGTCCAAGCGTGGATGTCATTACGGGTACAATAAAAAATAATATTCCAACTAGAGTAGCCTTTATGGTATCTAGCCAAGTAGATTCACGCACCATTCTAGATACTGGTGGAGCTGAAAAACTACTTGGTAGAGGAGATATGTTGTTCCAAGAAAATGGTTCAGGGCGTCCAATACGTGTGCAAGGTACGTATGTTGAAAAAGAAATAGAACGAATCGTCAAACATGTAAAAGATCAACGGCCCGCAAGGTATCTTTTTGAACCAGAATCTCTGATGGCAAAATTAGAATCAGTAGAAGGTAAAGATGATTTGTTTGAAGATGTACTGCCATATATTGTTTCAGAAGGGCAGGTATCGGCTTCAGCACTTCAGCGTAAATTTAAAATAGGATTCAATCGAGCAGCTAATTTGATTGAGTCGTTAGAAAGCCAGAATCTTATATCAGGACATAAAGGATCAAAACCGCGAGAAGTATTTTTGACTAAGGTAGATTATGAAGAAAAATTTCTATAAATAAGTTAAGTAAAGGTGAGAAAATTAATTTTTTCTCCTTTATTTGTCATTTTTAAATATAAGTGTACTAAATTTCAGTTATAAAAATTATATTAAAAAGATATGTCAATTATTTAATTGAATCCGTTCACAATATTTCATTCTATTAAGAGTGAGAGGAATTAAAGGTTTAAAGTGTGCTATTAAATTATTTCATGGTATACTAAATTCGTTGTAATTTTGTCTTTTTTGACTAATAACAAGTGGTTCAGCTTAGCCATCAATTTATGAAACAAGATGGAAATTTATTTTATTGCATCTTTTTACGCAAACTTAAAAGAACAAACTGGGGCGTTACACAAAAAAAATGCTCTTAAATGGTAGCAGTCAGAAAGAAAAAGTTGAATTTACGAATATGGAGGAAATAAAGTAATGAATAAAGAAACAATTTATCATTTCGTTGGTATTAAAGGTTCAGGTATGAGTGCTCTTGCTTTGATTTTGCACGATAAAGGATTCAAAGTTCAAGGTTCTGATATAGAAAAATATTTCTTCACTCAAAAAAATATAGAAGAAGCTGAAATTCCAATTTTAAATTTTAGTAAAGAAAATATCAAGCCAGGCTTAACCGTTATTTCTGGAAATGCCTTTTCAGACGACCATGAAGAAATTGTTGAGGCAAATGAAATAGGTTTAACTGTTATACGTTACCATGATTTTCTTGGACAGTTTATTGGTCAATTCAATAGTGTTGCTGTTACTGGTTCACACGGTAAAACAAGTACTACAGGCTTATTGGCGCATGTGTTAAGTTCACTTAAAAACACAAGTTATTTAATAGGAGATGGAACAGGTCATGGTGTACCTGATGCAGATTTCTTTATATTAGAAGCCTGTGAATACCGTCGTCATTTTTTAGCCTATCAACCAGATTATGCTATTATGACAAATATTGATTTTGATCATCCTGACTACTATAGCAGTATCGATGATGTCTTTGATGCTTTCCAATCAATGGCTAATCAAGTGAAGAAAGCTATAGTAGCTTGTGGAGACGATGAACAACTTGAAAAACTTCAAGCTAATGTGCCAATTCTATACTATGGTTTTGGAGATCATAATGATTTTCAAGCCAAAAATATGACTCGTTCAACAACGGGCTCTACTTTTGATGTTTATGTACGAGATGAGTTCTACGGACATTTTGATATCCCTATATTTGGTAAACACAATATATTAAACGCACTTAGTGTGATAGCTATTTGTCAATATGAAAATATTGATAAAGAGGGTGTAATAGAAAATTTAAAGACATTTAAAGGCGTTAAGCGCAGATTTACTGAAAAACAAATGTTGGATATGGTGATCATTGATGATTATGCACATCATCCATCTGAAATTCGAGCAACAATTGATGCAGCTCGTCAAAAATATCCAGATAAAGAAATTATCGCTATTTTCCAACCACACACATTCACTAGGACAGTGGCATTGCTGAGTGAATTTGCGGAGTCACTGAATTTGGCCGACTCGATTTATTTATGTGATATTTTTGGATCAGCACGCGAAAATCAAGGAGATATTACAATTCAAGATATGGTTGATAAAATCGATAATGGAGCGGTCATATTAAGTGAAGAAAATATGTCACCATTATTGGAACACCATGATGCAGTAGCTATTTTTATGGGTGCTGGAGATGTTCAAAAATTTGAATTGGCCTATGAAACATTGTTAAGCCATTCATCATTAACAAATTAATGAAATAAAAAATGAGAGCAGGAAAATATTGTTTAAACAATATTTTTCTGTTTTTTTTGGCTGAAGATGATTTCAAGCGTGTTGGCTATCTGCCTGTTTTTTTGTTAAAATAATAACGCTAAGTAAGATCAGAAAATAGATTTTAAAAAAAGAACAGACTAAAATAGTTGGCAATAATAGTAATAACTAAAAGTAGTGACCAAAAGGAGATTTCTTATGAATGAGAAAAAAAAATTAGTTCTAATCGATGGGAATAGTGTGGCATATAGAGCCTTCTTCGCGTTGCACTCTCAATTAGAGAGAATGAAAAATAAAAATGGATTACACACTAACGCATTATATGGATTTCATAATATGATTGACAATGTTTTAACAAAAGAAAAACCAACTCATATATTGGTCGCTTTTGATGCTGGAAATACGACATTTCGTCATAGTTATTTTGAAGATTATAAAGCTGGACGTTCAAAAACACCAGGAGAATTTTCAGAACAAATGCCTTATTTGAGAGATTTGTTGGACGGATTTGGTATCAAACATTATGAATTGAAAAATTTTGAAGCAGATGATATTATTGGAACTTTGGCAACACAAGTTGATCCAACTATTTATGATGTAGTGGTTATTTCTGGGGACCGAGATTTAACACAATTGGCAAAAGAAAATGTGCGTGTTGATATCACGGTAAAAGGGGTCAGCGAATTAAAAGGGCACACAATTGAAACCATCCAAGAAGAGATGGGCATTAGCCCACTACAAATCATTGATATGAAAGGCTTAGCTGGGGATGCTTCGGATAATATACCAGGAGTAACTAAAATTGGTGAAAAGACGGCCCTTAAACTGTTGAAAGAATACGGTTCAGTCGAAGGAATCTATGAAAATATTGATTCATTAAAGAAAAGTAAGATGAAAGAAAA
The DNA here is from genome assembly GCF_018612935.1 of Carnobacterium sp. ISL-102. Taxonomy (NCBI): domain Bacteria; kingdom Bacillati; phylum Bacillota; class Bacilli; order Lactobacillales; family Carnobacteriaceae; genus Carnobacterium; species Carnobacterium sp. ISL-102. The sequence goes on along the minus strand of NZ_JAGGRF010000002.1, from coordinate 56,922 downwards.
TCTTATAAATGAAAAAGAAATAGCATTGTTAAGTAAAAAATTAGCAACTATCGATACAGACTCTCCACTAGAAATTAAAATTGATGATTTAATTTTTTCCGGATCAAATATGGAAAAACTGATAGCTTTTTATCGAGAAATGGATTTTAATTCTCATCTAAGTAAATTAGATACTTCTGAATATGACGCTGAACAAAATAACCAAAAAGAAGAAATTTCATATAAAATAGTGAGCGAAATTACAGCAGATATGTTTAATAATGATATGGCTCTTTACGTTGAAATGTTAGAAGATAACTATCATACGTCTCCAATTTTTTGCATAGGATGGGGCAATGATAAACAAATATATATTGCAGAACCTGAAGTTGTTTTTGCGTCAGAAGATTTTAAAAGTTGGGCAAGTAAAAAAGAAGCTAAAAAACAAGTATTTGATGCTAAAAGAACTTACGTAGCTTTAAAGAGACAAAAGATTGACATCAAATCTATTAATTTTGATATCTTATTAGCTTCTTATTTGTTGAATACAAAAGATAATAGTAAAGACTTATCTGAAGTTGCTATAGAACATGATTATTATGAAGTCTCTTCTGATGAAAGTGTCTATGGAAAAGGTGCAAAGCTTGCTATTCCGGAAGAAAAATCAGTAACATACGATCATATAGCAAGAAAGATAAAAGCAATCCGCGTTTTAAGCAAACAATTGAGTGATAACTTAGAAGAAAATGAGCAAACTAAGTTGTTTAATGAAATGGAATTGCCTTTATCATTTATTTTAGCTGATATGGAACTTACTGGAGTAAAAGTAAATGACAAACGCCTAATGGAAATGAAAGAAGAATTTGCTATTCGACTAAATGATATTGAACAGCGAGTTTATGAATTAGCTGGTGAAAAATTCAATCTAAATTCACCAAAACAACTAGGTGTTATTTTATTTGAAAAGATGGGATATCCTGTCATCAAAAAAACCAAAACAGGTTATTCAACTGCAGTTGATGTTTTAGAGCAATTAAGAGAACAAGCACCTATTGTAGAGCACATTTTAGATTATCGACAAATTGCTAAAATCCAATCAACCTATATAGAAGGATTACTGAAAGTGATCGATAAAGAAACGGGTAAAATTCACACACGCTATATGCAGACGGTCGCACAAACTGGTCGTTTAAGTTCGGTTGACCCTAACTTACAAAATATCCCGATTCGATTAGAAGAAGGCAGAAAAATCAGGCAAGCTTTCATTCCTAGTCACGAGGGTTGGAAAATCTTTGCATCCGATTACTCACAAATCGAATTGCGTGTATTGGGACATGTTTCAAATGATACACTATTAAAAGAAGCTTTTATTGAGGGCCAAGATATCCACTCAAGTACGGCTATGCGTGTTTTTGGTATTGCTTCTCCAGAAGAAGTTTCCCCTGAAATGCGACGCAGAGCTAAAGCAGTTAACTTCGGAATTGTCTACGGCATAAGCGATTATGGCTTATCACAAAACTTAGGTATCAGTCGAAAAGAAGCACAACAGTTTATTGATACGTATTTTGAAAAGTATCCAGGCGTAAAAACGTACATGGAAGATATTGTGAGAGAGGCAAAAGATAAAGGGTTTGTTGAAACGCTTTTCCAACGCCGTCGTTATTTACCAGAAATAAACTCTCGAAATTTCAATTTACGCTCATTCGCTGAAAGAATAGCTATCAATACACCTATCCAAGGTAGTGCAGCAGACATTTTGAAAATCGCTATGATCAAAATGGATAAAAAATTAAAAGAATTAAATATGAAAGCAACCATGTTGTTGCAAGTTCATGATGAACTTATTTTTGAAGTGCCCGAAGATGAAATAGAACAATTAGAGGCATTAGTTATCGAAGTTATGGAAGGGGCAGTAGAATTATCTGTTCCGTTAAAAGTTGATAGCAATAGTGGGAAAAGTTGGTATGAAGCCAAATAATAACTGAAGTGTTTCCGCTGTGTTCGTTCGCAGCAGAAACACTTTTCTATATGTAGAGAGGAAGTAGAAATTTGCCAGAATTGCCAGAAGTTGAAACGGTTAGAAAAGGTTTAGAAAAACTTGTGTCAGGGGCAAGCATAAAATCCGTTGATGTATACTGGGATCGGATTATTTCTGGTTCTATCGCAAGTAGTGAATTTAAGCAGCTTCTAACAGGTGAAAAAATTATTGGCTTTGATCGACGTGGTAAATATATTATCTTTCATTTTAGGCAGTGGGCGATGGTTTCACACCTGCGTATGGAAGGTAAATATGAGGTAGAAGACTCATCAAAGCCACTTAAAAAGCACACGCACGTGGTTTTCCACTTAGCTGATGGGAGAGATTTAAGGTATTTGGATGTACGAAAGTTTGGACGAATGACCCTAGTACCCTTGGGAAAAGAATTCAGTATGACGGGCATAAAATTGCTAGGCCCAGAACCTACTGAAGAAGCATTTGATGAAACAACTTTTTACAATAGTCTGCAAACTAAAAAAAGAGCAATCAAACCGCTTTTGTTGGATCAAAAGACTGTAGCTGGTTTAGGAAATATTTATGTAGATGAAGCACTTTTTCTAGCCAAAATACATCCATTAAGGATTGCTAACAGCTTGAAAAAAGATGAAGTTTCTCAGTTACACAAAGCAATCATAAAAGTACTTGGTGATGCAGTTGAAGCGGGCGGAACGACTATTCGCAGCTACCAAAATGCGTTAGGGGAAGCGGGAACATTTCAAGTGAATTTATCGGTCTATGGTAAAAAAGGAATCCCCTGTATTCATTGTGGTACGCCAATAGAAAAAATAAAAGTTGCACAAAGAGGGACTCATTTTTGTTCTAAATGTCAACGATTGGAAGCTGATCGGTAAAAAAAGGGGAGATAAGATGACTGTGATTTTAGGATTAACAGGGGGGATTTCTACAGGAAAATCAACTGTAAGCAAGATATTCAAAGAGCAAGGCTATCCGGTAGTAGATGCAGATATTGGAGCAAGAGAAGTAGTGAAACCAGGAACAGATGGTTTAGAAAAAATAAAAAAAGAATTTGGAAATAAGGTTATTCTGGCAGATGGTACATTAGATCGTACTGCTTTGGCTAAAATCATATTTGATGATGTGAAAAAGAGAGAGTTACTGAATAAAATGTTGTCACAACATATTCATCAATGGATCGTAACTAAAAAGAATGACTATCTGAAGCAAGACCCAGCAATCATTGTTCTGGATATTCCCCTTTTATTTGAAATGGGTTATGAAAATGAAGTGGATCAAATTATGGTGGTAGCTACATCAGAGGAGATCCAATTAAATCGATTAATGAAGAGAGACAATATTGAAAAAAAAGAAGCAACTCAAAGGATCAATTCCCAGTTGCCTATTTCAAAAAAAGTCATTCTTGGAGATATTATAATTGATAATAGCGGGACGATCGAAAATACAAAAAAACAAGTTCTAGACTGGATAAACAAAAATAAAGACTGATAAGAGCATAAATAGTAAGGCGAAAAGAACAATCATTTATGGATTGTTCTTTTTGCCTTACAGTCAAAGGATTACTTCGTTTTTAAGCGGTTTTATCTCTGGTTGTTGTATGGTATAATAGAGTAAACATTTTCGTGCGAAATTAGTGTAGATACGAATGACACTTAAGATAGGGATGATAAACATGCAATGTCCACGCTGTCAAAATAATAATTCTAAAGTTGTCGATAGTCGTCCAGCAGATGATGGTCGTGCTATTCGTAGAAGAAGAGAATGCGAAGCTTGCAAGTTTCGTTTTACTACATTTGAAAGAGTAGAAAAAACACCTCTTTTAGTCATTAAAAAAAATGGCACTAGAGAAGAATTTAATCGAGAAAAAATTTTAAGAGGTCTAATACGCTCTTGTGAAAAACGTCCAGTAGCAATGGAACAAGTTGAAAAAATAGTAGATGAAGTAGAAAACCAAATCAGAGGATTAGGTGAAAATGAAATTTCCTCTGCTATTATTGGGGAGTACATTATGGAGAAATTAGCTGATATTGATGAAGTAGCTTATATCCGTTTTGCTAGTGTTTATCGCCAGTTTAAAGATATGAGTGTCTTTTTGAAAGAATTACAAGAATTTGAAAGAAAAAAAGCTGGAAAAATTAATTGAGATAGAAAGGTATGAGTCATTTTGGGGTATCCATGGAAAAACTTAAGTCCTAAAGATGGTTTTTTAGTAAAACAACAAGCTTTACTTTCGGATATCGATCAAAAAATTCTAACTTTTTTGTATCAACCTCTAATAGGGACTGCAGCATACAGTCTTTATATGACATTGTGGACTGAGATAGAAGAAGAAGCCTACTGGAGTGAAGGTGTCTTACATTCTGAGCTATTAGCATTGCTCAATATCGGTATTCCTGAGCTATACCAAGCTAGAATCAAGTTGGAAGCAATTGGATTACTTAAAACGTATCTTCAAACAGATCCGACCAAACTAATAATATATGAATTGCAAGCTCCTCAAACAAGCGATGTCTTTTTTAAAGATGACTTATTGAGCTTATTATTATTAGAAAGAGTAGGAGAACGAAAGTTTAAAAAATTAAGAAATCGATTTATTATTGAAAGTATAGATAAAAAGAAGTTTCAAGAAGTCACGAAGTCTTTTTTAGATGTTTTTCAATTTGATACTGAATTATTAAAACGAGAAAAAGAACTGCTAAAAGAACCTGTTTCATATATCGGTAAAACAAGTTCTTCAAATCCTAAAATCGATTCGAAAACATTTGATTTGAAGTTTTTTTATGCAGGATTGAATCAGCAATATATTAATCGCTCTTCTATCACTAAAGAAATAGAAGAAGCGGTACTGGTGTTGCATACATTATACGGATTAGATGAATTAGCGTTGCAACAATTTGTGCTGAATGCTTCAGATATTGAAACAGGTCAAATTGATGAAAAAAAAATGAAGAAGCTAGCATATGATGATTATCATAATAAAAACCAACAAAATATTTCTTTAAAAGATGTGGTAGAAAAAGATATACAAGTTGATTCTAACCAACAACAAATGCGTGAGAATGAACTGACCCAAAGAGGTTTAACAAAAGAGGATATTGCAGTTATTGAAGTGAGTGAGCAAATAAGTCCGGTTGATTTTATGAACTCTATAAAAGATCAAAAAGGTGGTTTTGTCACAAAACATGAAGAGTGGACTTTGGAAGAAATCGTTAAGAAAGCTAATTTACCGACCTCAGTTATCAATATCCTGATTCATTATATTTTAGTTGTGAGAAACAACCCAACACTTGATCAAAAGTTAGCTTATAAAATTGCAAATGACTGGGCGCAAGAAAAAGTAGTCGCACCTGAAGAAGCAATTCATAAAGTGAAAAAAATGTATTTAGAAAATTCTGAGAAAAGACAACAACAAGAAAATCGTAGTAAAACTTACGCACAAAATAGAAATAAAGGTAGTTATGGCAAGCAAACGACTATAAGGAAAGAAACACTTCCTGATTGGGCTAAAGCAGAAAATAGCCAAACAGAAGAAACGCCAATGAGTGAAGAAGAGAAACAGTCCTTTATGGAACGTTTGAAACGAATACAAAATTTTGGCAAAGAAGGTGAATAGTAATGGAAGATATCGGTGAGAGTCTGACACGAATGATCAAGGAACGAAACTTAAATCATAAATACGAGGAATTGATCCAAGAAGTATTAGATGATCCAGATGTAGCTGAATTTATTGAAGAAAATCGTCAAAAACTTAGTAATGAAGCAATTGTCAAAAGTTATGCTAAGTTGTATGAATATGTGCAAGAAAAAAAGAAATTTCATTTAAAAAAAGGAATGATGGCACCAGGCTACCATCCTAAATTAGTTTTGAACTACCATTACATTGATGTAACTTATGTGCCTTCTGCTGAATTGATAGCTAAACAAAAAGAATTAGAAATTAAAAATCGGATTTATTCTATGGATATGCCTAAAGATGTTCGTAATGCAAAATTAGCTGATTTTGAGATGACTGATGAACGAAGACTAGCTGTTTCAGAAGTATATAATTTCATTCATGACTATTTGACTAATCCAAAAGAATTTTATAAAGGGTTGTATTTACAAGGATCGTTTGGTGTTGGCAAAACCTATTTGTTAGGAGCACTAGCACACGAACTGGCAGAAAAAGGTTTTTCTACTACCTTGATGCATTTCCCATCGTTTGCAGTAGAAATGAAACAGTCTATCGGTAAGAATAACACAGGCGAAAAATTAGAGTTTGTTAAAAAAGCGCCTATACTAATGCTTGACGATATTGGTGCTGATTCAATGTCTAGTTGGATACGTGATGATGTATTAGGAGTAATTTTACAGTACCGAATGCAAGAACAATTACCTACTTTTTTCTCTTCTAATTTTGATATGAAGCAACTTGAAGAAGAACATTTAAGAGTAACTCAAAGAGGCGAAGATGAGCCATTAAAAGCCAAGAGGATTATGGAACGGGTTCGTTATTTAGCTAAAGAAGTTAAAATGACGGGTTCTAATCGACGCCATCTTCAATAGAGAAATGAACAAATAAACATTATCCCCTTGAAATTAAAATTAAAAAGTGCTTTAATGATAGGTATAAAAGAAATCATTGAGAAAGACATCTAAACTTGGTTGCGATTTTTTAGAGAAGAAAACATTTGCTGAGAGTTTTCTAATTTCGTTCTTGTTTTGACCCCTTTCGAGTGCCGCTGTGAACTTTTTTCGTATTAGCAGTTGGTCGTTTAGCTAGCGTTAACAGCTTAGAGTGAATTTAGTGTATTTGCTAAATTCTGAATCTGGGTGGAACCACGTAATGAACGTCCCGTTTATAGTATTTAATATACTATAGATGGGACTTTTTTTGTTTTTTAGCTGAATAAAGATAGTATTTTAAAATTAGATCATGGAGGAATACACTATGTCAGAAATTAAAATCACATTTCCAGATGGAGCGGTAAAAGTCTTTCCTACTGGTTCATCTACAAAAGATATTGCTGAAAGTATCAGCAAAGGATTAGCTAAAAAAGCACTAGCTGGTAAGTTTAATGGGGAATTAGTTGATTTAGTACGCCCGCTAGAAGTAGATGGTGAGATTGAAATCATTACACCAGATCATGAAGATGCATTACAGATCATACGTCATTCAACGGCTCATTTAATGGCAAATGCCTTACGTCGTTTGTACCCAGATATAAAATTTGGAGTAGGTCCTGGAATTTCAACTGGATTTTACTATGACACAGACTCTGAAACTCCGATTACTGAAGAGGATATTCCAAAAATCGAAGCTGAGATGATGTCAATTGTAAAAGAGAATAACCCAATTGTCCGCAAAGAAGTTTCTAGAGAAGAAGCCTTAGAAATATTCAAAGATGATCCTTACAAAGTCGAATTAATTACAGACCTTCCAGAATCAGAAAAAATCACGGTTTATGATCAAGGAGATTTTGTAGATCTATGTCGTGGAGTTCATGTTCCTTCAACAGGCCGCATTCAAGTATTTAAATTATTGTCTCTTGCTGGTGCTTATTGGAGAGGTAATTCGGATAACAAAATGATGCAACGGGTTTATGGAACAGCCTTTTTCGATAAAAAAGATTTAAAAGAGTTTATCCAAATGCGTGAAGAAGCTAAATTACGTGATCACCGTAAATTAGGTAAAGAACTAGATTTATTTATGCTTTCTCCAGAAGCTGGTTCGGGGTTGCCTTTTTGGTTACCAAAAGGCGCTACGATCCGTCGCACGATCGAACGTTACATTACCGACCGTGAGATCAGTTTAGGTTATCAACATGTTTATACACCGATCATGGCGGATGTAAACTTATACAAAACATCCGGTCACTGGGATCACTATCATGATGATATGTTTCCACCTATGGATATGGGAGACGGCGAAATGCTTGTCTTGCGTCCGATGAACTGTCCTCATCATATGCTAGTTTACAAAAATGATGTGCACAGCTATCGTGAATTGCCGATTCGAATTGCTGAATTAGGCCAAATGCACCGTTATGAAAAGAGTGGGGCCTTATCTGGATTACAACGAGTGCGTGAAATGACTCTGAATGATGGTCATACATTTGTACGCCCTGATCAAATTGAAGAAGAATTCAAACGAACATTGGAATTGATGTTAGCTGTATATGGAGACTTTAATATTACCGATTATCGTTTCCGTTTAAGCTACCGAGATCCTAAAAATACAGAAAAATATTTTGATGATGATGATATGTGGGAAAAAGCTCAAATGATGCTTAAGACAGCAATGGATGATATGGAATTAGATTACTTTGAAGCAGAAGGAGAAGCAGCCTTTTATGGTCCAAAACTAGATGTGTTAGTAAAAACAGCTATCGGGATTGAAGAAACACTTTCAACGATCCAATTAGACTTTTTGCTTCCAGAACGGTTCGACCTAACATATGTAGGAGAAGATGGCGAAAATACTCACCGTCCGGTAGTTATCCATCGCGGAATCGTATCTACAATGGAGCGCTTCGTAGCTTACTTGATCGAAGAATACAAGGGGGCTTTTCCTACTTGGTTAGCACCAGTTCAAGCTACAATAATCCCAGTTAATTTAGATATGCATACTGATTATGCTTATGAGATCAAAAAACAAATGGACAGTATTGGGATGCGCGTGGAAGTTGATGGACGGAATGAAAAAATGGGCTATAAAATCCGTGCCTCTCAAACACAAAAAATACCTTATCAATTAGTTGTTGGAGATAATGAAGTTCAAGACAACACAGTTGCTGTACGCAAGTATGGTGAGAAAACTACTGAAACAATTGCATTAAGTGATTATTTAGAAAAAGTTTCAGCAGAAATTAAAAACTTCAGTAAATAAGTGATATTAATGATAAATAGCTAGTAAATGAACTATGAGATTATGATAAAGCTTAGAAGATAGCATGTACTGAAATTATTTTTGAACTGGGGTTTGTTTAGTTAGTTTCGCAAATATCAATCGATTTTTTCTTTGCCTACGAGATATTTGTTGTGATCAACTTGATTCTCAATTTTTGGCAAGCATAGCTATACTGTGTAAAAGTAAAATGGACTCTATAGAATGGACACTACAAAAAGGTGCTTTCTATAGGGTCTATTTTTGTATACGGATATAAAGAAGAATAAGGCGATACTTGAAGAAACGTTACTTTTCTCAAGTTCACAATCTACATCACTTGCACTTCGTGCAGAAAGAAGCAACTATTTATAGAAGCAGGATTTGATCCGGAAATGATTGGTAAAAGCAGGATAAAATCAATCGTTCTTTGGACATTAAAAACATGAAAATCAGAGGGTTAATCAATGAACTATGAATAAGTGATAGGGTATAATGAACTTAATAAAAAAGATATAGAGAGATTGGAATCTCTCGGTTATAAGAATTCTGTTATATTCTTTGAGACATTGAGTTCATCTGATAAAAAAACTGAAATTATCAATGACTATGGATTTGAACCGGAGTTTATTGAATCTATTCATACTTTGATTGATTTCACAAGAATTCAATGGGTCAGTTCTAATTTTGCCAGGATGTTAGTTTCTGCCGGATATACTAATGCAAAAATGGTCTCAGTGGCTGATGCAGACGAATTATTTAGTAAACTTGATAAGGTGAATAAAGAAAACAACTATTTTAAAATGAAAATTGGCCTTAGAAATATCAAACGGCTAGTAAGAGCGGCGTCATATGTTTCATGAATAAGGAGGAAGGAACTATGAAAATAATGGTAACCGGTGGTACGAATGGAATGGGAAAAGGCGTTGCTAAAGTATTAGCAGCTACAGATGACCACTCACATGAAATAATTATTTTGTGCAGATCGAGAGAACTTGGCGAGAAAGTAATACAAGAATTTAAGGAAACGACTCTCAATGAAAAAGTGTCACTAATTATATGTGACCTTACAAAACTAAGTGATGTCCACAATGCGATAAATGAGATTCAAAGTAAACATACTTTTCTGGATGGAATATTTATTAATGCCGGATTAGGCTATGCTGCCAAAAGAGTAGAAACAGAAGACGGTATGGATCCACATTTTCAAGTCAATTATTTATCTCATTTTATGTTGACCTTAAACTTATTGAGCTTATTGGAAAGGTCTCAAAGCGGAGGTAGAGTCATTTTTAATGTCACAGAAGGAGGTAAAATATATTGGGATGATATGCAAATGAAAAATGATTGGGGGTACGAAGCTGGTATCCAACAGGCAATGGTTGCCAAAAGAATGTTTCTTGTGAAATTACATGATTTATACAAAAATAAACATAATACAAAAATATCATTTATCGGCTTTCAAATCCCTAAAACTGTGTGGAGCAACCAATTAAATATTATCCCTGCGCCTATGAGAATGATGGCAACTTTGATGAAGTTATTTGGAAGGTTTATTACGATAGAAGAATGTGGAGAAATGATGGCTCCTCTGTTTACTGAAACTCAGGAAGAAAGCCTTAAAAAATCCGGAAAATTTATTACTTTGAAAAATGATGAATTTATAGAAATCAAAGAAGATATGGTCATATTGAATCAAGAGTTGCAAGAAAAATTATGGGAAATCAGTCTCAAATTATGTGCAGATGAAAAAACAAATCAAATTTCTAAATCACTTTTTAATCTTGAGCAATTCGATGAATAAGATTGCTCAGGACTCTTCTTTTATAAATCGAAACGAGAAAAAGTAAATGTAAACCATCTGGAAATCGGTCTGATTCCATCGCTAACAACTTGTCTCCAGTTCCATTACGTTGAATCCAAATCTGGTTGTCCATGAAGTACTGAATTTCGAAAAAACAGATATGATATATCAGAAAATGATTTAGGATTAAATTGCTACTTATTCTAGTGTATTAGGGGGAGGGGAGATGAAATGAAAGGGAAAACGCTGACTAACTGGTTATGCCTTTCAGGCATAGCAAGCCTCATATTTTATATCTTGCATACTGTAGTCGGGGCGATGAATTATCCTGGATACGATTGGAGAAGCCAAGCAGTAAGTGATTTAACTGCAACGGATGCCCCATCATTTGTGGTCGCAAATGGGTTAACATCCATTCACCATTTATTTGCCTGCTTGAGCTCTGTACTGGTTTGCATAATCATTCAGGGTAAAGGGAACAAGGTATTACGAATTGGGATATATCTTTTTGCTGTGATGAATTGGGTATCAGCGATAGGATACACTCTTTTTCCATTGACGCATAGTGGTTATGCTGGAACCTTTCAAGATGTAATGCATGTATACGTTGTTACAGGTGGTGTTGTCGTTTTATCGATCGTTTCAATTAGTCTGATTATTATCGGAGGATTCAAGGATCACAAAAAATATCAGTCATTGGCTATATGGGCAGCAGTCACGCTAGTGTTTATGATTATCGGTCCCATCGGCACAAGCATAGTACCCAACGCGTATTTCGGAATAGCGGAGCGTTTTAGCGTTTATAGTGTGGCTGTGTTTAATGCTGTCTTAGGGTTGTATGGCTTTGTTTTCATTGATAGAGTCGAAGAAAACTTTAAATATCGAAAGGACGTATAAGATAACATTTCTTTAGGTCATCATATTTCATCAGTAGCCATAATTTAATCTCAATTTTAGCCTAATTAGTGTTAGAAGGTATTAGGCATTAGGATGGTAGACTCTCTGATGTGGAGGTACGGTGTCTGATTAAAAATAAATATATTGGTCTAAGACAAGCACATTTATGCGGTTATCTTAAGGCTTCTTTCATTTGCAAGAACAAATTTGGATTTAAAGACAGCTTAAATATCTGAGAAGCATTTCCCACTACGTTCAATCTCAAGATAAACTCCATAAAGAACAATGAAAGTATAAAATAAACTAATAGTGGCAGGCTTTTTTTATTTTTCATCATGAGCTCGCCTCTTTGATGCTAACGTTTTAACAAACTTGGATATTTATGGACTACTATAGAACAAAAAATTTTAAATGAATTAAATAATTTAATGATACGAGTTTTATAAATCTATCAGTGTCATAGATTTATTTCAAAAAGTAATCAATTCAGTTATGTGATTAAGGCTACGAGTATTATACTAAAATCAGAGATAAAAGTTTAAGAAGAATTGGATGCTAAAATAAAAAAACATGGCCGTAATCGTTTTGGAAGGAGTAGAGAGATGAAGAATAGAATGAAAGCAGCTCTTATTGGAGGAGCTTTGTTAGGAATTGTTTGCGTAGTAGGAGCATACGTTCGGTCTGGTTTTTCAGCGACTCCCGTTTTTGTGTTTTCACTCTGGTATAATCGGGTCATTATTGGCCTAGTCGTGGGCGCTCCATGGGGTGAAACAGTTAGAAATAAAGCATTACTTCGTGGAGCTCTGCTAGGCCTTTTAGTTTCCTTTGCATTCTATAGTAGTACTGAATTTCAAGATCCTATCAGTTTTGTGGCTGGGATCGTATATGGCGTTTTACTGGAAGGATGGCTCCGTCGAACTGGAAAAACTAGAAAGCTATAAAAATTGATTAAATATAATTTATGCGTTTTTATTGTAATCTAACTTCGATAAAGGTCTGTGTAACGTATAGGTTCTTAAATTTTTTTTAGTCACATGGACATAATAAAGTTGCCCCTTTTTTTGAATTTACAGAAAAGAAGCACTAAAAAGTAGATTAAAAGACAAATGAAAAACGGAGGAAAATACTTATGGATAAATTTGGATGGGCTTATATTGGCTGTGGAAGTATTGCTCACACAACAGCAAACGAATTGGTGAAGACAGATGATAATCAAATCGTGGCTATCTGGAATAGAACAAAATCGAAGGCTGAAGACTTTGCAAAAGAATATGGTGGAACTGTCTATGATACCGCAGAAGAAGCGATTAACGCTTCAGGTGTAGAGGGTGTATATGTTAATGTAAACGGTGATAAGCATGCCGAATACACAAAGCTTTCTATTAAGAACAAGAAACCGATACTTTGTGAGAAACCATTTGCTGTCAATGAAAAAGTGGCAAAGGAAGTATTTGATTATGCTGCAGAAAAAGATGTCTATGTCTCAGAAGCAATGTGGACATGGCACAACGAGACAGCTTTGCAGGTAAAAAAGTGGGTGAAATCTGGTGTAATCGGAGATATACAGTCAGTTGATTGTGCCTTCGCGGTCCAATTGCTCAAACATTCTGATAATCTGCGACTTACAACCCTTTCTATGCTTGGTGGAGCGCTTTTAGATCTTGGTGTCTACGCAATCAGATATTGCTACGAGCTTTTTGGTATGCCAGAAACCATTCAGTGCCAAGGCGACATGCACGCGGTGGATTACGCGGAAGAAATCAAATTTAAGTATCCAGACTTTCAGGCTGAAATGCATATTTCCATGATAGAAGAAGCTGGAAACTTCTTTGAAATAAAAGGAACAAAGGGCTCTATTTCTGTTCCAAAGTTTAATTCAGCAAAGCAGGCAACGTTGAGAACTGATGGGAAAGAAGAAATATTCGAGATGGAGGGACTTTTATATGGCACACAATTTTCCAATGTAGCAGCTGAGATTCGTGCTGGAAAAAAAGAAGGAGAAATGATTCCTGCCAAAAGTACTGTAGAAGTAATGTCACTATTGGATGAATGCCGTAGACAGATGGGGCTTGTGTACCCTCAAGAATAGGCTAGAGATTTTGAGTGAGAAAAAACAAATAATCAAATACTAAAAGTTAAAATGATCAGTCCTGGACAATCAAAGTCTAATGTAGATCTGCAACTCCAAAACTTTAGGTTTGTAAAGATGGAGAAGCAATGGTGATCTGAAGAAAAGAAGAATTCCTGGATAATATTGTTGAAGAAATTGGTAATAGAAAAGGTGTTTTTAGTGCGATACTCTGCGTGGAAAGCGGGGATAACAGCTTTTCATGAACAGGAACCACTGGTGAAATGCAAAAAGATAGCCAGTACTTCATTGCTAGTGTTACGAAACTATATTTCCACTTGCCCAATTGACTTTACGTACATATGAGAAGAAGTGCAAAAGTGGGTGACAAGAATGGGCTATGTATACTCGGTTCACAATTAGCTTTTACTGTACTAAATCTTTGGAAAATAAATCGTTTAGCTTGATCACGAGTTACGTATGAGGAGAGTAGGCGACTGATATATGAATAAAAATTATGATGTAATCAAGAAAGGAATACTTGTTACAATAGGTAGTTTTATTACTTTAGCAGCAACTTTTATATTGTATTTTCTTATCTTTATGGTTTTTGAAAAAGGAGCAAATCAAGGTAGTTCTTATAACTTCGTGGCACCTTTGCGAGTTGGATATGGGATCATATGGCTGATTCTCTGTTTGATAATATATCGTACAAAGATACGCGACTGGCTTAAAGCTAGCATGCTTACTGGTTCACTTACTACCTTTATGATTGGAACTGGAGTACAATTATTTGAAAATCCGATCATAGTCGGCTTGATCATGTTTGCAGTTGTTGCAACGGGTATATTTTTGCTGCATAGAATGAAGAAGCAATGGTATCGTTACTACTCTATTGTAATTTCTATGATTGCTACATTATTTTACTTATAACCTATTACCCGAAACTATTGAAAAAATAGGATGTTGGACCTTTTTTTGAGTACGATATGAAAGAAATCAGTGCATAAATGAAGACTGAGTTGAATCGCAACAAATCATCGTTTGGATATAAGTTTTGCTGTGATCGCAACTTTGATATTTCAATATAATAAAGTATTTGAGAAACCAAAAGAAGGCACTCCACGATGATTAATTTCATCGTAGAGTGCCTTCTCTGTTTTCAACCTTATCTATTATTTGTAGGTACTATTAGTTCTTATAATGAAGAAATAGTTTGATGTGACGGGGCACTGACTGTTTTTAATTAAGTAATAAATAAGTATGAGGTCTAAATTTTTTTAATGTCGTATGTATAATAGCTCTCTAATATATATATAATTCATTTGACATTTCTCTTAAATCTATGTAAGATATTAATTGCCTACCAAACGGAAGGTAGGGAAGGAGCGGGATCACTTTGGAAACAAAAAAAAAAATTATAGATGCAACATTTGGATTGTTTGCTGAAAAGGGTATGGAGTTTTCTTTGAATGAAGTTGCTAATATTGTAGGGATAAAAAAAGCTTCTATTTATGCACATTTTAAAAGTAAAGAAGAGTTGTTATATCAATTATTTAATCAAGAGATTGAAGAATACTTTACTGTTGTAGAATCTCAATCAAAGAGTCTGAAAGAATTTTTTTTAGGAATTTTAAACTATTACAATAGTTCACGAAAAAAACTGTTGTTTTGGAAAAGATTGCTTTTGTTTCCACCTGATACGATGGATAGTGAAATAAGGCAAAAAATAATAGATTTGTCAGAGCAACGCTTTAAAAAAGTAAAAGAGCTTATAAGTAGTAGTTCATCTCCAAATGACAATAAAGAACAAAATGATGATTTATTAACGGTTATGTTCTTGTCTGTTATTCATGGATTATTATCGAGTGAAATTATTTATTCAAAACTAAATATAAAAAGTAGTTATGAAAAAGAGTGGAAAATCTTAGAAAATATGTTAAAGAAGGAAGAATGACATGCTAAAGCCAAAATTTTTTTCAATCATAAAAAATAGAAAAAAAGAATTACCTATAACTCAACTAAAAGATGATATAATTGCTGGTGTTATTGTTGCTATTATAGCGTTACCTTTATCAGTTGCACTAGCAATTGCTTCAGGAGTCGCACCTGAAAAAGGTCTCATAACAGCTATTATCGGAGGGTTTTTAATTTCCTTCTTAGGAGGAAGCCGAGTCCAAATCGGCGGACCAACTGGAGCGTTTGTTGTTATTGTATATGGAATTATTGCACAATTTGGTTTGGATGGTTTGCTGATTTCGACAATTCTAGCAGGTATATTCATGATCATTATGGGAGTAGTGAAGTTAGGTAGTGTAATCAAGTATATACCTTACCCAACGACAACGGGGTTCACAAGCGGAATCGCAATCGTACTATTATCCACCCAAGTTCAAGATTTTTTTGGACTTGAGATTGATGAAGTTCCTTCTGAATTTATAGCAAAATGGGAAGTTTATATCCAAAATTTTAATACAATAGATTTATCAACAACTTTAGTGGGATTAATTTCACTTTTGATTATCATAGTTTGGCCGAAAATCAATAAAAAAATTCCAGGATCATTAATAGCATTAGTTTTGGTTACTCTTTTTGTTAAAGTATTTAATGTTCCAGTTGAAACTATTGGAAGTAGATTTGGAAATATATCCAATTCTATTCAGTTGATCGATTTTTCATCGATCGATATATCATTACCAATTATTAAAGAATTGATCAGACCCGCACTGACAATTGCATTTTTAGCAAGTATCGAATCATTGTTATCTGCAGTTGTATCTGATGGAATGATTGGGAAGAAACATAACTCAAATATGGAACTTGTTGCACTGGGTATAGCTAATATTTCATCTGCATTATTTGGTGGTATCCCAGCGACAGGCGCAATAGCACGTACAGCAGCAAATGTAAAAAATGGTGGACGAACACCAGTAGCTGGAATAGTTCATGCATTAACATTGTTATTGATCATGTTGGTCTTTATGCCATTAGCGAAGCTAATTCCGATGGCTACATTGGCAGCCATATTGGTTATTGTTGCCTATAATATGAGCGAATGGAGATCGTTTAAAGGTATTTTTTATTCAACTAAAAGTGATGTAGCTGTGTTGCTAGTCACTTTCGTGTTAACTTTGTTATTCGACTTAGTTGTCGCAATAGAAGTTGGAATGATTATTGCAATGTTTTTATTTGTAAAAAGAATGTCAGAAAATAAACTGATAGAGAATGTAAGCCATGAACTTGGAATTTTTACAGATGAAGAAGATGACGAATCAGATATTTTGGATGAATCATTAAAAGAACAATTAGATAGTAAAATCGCAATTTATGAAGTGAATGGTCCGCTATTTTATGGGGTCGTTAATACATTCCTAGATATGCTTAATGAGATGAAGAGTACAACAGATGTAATGATATTAAGAATGAAGAATGTTAACAGTATGGATGCAACAGCGTTGAATGCCGTAAAACAGTTAGAGAAAAGATGCAAAGCTCAAAATATACTGATTTTATATTCTGAAACGAATACTCAACCCATGAATGTTTTAGAAAAAAGTGGGTTTGTTGAAAAAAACGGAAAAGATCGTTTCTTTGATACAACTAAAGATGCAATTAAAGCAGCAAGCGAAATGGTGAAAGCAGATCGCAAATCTCTTCTATAAAAATCTTATACAAACTAACGACAATAAGCTTTTAATATTTATTCTAGAAAAACTATCATGATCTTGAACCAATGCTTCCGTCAGCTTATGTAGACGGTTAAGCCATTGGTTCTTTTTTTATGAATTTTTAAATGATCAGCTCGCTATACGGGAAGTACAGTATAGAAAGAGCTCATCTTGGATTAAACAACAAACGGATACTATCATTACTTATTTCTAAAGTATTTTACAAAAGTAAATTCATCTAACGATAGTGAATTTTTGATTTTTTTACTGGGTAGTGTTTTTCAGTTTAAAGTTCTATAAAGCAGCTATTCGTATTGTAAACGATTTCTATAATAGTTTGGTACAATGGTATTAATAAGAAACAAAGATGGGGTGTCTTTATGGCAACAGACGTACCAGAAAATAAACTAGTATCTATTGAAGAAATTAAAGAGGTGTGGTCAAAAACCTATAGTGGAGAAGGAAAACCAGACTGGTCACATATTTTTCCGTTTTACCATGAACATATCATCTTTCAAGATTCAATCCAGAGAATAGAAGGTAAAGTTAAGTTTGAAGCAATGTGTAATCGTTTGGCTAAACGCTGCAAAAGTTTAGAAATGGATATCTACCATATTATTAAAAATGATAATGTTGTAATGATGGACTGGAAGATGACAATGTCCTTTCGTTTTTTTCCAGCGAAACCGATTTATGGCTCAACAAGATTAACTTTTGATAGCAAGGGTCTAATTATTGAACAAAGAGATTATTACGATCTTTGGGGTGATATTTATGATGGGATTCCTATTATTAGATCAATTTATCGTTGGTTTATGAGAGCATTTTTTGGATAAGGAGATGCAAAGTGATAAATAAATTTCCAGAACAATTGCTGTTCATTAAAAATAGTAGAACTGTTCAAAAAAAGAGTGATGAATTGATGGATGGAAAAATTTGTGTCGTATCTGGTGCAACTTCCGGTGTAGGTTATGAAGCTGTAAAAAAATTAGCTGCCGGCAAAGCGGATATTGTGATGTTGGTTAGGAACGAAAAGAAAGCTAAGGCTGTCAAAAAAGAGCTTGAAAAAAAATATTCCATTTTTGTCGATTATTTTATTGCCGATTTTTCTGATTTGGAACAAGTTGAAAAAGCTGTTGGGGCAATCGTAGATAAATATCCGAGAGTAGATGTATTGATCAATAGTGCTGGCATCCATTCAACTAAAAAGATATTAAATAAAGATGGTTATGAAATGGTTTTTTGTGTCAATCATTTGGCGTCTTTTTTGATTACTAATCTTTTATTAAATAGACTGATTGAATCTTCGCCATCAAGAATTATCCAAGTTAATTCTGAAGGACATCGCTTTAACGGACTGAAAACAAACGATTTAAATTGGGAAAAGCGTATTTATACTGGCTTGAGAAGTTACGGGGCTTCTAAGACGGCACAGTTATTGACCGTTTGGCAGTTGGCGGAAAATCTAAAAGGTACCGGTGTTACGATCAATGCAATGCACCCGGGTGGTGTGAAAACTAACATTGGTAATAACAACGGTAGATTATATCGATGGTTTTTACATCATGTAACTTGGCATTTTTTAAAAGATCCGGAAATATCTGGGGAAGCAATTTATTATTT
This sequence comes from Carnobacterium sp. ISL-102, assembly GCF_018612935.1. NCBI lineage: Bacteria > Bacillati > Bacillota > Bacilli > Lactobacillales > Carnobacteriaceae > Carnobacterium > Carnobacterium sp. ISL-102. Next base: position 38,004 of record NZ_JAGGRF010000002.1, on the reverse strand, counting down.
AGCTTCAGCTAGTGAACTAAGCAATATTAATGGTAAATTTTTTAACTTAACAATCGAAGAAAAACCAGCAAAACATGCTTTAGATTCGAAAAAACAAGAAGAAATATGGAATCTGAGTCTGGAAATGACCGGTTTAATACAAAAAGGTGGGTGATAGAATGAGATATGATGCAATTATTGTCGGTGGGGGAATCGCCGGATTGACAAGTGCAGCTTTTCTATCAAAAAATGGCTATAAAATACTGCTATGCGAAAAAGAAGATAAAGTTGGTGGTTTAGCGAACTCATTCTATTATGACGGTTTTTTGTTTGATACGGGTGCCAGAGGAATCATTGATTCCGGAATTGTTAAGCCTATGTTACAGCAGCTCAATATAAATGTTGAATTTGTCAAGAGTATTGTAACGATCGGGATTGAAAAAGAAGCGATACGAGTTGAAACAATTGACAGTTTGAATGATTATCGAAAAATGCTTGTAAACCTTTATCCTGATAGTGAAAATGATATCGATGTCATACTCCGTGAGATAAAAAAAGTTATGGATTATATGGATGTTCTATATGGAATTGAGAACCCTTTGTTCAAAGATTTAAAAAAAGATAAAGACTATCTTTTTAAGACATTTTTCCCCTGGCTATTCAAATTTTTGGCAAAATCAGGTAAAATCAAGAATTTCAATTTACCCGTTTATGATTATCTGAGTCAGTTAACTGATAATCAATCATTGATTGATATAATAAGTCAACATTTTTTCCAAAAGACTCCTGCTTCTTTTGCGTTAAGTTATTTCAGTTTGTACTTGGATTATGAGTACCCACTTAAAGGAACCCTTGATTTGGCTGAAAAGCTAAAAGAGTATATCATTAAAACAGAAGGCGTTATAAAAACAAGTACAGAAATAAAAAAAATCGACCTTTTTAATAAAACCCTTATTGATCAGAATGACCAGTATTACGAATATAAACAGTTGATTTGGGCAGCGGATACGAATCAGCTATACAAATCGATCGATATGGAAACAATCGATGATAGTAAAATCAAGAAAGGAATAAAGAAGCAGAAAAAACTTCTCAAAGGAAAAAGAGCGGGGGATTCAATTTATTCCTTGTATCTAGCTGTTGATTTGGATAATCAGTACTTTAAAAAAAAATCGAGTGGTCATTTTTTCTATACACCTGATAAAAAGGGTCAATCTACCATTTTTGAGAAACTTGAGACAGTAAGTAAAGCAACTGAAAAAAAAGAAATCTTTGATTGGATGAGTGAGTATCTGGATTATACTACTTATGAAATTGCTATCCCAGCATTGCGGAATGAAAAACTTGCTCCAAAAGGAAAGACTGGATTAATGGTCAGTGTCCTGATGGATTATGATTTTATCAGTAATATTAAATCTTTAGGTTTGTATGAAGAGTTTAAGTACTTTGCTGAAGATAAGATGATTAGTGTCCTTGATGACAGTATTTATGGAGAAATAAGGCGAAAAGTGATTCATCAATTCAGTTCTACGCCACTTACTATTGAAAGGCTAAGTGGTAACCTTGAAGGCGGAATAACCGGTTGGGCTTTTACGAATGATGATATACCAACCATAACTAAGATGACTAAAATCAAAAAAACTTGTAATACACCAATTCCAGATATATTACAAGCCGGTCAGTGGACCTTTAGTCCTTCAGGTTTACCAATCAGTATCTTAACTGGAAAGATTGCAGCCGATAAAGCAGTTAAGACTTTGAAGAAAGGAAGAAGACAATGAGAAATATTGTTCTATATAAAAGTAAATATGGGAATACTTTTCAGTATGCAACTTGGATCGCGGAAGAATTAAACTGGGAATTAAAAAATTTTTCAAAGTTTAAAAAAGCAGAAATAAAAAATTATGACATTATTGTTTTTGGTAGTGGCGTATATGTGGGTAAAATGAATAAAATCAAAAAAGTTCTTGAATGGTTCAAAGAAAAGCCAATTATTATTTTTGCTTGTGGTGGCAATAATAATGTTGAGAAAGATATCAATGATATCAAAAATAATAATTTTAATGAAAATCAGTTAGCATTTCATACATTCTTTTATTTACCTGGAGGTGTTGATTTTTCTAAGGTAAAAGGCATTATTAAAATAATGATAAATGTATTTATAAAAATTGTGGAAAAGAAGAAGAGTAAAACGAAAGACGAGGATGCAATACTTAAGAGTTATTATCATCCGACAAATTATGTAGATAAAAAGCACATTCAAGCGATTGTTTCTTATGCTAAAAAGATTTAAGATGGACTTAGGGATTTATTCTTTATATCAGTTTGTTTGTAAAATCAGATTATAGATCTTTATTCGTTAAAAACTAATAAGTCAGAAAAATCACAGTATTGTTTTAAAGGTTGAAACATAAACTTTATAGTGATGTGGAACGTCAAAAAAATTATAAAAGGAGTAGGAAAATGAAACAAAAAACAAAAACATATATCAACGCAATTTTATTAGTTATCACATTAATTATTAATGGTATGGGTGCTTTTGGTTTAATCAATGGTCTTTCGCAAAAAGAAGTATCAAATATGTACCCAACTTTAATCACACCAGCACCCTCAACTTTTAGCATTTGGAGTGTTATTTACACATTTTTGATTATTTCGATAGTTGTCATGATCATTAAACATAAAGAGTCATATTATGGACGTGCTGTTGATGAAATCAGCTTTCTCTTTTGGGTATCATGTGCTTTAAATATTGTCTGGATAATAAGCTTTTCTTATAACTTGATTGGTTTATCAACAATTTTTATTTTTGGTTTTCTAGTCATTATGATTCTAATTGTAAAAAAAATTGGGAGGATCCAAACGCGAAAACGCTGGTTACTTCCAATAACTTTTGGTTTATATTCAGGATGGCTTTTTATAGCAACGGTAGTAAATATAGCCGCTTGGCTTGTTAAAATTGAATGGGATAGATTTGGAATAGCTGCTGAAACTTGGAGTTCTATTATTCTTTTAGTTGCAGTAGGATTGACTTTGGTAGTCTTATTAAGTACAAAAAACGCAATATTCCCAATTCCTATTGCTTGGGCATATTTTGGGATCTATAATTATTTATTAGCACCAGAAGGTTTCCAAGGACAGTATAACTTCTTGCAAAATGTTGCATTAATAGGAATAGTACTTTTGGTTGGTATTTCAGCAATCCAATTTTATAAAAATCGATATAGTATTATGCCGGATAATTCGGTGAACACAAATCAATACTCGGTTAGGTAAATGCCTAGAAGAATCAACTTTCAGAAGTCTCTTTCTCATATCAATTAGTAAGATAGTCTTATTTGATAACACAAATAGCAAAAAATAAACAAATAAGATTGACAATTCTAATTCGGTGAAGTATAATAAATGAGTTGAGAAAATCAAGCAGAAGCACCCGCTTCTCGCCTAAGTTGACGAAAGTGTCTCTGGGCTAGATATAAACGATGATAACTTGCATTCGGTGTGAGTTAGAAATTATTTATAGGCGGGTTCGTAATGAACTCGTCTATTTTTCTGCTGTTCTTTCTCTCAAATCTAATGGAGGTGTATGACCATAGCAAAAGATATGATGGTAAATGACGGCATTCGTGCACGTGAATTGCGCGTTATTGGTAGTGACAGCGAACAACTTGGTGTAATTACCAAAAGTGAAGCGTTAAAACTTGCAGAAGAAGCAAACTTAGACTTAGTACTAGTAGCTCCAAAAGCAAAACCGCCTGTAGCACGTATTATGGATTACGGTAAATTCCGTTTTGAGCAACAGAAAAAAGAACGCGAAGCTCGTAAAAATCAAAAAGTCATTAATCTCAAAGAAGTAAGACTTAGTCCTACAATTGATTTGAATGATTTCAATACCAAATTACGTAATGCACGTAAATTCCTTGAAAATGGAGATAAAGTTAAAGCTTCAATCCGATTCAAAGGTCGTGCCATTACCCATAAAAGTATTGGTAAAGAAGTGTTAGATCGTCTGGCTAAAGAAACAGCTGATATTTCAACTATTGAATCAGCTGCTAAAATGGATGGTCGTAGTATGTTCTTAATTTTAGCACCAAAGACTGAAAAGTAAGAGTATTTTGAGGAGGAAATAACAAATGCCAAAACAAAAAACACACCGTGGTTCAGCAAAACGGTTCAAAAGAACGGGTAACGGCGGATTAAAACGTCACCATGCTAAAACAAGCCATATGTTTGCAAACAAATCACAAAAACAAAAACGTAAATTACGTAAATCAACAATGGTATCTTCTAGCGATATGAAACGTATCCGTCAACAATTAGCTAAATGGTAATCAATTACTTTTAGCATAAACGGTTCATTGTGAAATGAACAAATGTAATTCAAATTAGTCAAAAGAGTTTTCTTGTAGAGAAAACATCTTAGAGGAGGAAATTAATATGCCACGTGTAAAAGGTGGAACGGTTACTCGTAAACGTCGTAAAAAAATATTAAAATTAGCAAAAGGATACTATGGTTCAAAACATGTTTTATTCAAAACTGCTAAGCAACAAGTAATGAAGTCTTATACTTATGCTTATAGAGACCGTCGTCAAAAGAAACGTGATTTCCGTAAATTATGGATCGCTCGTATTAATGCAGCTGCTCGTTTAAATAACATGAGCTACAGCACTTTAATGCATGGTCTTAAATTAGCAGAAATTGAAGTTAACCGCAAAATGTTAGCTGATATTGCTGTAACGGATGCTCCTGCATTCACAGCATTGGCTGAACAAGCTAAAACTGCATTAAACAACAAATAAATTTCAAACTTATTAAAGACTAAAAGCTGCTTCGTTTTAATGCGAAGCAGCTTTTTTCGTCTATAAAAAAATAAAAAGTTGTTAATTTCGACAAATAAACTACAGAATAAACTGTGAGTATTGATTGCTGTGAAATGCCTATGAATAAGTGTTTCTAATCATTTTAAATGAGTATCTGGTTAAAAATAAATGCAATTATTGCATTATTTTAATAATTTATATTGAAATTGTGATAATAAGATGATAATATAATTTGAGTAAACTAATATTAAAAAATGAATAAATAATTACTCGATTTATTTTATAAATGAATGATAAGAGAACAAGGGGGAAATAACATGAAAAAAAGTAAATTACTTAGCTTATTAGGTTTAACAGCGACATCTGCACTAGTTTTAGCAGCTTGCGGAAGTGGCGATGGAGATACAACAGATACTGGAAGTCAAGATTCTGGATCAAGTGAAGAACAGGTTCTAAATCTTATTGAAAGTGCTGAATTGCCAAATATGGATTCTGCAAAATCAACAGATACAGTAAGTGGTACTGTTTTGAACAACGTGAATGAAGGATTGTATCGTCAAAATCCAGAAAATAAACTCGAGTTAGGGATGGCGGCGGAAGAACCTGAAGTCAGCGAAGATGGTTTAACATTTACCTTTAAAATTAAAGAAGATGCAGTTTGGTCTAATGGAGATCCTGTAACTGCTAATGATTTTGTTTTTGCATGGCAACGTCTAGCAAATCCAGAAACAGCTGCTGAATACTCATACATGATCGATGGAGTAGTTAAAAATGCTTCTGCGATTTTAACTGGGGAAATGGAACCTTCAGAATTAGGCGCTAAAGCTGTTGACGATAAAACGTTAGAAGTACAATTAGAAACAGCGAAACCGTATTTCAAAGATCTATTGACATTGCCAATGTTTTTACCACAAAATGAAGCATTTGTAACTGAACAAGGTGGGGATTATGCAACAAATAGCGATACCGTGCTTTACAATGGTCCTTTCGTATTAGATGAATGGGATGGAACAGGTTTAAGCTGGGTATTGAATAAAAATGAAGAGTACTGGGATGCAGAAGCTGTAGCACTAGATACGATCAATGTCGATGTGGTTAAAGAAACGTCAACTGCAATCAACTTGTACGATACTGGAGCAGTAGATCGTATTACTTTATCAGGTGAATATGTCCAAACAAAACAAGGGGATCCTGAATTAAAAACTCAACCTACATCATCTGTATTTTATTTTAAATTTAATCAAGAACGTGATGGAGAAGAAACAGCTTTAGCAAATGAAAATATCCGTAAAGCAATCGCAATGGCATTTGATAAACAGGCCTTTGCTGATACTGTTCTTCAAAATGGTTCTATTCCAGCCAATGGGTTAGTTCCAGAAGCTTTAGCTGCTGATCCAGCTTCAGGTGATGATTTCCGTGCACAAAGTGGAGATCTATTAACATATAATGTTGAAGAAGCTCAAAAATATTTTGAAGAAGGTTTGAATGAATTGGGAGTGGATTCACTTACTTTAGAAATTTTAGGTGATGATACTGAAAATGCTAAAAAATCTTTAGAATTTATGCAAGCACAATTAACTTCAAATCTTCCTGGATTGGAAATCAATCTAAGAAATGTACCGTTTAAAATTCGTTTAGATGCAGATACAAACCAAGATTACGATATCGAAATGGCTGGTTGGGGTGCAGATTACGCTGATCCAATTAACTTCTTAGAATTGTTCCATTCAGAAAATGGGAACAATAAATCTAGCTACGCTAACCCTGAATACGATGCTTTGGTTGAAAGTGCTCAAACAAACGTATCTGATTTAGAAGGTCGTTGGGAAGATATGTTAGAAGCCGAAAAAATCTTGATGGAAACAGCCGGAATTGCACCAATCTATCAACGTGCATACTCTGTTCTAGAAAAAGACTACCTTAAGGATTTAACATCTCACTTAACAGGTGCAGAATATTCTTATAAATGGGCTTCAATTGAAGGAAAAGAATAATTTTTTTAAAAAAAGAGCGAATTTTATTCGCTCTTTTTTTGTGTTTACTATGTGAAAAAGCTAAGATTCCTATGAGAGTAATTCGATACTCGTTTCTCTCTCTTTTAAATGATGATAAAATGATGAAGTTATGAATTATTTGTGATTAAATTTATTATGATTTATTAGGAGGAACAGCATTGGAAAAGAAAAAATATCTTCAGTTAATGGGATTATCACTTGCTTCTGTTAGTTTATTAGCAGCATGTGGCGGAGACTCAGAAGAATCAACAACTGATAAAGATGGTAACGACAAGCAAGTATTGAACTTAGTTGAGTCAGCTGAGCTTCCAACAATGGATTCCGTATTAGCAACAGACTCTGTAAGTTTTAACGTAATGAATAATGTTAATGAAGGGTTATTACGTCAAGGACCAGATGGCGAACTTGAGTTAGGAATGGCTGAAGAAGAACCAGTCGTTAGCGAAGATGGATTGACTTATACATTTAAAATCAGAGAAGATGCTGTGTGGTCAAATGGTGACCCTGTGACAGCAAACGACTTTGTTTTTTCATGGACAAGCTTGGCCACACCTGAAACAGCTGCAGAGTACTCATATATGATTGATGGAGTAGTTGCAAATGCAACAGCTATTTTACAAGGTGAAATGGAACCATCTGAATTAGGCGTAACAGCTGTTGATGATAAAACTTTAGAAATTCAATTAGAAAAAGCTGTTCCTTATTTTGAAAGTTTGACAACATTGTCAATGTTCTTCCCACAAAACGAAGCTTATGTAACTGAAAAAGGGGAAGCTTATGCTTCAAATAGTGATAATATTCTTTACAACGGACCGTTTGTACTAGATGAATGGGATGGAACCGGCTTGAGCTGGGTAATGAATAAAAACGAAGACTACTGGGATGCAGATGCTGTTGAGTTAGATACGATCAACATCGACGTTATCAAAGAAACTTCAACTGCTTTGAATCTATATGACACTGGTTCAATCGATCGTATGGTATTATCTGGTGACTATGTTCAAACACAACAAGGCAATTCAGATTTGAAAACTCAACCAACTTCTACTGTTGCTTACCTTAAATTTAACCAAGAACGTAACGGAGAAGAAACGGCTTTAGCAAATGAAAATATTCGTAAAGCGATCGCAATGGCGTTCGATAAGCAAGCCTATGTTGACACGGTTCTTCAAAATGGATCTATCCCAGCCGATGGACTTGTTCCAGAAGCTTTAGCAGTTGATCCAGCAACAGGAGAAGATTATCGTGAACAAAACGGCGACTTACTAAGTTTTGATAATGAAAAAGCGCAAGAATATTTTGACAAAGGGTTAGACGAATTAGGTGTTGATTCATTGTCACTTGAAATTTTAAGTGATGATACTGAGAATGCTAAAAAATCAATCGAATTTTTACAAGGTCAACTAACACAAAACTTGCAAGGTTTAGAAATCTCATTAAGAAATGTGCCGTTTAAAGTACGTTTAGATGCTGACAGTAATCAAGATTACGATATTCAGTTAGCTTTATGGGGAGCAGATTACGCTGATCCTATAAACTTCTTAGAATTATTCCATGCAGAAAATGGGAATAATAATTCTGGATACGATAGTGCTGAATACAATAGCTTAGTTGAAAGTGCTCAAACAAATGTAACTGATCTAGAATCACGTTGGCAAGATATGCTTGACGCAGAAAAAGTATTAATGGAAGAAGCAGGAATAGCACCAATCTATCAACGTGCTTATGCAATTCTAGAAAAAGACTACGTTAAAGATTTTACTACTCATTTAGTTGGAGCAGAATGGTCATTCAAATGGACATCTGTAACAAACTAATTTAAATTTTAGTATATTTAAAAGGAGAGATGAGGCTGAGACGAAATTGTCCTGGTTCCATCGCTCCTTTATTTATATTCCAATTGTAAAAGAGTTAAATACCAAATATTAAATTGAAAAGCTCTTTAAAAGCAGAGACATAATAAACTAAATAGGAGGATCTTAAAATGGAAGAAACAGAATTACAAATGTTAAAAGAATTAACAGATGCGAATGGAATTGCAGGGAATGAAGGCCAAGTAAGGGATGTTTTTGTTAAGTATGCAAAAAGTAATGCAGATAGCATCAGTTATGACGGTTTAGGCAGCGTGATTGCAAAAAGTATTGGTGATAAAAATGGTCCTAAGGTATTATTTGCTGGACATCTAGATGAAGTTGGTTTTATGGTGACAAAAATTACAAAAGAAGGCTTTATTAAATTTCAAACAATTGGTGGCTGGTGGGCACAAGTTATGTTAGCTCAACAAGTCGAAATTACAACAGCAAAAGAAAAAGTGATCCATGGCGTTATTGGATGTAAACCACCGCATGTCTTGACTGTTGAAGTGCGTAATAAAGCTTATGATATCCAAGACATGTTTATTGATATTGGAGCCACTTCTAAAGAAGAGGCAACCGAATGGGGAATTAAACCAGGTGATATGGTAACGCCTTACACTGAATTTAAACGTTTAAACGGATCAAAATTTATATTAGCTAAAGCTTGGGATAACCGTATTGGAACAGCTGTAACTTTAAAAGTATTAGAAAATTTAAAAGCCGAAGGGCACCCTAATAAAGCATTTGCAGTTGGAAATGTGCAAGAGGAAGTAGGGTTAAGAGGAGCAAAAACAGCAACTCATTTAGTGGATCCTGATATTGCTTTTGCACTTGATACTGGAACAGCTGGAGATACCCCAGGTATGACTGAAAAGGAAGCAGATTCTAAGTTAGGGAAAGGCCCTCAAATTATCATTTATGATGCTTCTATGGTAGCCCACAAAGGGTTACGTGACTTTGTTATAAATGTTGCTGAAGAATTGGATATTCCTTTCCAATATACAGTGATCGCGGGCGGAGGAACTGATGCAGGAAGTCAGCATGTCAGTAAAAATGGCATACCTGCATTAGCTATTACTGTAGCAACGCGCTATTTGCATTCTCATACCTCAGTCATTCATGAAGATGATTATTTAAACACCGTGAAATTAGTTACAGAAGTAATTAAACGATTAGATACTAAAACTGTCGGAAAAATCAAATACAATAGTTAAGAAATGGAAAATAGAAATAAGCTGTATTGTATAGAGAAAAATTATAGAATACAGCTTATTTCTTTTGATATCAATTTTGTGAAAAATTAATGAATTTTTAACTAATCTTTTATAGGTAAACTAGAATAACGTTTCTTTTTAGTAACATAACAAGTAAACTGGATATAAATGATCCGATAAGAAAGGGGGGGAATAGATGAAGAGAGCTAAAAAAAGAATTGCAGTAATAGGTGGAGGAATAACGGGGCTAGTTACTGCTTATCGAATTAGGCAGCAAATCATAGAAGAACAGTTGCCCTTTGAACTTGTTTTAATAGAGTCTGCGTTAAAATTAGGTGGTAAAATTTATACAATCAAGGTCGGGGATAATTACTTTGATTTAGGAGCTGAATCTATTGATATTCGCTATCCTGAAGCGATAGATCTAATTAAAGAATTAGGCCTATTGGACCAATTGATTTACAGTGAAGGAAATAAGCCAGACATCTTTTTTTATAATAAGTTACATAGTCTCGACTATCCAACTTATAAAGGTATTCCAGTAAGAAAAATGGATATCTGGAAGAATAATTTATTAACTTTTCATGGTAAAATAGCTAGCTTTAAAGATAATCTATTCCCTGTCAAACCTTTGGAAAAAGATATTGAAATGAGCAGATACCTGAAAAAAAGATTTGGAGAAGAAATGGTCGAACATATAGTTGAACCGTTTTTTTCAAAGATCTATGCTAGTGATTTAGATGAAATGGGAATTAAATCGTCTAAAGAAGTTATTTATTCTTTAGAACAAAAATATGGGAGCCTTTCAAAAGGAATCAAACATCACCCCGAATTGCTAGATGGTCCTGGTAATTATGTTACTTTTCAAAAAGGTTTATCCGTTTTAACGGATAAACTAACCGAAATTTTAAAACCTCATATTCAAACAAGTAAAAAAGTATTTGATATCAAACAAGGTACTGAAGGTACGTACATTATAGATCTTAACCGAAAAGAACAGGTGCGTGTTGGCGCAATTTGCATTGCAACACCAGTAACTGAATATTCAAAATTGATCAAAAATGAGACCTTCGGGCAAATTTTTGATCAAGTGGAAACAGCATCTATCGGCTATATCTTGTTTAAGTTTAAAAAAGAGGCTATAAAAAATGAACCAAAAGGATTTGGTGTAGTTACTCCTAGACGAAGCGATTCTTTTGTAACGTCAATCGTTCTTTTAAATAAAAAATGGTCGTTTCTTAGAGATGAAGAAGATGTATTTATTGGCGTAAGTTTTGGTAGAAAAGGGGAAGACTTGCTTGTTTCTTTGAGCAATAAAGAAATAGAGGAGTCCATACTTAAAGACTTAAAAACGATACTCGGAATCACGGAAAAACCTATAAATCGTATTGTAAAACGCTGGCCTGATGCGATACCCCAGTACACCGTAATACAAGAAGAAAAAATAAAAGAAATGATTGAATTGCTAAAAAATGAATATCCGGGAGTGTATATTTCTGGAATAGGGCTAGAAGGTTTTGGTGTCAATCAATGTATTGGCCAAGCTAATAAAACGAGTAAAAAAATAGTTGATCATATAAAAAACAAAATTGTATTTATAATAAATGAGATAGCTTATAAAAAAATAAAAAGACTCTTTTTAACATTAAAAAGGTTCTTTTTATTTTAAACTTTGTTTTCTTAGTGTAAGGTATTGTATAAAAGATAAACTAAAAATAGGAGTGAGGGAAGAAAATGAAGTTAACGATATTAGGTTTTTGGGGCGGGTACCCAACAAAAAATTCAGGTACAAGTTCTTATTTATTAGAAACAGAAAATTATCATTTATTGATCGATGTAGGAAGTGCTTCTTTGATTGCTTTAGAAGATCATTTAGATCCATTACAATTGGATGCGGTTATCTTATCTCATTATCATTATGATCACATAGCTGATTTAGGCGTTTTACAATTTACACGTCAATTGAAACGAATGAAAAATAATCTTGAAAGAGCTCCTATGTTTCCTATCTATGGGCACCAAGGAGACAATGAAAATTTTAAACGATTAACTATGGACACTGTGAGTGAAGGGATAGCTTATGATGAAGGTCAAAAATTATATATTGGTCCATTTGAAATACAGCTTATGAGAACTCTGCATCCAGTGGAATGTTATGCTATGAGAATTGTTGAAATAAAAACAGGTAAGATATTAGTCTATACAGCAGATTCTGGTTATCTACCCGATTTCATTACCTTCAGTAAAGAGGCGGATGTATTATTGGCAGATACAAATTTCTTCAACGGAATGGAGAATCATCGTGTTCATATGTCAGCAGCTGAAGTTGGTAGAATTGCAAAAGAGGCAGATGTGAAAAAAGTTATTCTAACACACTTGCCACAAGTTGGAGACCATGAGCTGTTGAAAGCTCAAGTAATCAATGAAACACCAAAAACAGAAATTATATTAGCTGAAAAAGATTTAGTCATAGAGATTTGAGGAAAGCTGTAATAAAGTGAAATAGAAAAATGTAGAAATGAGGAAACAATAGATGTACTATGTCAAAAATATTCGTGATGGTAAAGAAATAACAGATCCTACAATCAATCTGGCAATTGAATATCATTTGTTAAATAATGTTGTATTGGATGAACCAATATTGCTTTTTTATATCAATGAGCCCTCTATCATAATTGGAAGAAATCAAAATACGATTGAAGAAATCAATACAGAATATGTAGAAAAAAACAATATTCATATAGTCCGCCGATTTTCAGGTGGTGGAGCTGTCTATCATGATTATGGAGTCTTTTGTTTTTGTTTTATTACACAAGATGATGGAGATTCTTTCCGCGATTTCGGTAAATTTACAGAGCCTATCATAGAGTCCTTACACAAAATGGGTGTTGAAGGTGCTAAGCTTGAAGGTAGAAATGACTTGCTGATCAATGGACAAAAATTTTCTGGAAATGCAATGTATTCAAAAGATGGTCGAATGACGGCACATGGTACAATCATGTTTGATAGTGATATTGAAGAAGTCGTAAATGCTCTTAAAGTAAGGAAAGATAAAATTGAATCAAAAGGAATCAAATCAATAAGAAGCCGAGTGACGAACATAAAACCTTATTTAGCTGATGATTATCAATTTATGAATACAAAAGAATTCCGAGATCGTTTATTATTAAATATATTCGATGTGGATAGTGCTGAAGACGTTAAGGAATACAAATTGACGGATCATGATTGGAATCAGATAGAAGAACTCTCCGAAAAGTATTTTAATAATTGGGATTGGAATTATGGGAAATCACCAAAATTTGAATTGGTTCGCCGTCATCGTTTTTCAATTGGTTCAGTTGAATTTAAAATGAATGTGGCTAAAGGATTAATTCAAGATATTCGTATTTTTGGAGATTTTTTTGGATTAGGAGATATTTCAGATGTTGAAGAAAAATTGACTGGTATTAAATATGATATTTTATCTATAAATGAAGCATTAGACGATATAAATATTAAAAAGTATTTTGGAAATATTACTAAAGAAGAATTAGTGCATTTGATATACTAAAAAAAGCTGAAGCAGTTAGGATAACTATCCTGAGCGCTTCAGCTTTTTTTGCTATCTGTTTTTTCTTCCTAAACCGATGGCATTCTTCATTTTTATGAGTGTTTTATTGGCTACAGAACGAGCTTTAATAGCACCTTCATCTAGAATCAAGTCTAGCTCATCAGAATCGATCAATTCGTTGTGTCTGATTTGAATAGGTTCTAGTACAGCTACAATAGCTTCGCCTAAGTCTTCTTTAAATTGACCATATCCGCTATTTTGATAACGATCTACCAGTTCAGCAATACTAAAATCAGTAAATGAAGCATAGATCGTTAATAAATTTGATATACCAGGTTTATTTTCAGAATCATATTCAATAACCCCACTAGAATCGGTCACAGCACTTTTGATTTTTTTACGAATGATTGCAGGCGCATCTAACATCGAAATAAAACTTTTCTTATTATCATCAGATTTACTCATTTTTTTTAAAGGATCTTGCAAGCTCATTATACGACCGCCAGATTTTGGTATTTTAACTTCTGGTACAGTCAGCAAGTGATTACCATTGCTATATTTATTATTAAAACGAGTGACAAAATCACGCGTTAATTCTAAGTGTTGTTTTTGATCATCCCCAACAGGAACTAAATTCGATTGATAAAGAATGATATCTGCAACCATTAAAGGCGGATAAGTTAATAAACCAACTGATACACCAGAACGACTATTTTTTGCGGATTTATCTTTGAATTGTGTCATCCGTTCTAATTCACCGATATTAGTATTGCATTGAACGATCCAAGCAGCTTCAGCATGTGCAGAAACTTCAGATTGAATGAAAATTATAGCTTTGGCTGGATCTAACCCGATAGCTAAGTATAATGCAGCAAGACTTTTCGTTTGTTGCCTAAGTTTTAGCGGCTCTTGTTGCACAGTAATAGCATGTTCATCAACGATACAAAAGTAACTTGTATAACTTTCCTGTAAAGATATAAATTGTTTCATTGCCCCAATGTAATTCCCAATAGTAGGAGTTCCACTAGGTTGAATACCTGAAAAAATTGTCTTCATTTTATCCACCCCTTATTTCTAAGTACATCAGTACTAGTATACGTCATTTTTAAGCCGATTAAAGATTTTGTTGAAAACAAGTACTAAAAAATCATCTTTCAATTAAATAATACGCTAGCAATGTAATCAAACTAACGGCTAATAATGCTGAACCTACCTTTAAAAAAAGGAAATACCCTTTGCCAATTAGTTTTGAGAGAGGTTTAATAGTGAACTCTTCATCGGAATGTTTACCTTTGCGAATATTAAAAGCCGTTTTTCGCATACTGTAGTTAAAGAAATCAAAGAAACCAGATGAAAAAGATGCGCCAAAAAGACCGATAATGAGAAATAAAGAGGCTCCATAGAAAGTAAGATTTGTGGTGTGATAGAATGACAGCTCTTTATAAGCAATTAATTCAATCAACAAGCATAAAAAGAGCGACACCAAAAAGATACGCATAGGTGTTTTATTTTGTTTCATTGATTTTCCTCCTTAAAGTGTACATGCAATAGTACTAAACTATATTATAATAGGAATACTATGAAAAATATATGAATATTTTAAAAAGAGATAAGGATCAAACTTTGCAATACATACCTGATTTCTATTCATATTCTAATCTGATTTTAATCTTATAGTGTAATATGATAGCATAATTAAAAAAAGTTTTGCAATATTGCTTTTGACAAGCTATTCTATATAGTATATTCTTTTTTCTAGGAGAATTAAAATTAAAATTGTTGGAGGTGCTATAATCGATGAAAAGCTATGCTAGATTTTTAGGGAAACGCGTGTTATACATGTTGTTGACATTATTTTTAATTGCATCGATTACTTTTTTCTTAATGAAGCTTTTACCAGGTACTCCATATAGTAACCAGGATAAACTTTCAGAAGAACAAATCTATATTATGAATGAACAATATGGATTAAATGAACCGGTGCCGGTTCAGTATTTAGTATATATCGGAGGATTACTTCAAGGAGATTTAGGAGTATCATTCCAGTTTAGCAACACTCCAGTAACGAAACTATTATCTACGCGTGTAGGGCCGTCTTTACAGCTGGGTATTCAAGCCGTTGCATTAGGGACAATATTTGGTATTGTTTTAGGTGTAATAGCGGCAATGTATCAAAATACTTGGATCGATACGCTTGCAACTTTTTCAGCGATATTAGGAAGATCAATTCCTAACTTTGTTATTGCTGTTTTGTTACAGCTAGTGTTCGGTGTATATCTCCAATGGTTCCCAATCGCTTTATGGGATGGAGGATTCAGCTCATCAGTTCTTCCTACGTTAGCATTAGCAATATCTCCTTTAGCAGATTCAGCTCGTTTTATTAGAACAGAAATGGTAGATGTTTTAGGTAGTGATTATGTTGAATTAGCAAGAGCCAAAGGATTAAGCAGATGGACAGTAGCTTTTAAACATGGTGTCCGTAATGCTTTAATTCCGTTAGTAACGATTTTAGGACCTATGGCTGTTGGTTTGATGACTGGTTCAATGGTTGTAGAAAACATCTATGCTATTCCTGGTATTGGTGAACAATTCGTTAAATCAATCATGACAAATGATTACCCAACAATCATGGGTGTAACTATTCTTTACTCTGCTATGCTTGTATTTATTATTTTAGTTGTTGATATTTTATACGGAGTAATTGATCCGCGTATTCGTGTTTCTACTGAAGGAGGGGACAAATAATGAATAAACAAGAAAATACTCCTGTTGTAGATGAATTTAAAAATTTGTCTCCTGACATGTTTGCCCCAGCTACTGGGTCAAGTATAGGAGATAACGAAAAAATTTCTGCACCTTCATTAAGTTTTATTCAAGACTCATGGAGAAGATTGAAAAAAAATAAAGCGGCTGTCGTTAGTTTGGTCGTCTTAATAATCATGATCGTTCTTACGATTGCAGCGCCAATCGTGGCACCTTATGATCCAGATATCCAAACAGTAGAGTTTGCGAGCCTGCCACCTAAAATTTCAGGAATCGATATTGATGGTTTAAACGGAACTCAAAAAGTTGGAGAAACTCGTATAGACAAATATGCCGAAAAGGGTGTTCCTGAGGATCAGTATTATATCCTAGGTACAGACAGCTTAGGCCGTGACTTGCTTTCCCGTATTCTTTACGGTACAAGGGTATCCTTGATCATTGCTTTTGTAGCAGCCTTTTTTGATCTAACTATAGGTGTAACTTATGGTTTGGTTTCAGGTTGGATCGGCGGTAGAGTGGATAACTTTATGCAACGTGTTTTAGAGATCTTATCAGGTGTTCCAAACCTTGTTGTAGTTATCTTAATGTTATTGGTACTAGAGCCAGGGATTACATCTATTATTATTGCTTTAGCTATTACTGGTTGGATTTCAATGGCTAGGGTAGTCAGGGCACAAACCTTAAAATTAAAAAATCAAGAATACATTTTAGCTGCTCGTACATTAGGTGAATCTTCAATTAAAATTGCATTTAAACATCTAATTCCAAATTTATCCGGTATAATTATCATTCAAACGATGTTCTCGATTCCTTCTGCCATTTTCTTCGAAGCATTCTTGAGTTTCATTGGTATAGGAATTCCAGCACCAACGGCTTCATTAGGAACATTGATTAATGACGGATACAAAACATTTCGCTTCCTACCCCATTTAATGTGGTATCCAGCTGCAGTTATTTGTATATTAATGATTTCATTTAACTTATTGGCTGATGGTCTGCGTGATGCATTTGATCCGAAAATGAAAGATTAGCGAGGTGAAAACGAATGAGTAATGTATTAGAAGTTAAAGATTTAGAAATTACGTTCGACACCTATGCTGGTAAAGTAAAAGCTATCCGCGGTGTCAGTTTTGATTTGAAAAAAGGTGAAACGTTAGCTATCGTAGGAGAATCCGGTTCAGGAAAATCTGTTACAACACGTAGCATCATGCGTTTACTGTCACAAAATGCTAATATTGAAAATGGAGAAATTTTATTTAATGGTGAAGATCTTATTAAAAAAACTGAAAAAGAAATGCAAGGTATTCGTGGTAAAGAAATTGCAATGATTTTTCAAGATCCTATGACTTCGCTTAATCCAACAATGACGATTGGTAAACAAATTTCTGAACCAATTAGGTTGCATCAAAAATTAAATAAAGAAGATGCTAGAAAAAGAGCTTTAGAACTATTAAATTTGGTAGGGTTACCAGATGCCGAAAGACGGATGAAACAATACCCACACCAATTCTCTGGTGGACAAAGACAACGTATTGTTATTGCGATCGCTCTTGCATGCAACCCTGAAGTATTAATTGCTGATGAACCAACAACAGCATTAGATGTAACGATCCAAGCACAAATTTTAGATTTAATGAAAGAATTACAGAAGAAAATTGCAACGTCAATTATCTTTATTACACATGATCTAGGTGTAGTAGCAAATGTTGCAGATCGAGTTGCGGTAATGTATGCTGGTAAAATTGTTGAAATTGGAACAGTTGATGAAATTTTCTATAATCCACAACACCCATATACATGGGGATTGATCAGTTCTATGCCAACATTAGAGATCACTGAAACATTGTATGCCATTCCTGGGACACCACCAGATCTATTGGATCCTCCAAAAGGGGATGCATTTGCTCCACGTAATGCATTTGCAATGAAAATTGATACCGAATTAGAACCACCTTTCTTTAAAATTTCTGAAACACATTCAGCTTTAACGTGGTTATTACATCCGGATGCTCCTGCAGTTGAGCCGCCACCAGAAATTAAAGCACGTCATAAAATTTATGAAGAAAAATTTGCCCCACTTCATGGATCTTTAAAGGACGCTAAGACTCAAGTCGAAGGAGGGGTAAACTAAATGGAAAATAAAGAAAAAATCTTAGAAGTTAAAGGTTTAAAGCAGTACTTCAATAAAGGTACAAAAAATGAAGTTCGTGCAGTAGATGATATTACTTTTGATATTTATAAAGGTGAAACTTTTGGTCTTGTTGGTGAATCTGGTTCAGGTAAATCAACAACAGGACGCTCAATTATCCGTTTATACGATCCAACGGCTGGAGAAATTGACTTTGAAGGTACAAAAGTTCATGATATATCTGGTAAAAAAGATATGTTGAAATTCAGAAGAGATATGCAAATGATTTTCCAAGATCCTTATGCATCTTTAAATCCAAAAATGAAAGTCCGTGATATTATTGCTGAAGGTATCGATATTCATGGATTAGCCAGTTCTACTGAGGATAGGAATCAACAAGTAGATGAATTACTGAAAACTGTTGGTCTAAATCCAGATCATGCTTCACGCTATCCGCATGAATTTTCAGGTGGGCAACGACAACGCATAGGGATCGCTAGGGCTTTAGCAGTTAAACCTAAATTCATTATTGCTGATGAACCAATATCTGCTTTGGATGTCTCTATCCAAGCTCAAGTTGTAAACTTATTGATGGAATTGCAAAAAACTCAAAAATTAACATTTTTATTTATTGCCCATGATTTATCAATGGTTAAATATATCAGTGACCGAATTGGTGTAATGAATACTGGGAAATTGCTTGAATTAGCTCCTGCTAATGAAGTTTATAACACACCCTTACATCCTTACACTGAAAGCTTATTGTCTGCCGTACCCTTACCAGATCCTGAATATGAGCGTAACCGTGTGCGTACTCCATATATCCCCCGTGAATCAAATGGAGAACCTGAAGAATTACGTGAAATCTCTCCAGGACATTTTGTTTACTGTAGAGAATCTGATATACCAGCTTTAAAAGAAAAAAAAGCAAGCTATAAAAAGTAATATGAAAAGGCTGTAAATTAGACAATAAAGTCTGATTTACAGCCTTTTTTTGTAAAAGAAAAACTACAAACAATCAATAGTGAAAAAAGTTTGTTTTTGAACGAAATATTATTTATAATGAATTCTTATTTGTACTAATTATTGTTAATTCCATTTAGAATAAAACATGATTAAATATGATTTTTGATTATGCAAATAAGAACTGGTAAAATATACTATCCGAAATTTAATAAAAAGTGACAAGAAAATGACAAAAGGGGTAGTATTTTTAAAATGAATGTTTTATAATGAATTTGTAAGGCGTTTCATAGTTTCATTAATGATCCTCAATTTTTTTGAACAATTTATCTGATTAAAAAAGGAGAGAGTAACATATGGTAACTTTATATACATCGCCTAGTTGTACATCATGTCGTAAAGCTAAAGCTTGGTTAGAAGAAAATAATATTACTTATAATGAAAGAAATATTTTTTCAGAGCCACTAACAATCGGTGAGATCAAATCGATTTTAAAAATGACAGAAGATGGTACCGAAGAAATCATTTCGACGCGTTCTAAAGTATTTCAAGAGCTGAATGTTGATTTAGATGATTTACCTTTAAATAAAATGTTCGATTTGATTCAAGATAATCCAGGTCTGTTACGTCGGCCAATTATGGTAGATGAAAAAAGATTGCAAGTGGGTTATAACGAAGACGAGATTCGTCGTTTCTTGCCTCGCGAAGTAAGAGCACTTGAATTGAAACAAGCTCAACTCATAGTTGGATATTAACAATTAGTTCAAAACTACGCATCTTAACAGTGTCGTAGTTTTTTTGGCACTTTTAACTTTACATTTAATTTATTTCGTTTAAAATGGTTATATAGATTATTCATAAGTTGAAATATTTTTAACTGTGAAGATGAGAAATGAGGTGTAGGACTATGGAAATGGAACATATTAACGAAAACACCATCCGAGTATTGATTGAGAACGCTGATTTAGAAGAGAGAGGCGTAACTTTTTTGGATCTTTTAGGAAATCATAAACAAATTGAAAATTTCTTTTATAGTATTTTAGAAGAAGTAGATGTAGACGAACAATTCCATGAATCTGATGCCATTACATTTCAAGTATTACCAAATGGGAATGGGTTAGAATTATTCATTAGCAAAGGTGGTCCAATAAACGATCAATTAGACTTTTCTTCAGCATCTGAAAACCTTAATTCAGATGAATTCTCTCAATATATAAAAAAACAGATGGTACAAAATTTAAATAAATCTGAAAATGAAAATGAGAACGGGAATGAAATTAAAAGTCCTGAAGATGAAACAAAAGAGATTGTTTTAAGATTTGATCAGTTTGAAAATATGATTGCACTATCAAAAATGATGTATTTAGATAATGCACTTTCTAATTTGTTTATTTATAAAGAAAGATATTATTTGAATTTAATCTTTCCTATTAACGAAATGACTGAAAGAAGTGCTGATGAAGAAATTTCACTTGCACTAGAATTTGCTGAAAAAACGCCAGTTACTCAAGGGATTTTAGAAGAACATGGCAAAGTAATTATGGAAAATAAGGCGCTTGAATTAACACGTCACTACTTTAAATAAACTAAATAGTATCGATTATGAAATCAAAGAAGGTTTTCCTTTCTTTGATTTTTTTGTTTTAAAATAGATTTCCTCTCTTTTTTTGCGGATAGTTAGTATGTGAAATGTATGAAAGGAGACTATAGTGATGCTAATTGCGTTAAACAATAAAAACCAATATCTTAATGCGATGAATGAGCAAAAAATTAAGAATCAAAAATATGACTATTATTGTCCGAATTGTAGAGAACCTGTTTTTCTCAAGAAGGGACTAATCAAACAAGCTCATTTTACACATTTTCAAAAAAGTGAGTGTAATGTTTTTTCAGAAGGTGAAACTGAAGAACATATTTTGGGTAAAAATATGCTTTATCAGTGGTTCACACAACAAAAGATTCCCTGTCAATTGGAAGCTTATTTGTCAAATTTAAAACAACGGCCTGATCTATTGATTTGGTTAGATGAACAAACCCCAATTGCTATTGAGTTTCAATGCAGTGCTCTTTCTATTCAACGGATGGTTGAACGAACGACTGGATATATTAAAAATGGATACAAAGTTTATTGGATTTTAGGAAAACAATATCATTTTAAAAATAGGTTAACTAGTTTCCAAAGATTATTTATCAATGAGCATAAATTAGTAGGATGCTATTTTTTAGAATTACATGTTGATAAAAATACATTAATGGTTCATTGCCGTATCAATCAGCAAGGGAATTCAACTCATATAAGTTCCTGCTCTAGTCAATTTGAGTTAGCTAAAATGAGTACCAGCTTAGAATATATAAGTAAGCAATTATTATTTTTTGGAAAAAGCAATAAAAATGAATCCAAAAAACAGTTGATTCAAAGTCACTATTTTTTGAATCAAGGGAGAAATTATCAAGTACCGGAGATTGTATTGTTTCAAAAATATATTTATAAAAGAGGAGATTCTTTGATTTCTTTGCCGGTAGAAGTTTATTTACCTGTGAAAGATCAAATATTTATTAAGTCATTATCTTATTTTTGGAAATACCTATTATTGGAATGGTTAATGGAAAGAGACAACAAAGAGGTTATTACTAAGAAAGAAGTGTACCAAAAATTTTCTTTGATGATAAAAAATAATGAGTTGATTTTTCATGTTATGCCACTTATACCAATTGAAAGCAAAAAAAAGTGTGTTGATCATTTCATGGCTCTTTTGACCCAAAGAGGTGTATTGTCAGCTATTTCTAATTCAGATTGGATAATTCAAAAAAAACCTAAACGGTATGGAAATGAGAATGAAAAGATGACCGATTTTTTATCTTTAGATCAGTAGCATATAGTTGATTCTTAAGTGAAAGTTTCTTTATTTAAAAATATTTTATGGTAAGATTAAAGATGAGAAAATTTCAAGGAGGTTTTTTAATGAGTGAGCCAAAAAAATTACCAAAAAGGGATAAGATACCTGAAGTATCAACCTGGGACTTAGGCGTGATTTTCCAATCCGATGAAGCATTTAAACAATCATATGAAGAGTTAGAAAAAAAAATAGAGTCTGTTGTAACTTATAAAGGTACATTAACTAACGGATCAGAAAGTTTCTTGAGAGCGATTCAAACTATTTTAGACTTATCTAATCAAATGGAGAAGTTATACGTTTATGGTCAATTAAAAAATGATCAAGACACAACGAACTCAATCTATCAAGGAATGTATGAACAAGTCACTAAATTAGCTACGCAAGCTCATGAGGCTATTTCGTGGTTCGAACCTGAAGTGTTAGAATTACCAGAAGAAAGATTAAATCACTATTTTAATGAAAATGAAGAGTTAACTATCTACAAACACTTTATTGATCAATTAACAGCGACTAGAGAACATGTTTTAAGTGCTAATGAAGAAGCATTGTTAGCAGGAGCAGGAGAGATTTTTAATGCTTCCAGTCGGACGTTTAACATCTTAAATAATGCAGATATATCATTTCCAACAATCAAAGATGAAAATGGAGATGATATTCAATTAACACACGGAGTCTATGGGCAATTAATGGAAAGTACTGACCGTTCTGTTCGCGAATCAGCTTTTAGAAATCTTTATAAAGTGTATAAAGGATTACAAAACACTTTTTCAAGTACTCTCTCTTCACATGTTAAATACCATAATTACAATGCAAAAGTTCATCATTATCAATCTGCACGTGAAAAAGCTTTAAGTAGCAATCATATTCCAGAATCTGTTTATGATACATTATTGGATGTCGTCCATGATCATTTACCGTTATTGCATCGCTATGTTGCTTTAAGAAAAGAACTGTTAGGTGTAGATGAGCTTCATATGTACGATATGTACACGCCTATTAGTGGAGAAGCTGGTATTAAGTATACTTATGAAGAAGCTGAAGCTGAGACTTTAAAAGCTCTTCAACCACTAGGTGAGGAGTACTTGTCTGTTTTAAAAAAGGCTTTTAATAATCGATGGATCGATGTCATAGAAAACGAAGGCAAAAGAAGTGGTGCATACTCTTCAGGAGCGTACGAAACAAATCCTTATATTTTGTTGAATTGGCACGATTCACTAAACCATTTGTATACGCTCGTTCATGAATTAGGGCACAGTGCCCATAGTTACTACACAAGAACGAATCAGCCATATGTGTATGGAGATTATTCTATTTTTTTAGCAGAAATAGCTTCTACTACAAATGAAAATATTTTAACGGATCATCTGTTAGAGACACAAACAGATCCGAAAGTCCGAGCATATGTTTTAAATCATTATTTAGATGGGTTTAAAGGCACTATGTTTAGACAAACTCAATTTGCTGAGTTTGAACATTTTATACATGAAGAAGCAGCAAAAGGGACACCTTTAACAAGTGATTTTTTAACAGATTATTATGGAGAATTAAATGCACAGTATTATGGTCCAGATGTTGAAAAAGATCCTGAAATCGCTATCGAATGGACTAGAATTCCACATTTTTATTACAATTACTATGTTTATCAATATTCAACAGGTTTTTCAGCTGCTACAGCTTTAGCAGATAAAATCGTTAAGGGTGAAGAAGGAGCTTTAGATAAATACTTGACCTATTTGAAATCTGGAAACAGCGATTATCCTATTGAAGTAATGAAAAAAGCGGGAGTAGACATGACCAATAAAACCTACATAGAGGACGCTATGAAAGTGTTTGAAGCTAGATTAAATGAATTAGAAGAATTGATTGAAACCTTAAAAAGTTAGGCCGTTTGAAAATAAAGCAGTTACAATATTAGTGCTTCCTTTAGCAATCAAGGGCTTCATTGAAATTGCCATCCCTGAAAAATTTTCATGTAATTAATTTAGTTTACTCGCACTAAAAAAATATAGACCAAAAATTTAATAGTATGCAACTAAAAAAAACTAAGCCAAATGATATGTTGGCTTAGTTTTTTAGTATCATTAAAAATTAGATCAAATTGAATCTTAAAGTACTTGCAATGAAGCTTTATTAATTAAGCGAGTTTTATCTTTTGAGATTATTTGATTTCTTGCTTCAATAATCATTGGATTAGGGTTTTGCAGTGCTTGAAGCAGTTCGACCGTAATACCTTCTTCAATCAATAAACCGTGCTCTTTATGATTGTCATTAAATAGTAAACAAGAAGGGGTATTAAAAGCATTTACCTCACAAGCTATTTTTTGATCAGATTCAAAAGAAGTTTTTGTAAAGTCTAATTCTTTATCTTCAAGAAACATAGGAATATCTAATTTGGCTTGCTCAGCAGATTCCAAAACAAGATTTTCTGAAAAGACTCTATTTTCTTCAAGTAATGCATGTTGCAATCCAAGTAGGAAATTACGGCCTTTTTTCTTTCCTTGCATAGTTGCAGCAGTATAATAAAGACAAATGTCATACACTACAGAATGTACAGAATTACGTAACTCTAAATCACTTTTTGGTAAGTTGTTTGTAGAAAGATACTGAGTCACCGTGGCTAAATTATGAACTGGAATAAAATTAACACGAATTTTACTAGCAGCTTTTTCAATAAAATTTAATACTTCCTTTTCAGCTTGGAAACAAGTAGAATCAATTGGATTAATAAATAAATAAATTTCAATTAACTCATTATGAGCTGATCCATTTTTAGTATACGTAGTTGAGAACATTTATCTTCACCTTAGTCTTAGTATTTTTAAATCTATTTGCGTACTCTATTGTTGTTTACAAGTATACTTTATCAAAAATAGCTAAGAAAATATAATAAAGGGTCTCATTTTCGGATGATTTTTTGTACAAATTGTAACAAAGCCGCCACATTTCGGTTTTTCTATCTTAATACCATCAATAATTAATCAACTTGATTCCATCATTCGTTTGATTTTATTTTTCGTTGATCGTTTTTTGATTGAATAGAGCTGAAGTAAATGGTCAAAATAAACTTCCCCTACTTCACGAGAATTTATTTCGAATTCTAACTCATAGTCTGTTTTAGAGCTATACGAACTTTCGTCTATTACAATTAGACCTTGCTCAATTTTTTTTTCATAACGCTTTGTTACCAATGAACCAAATAAAAAGAGTTCTTTAAATTAACGTTCAATTCAGTTAATTGCTTAGCTACATGGCCATCTAATTTAATCGTATGAGTATTTAAGAGCAGTTTTCCTTGCTTCAATGATAAGTTATCAGTCGTTTCTAAAAAATCTTTTCCAGTAGGTGTTTTTAGTGTTAGTTCTGCAGAGTCCGAAAATAAACGTATGCGTAAAGCAGAATGTAATTTTTTTAGTTTCCAATCTTTCGTATCGTAATAATAATTTTCTTGAAGATAAAAATCTTTTTCAGATAAGTTTAAGCTGCTTAACAATTTAGTATATTCACTTTTTGTTAAACTATTGTTAAATTCAATTTCTACCTGCTGAGCCATTTGTTTCATCCCTTTTTAACTTGATTTAAGTATTGTGATAAGTATATATTTTACTAGTACTAAATTATCTATCTATCATATCATTTTATTTCTATTTTAGTATATTTCATCTTTCTAATTAAATATGTTAAAATGAAGCCATATAGCGCTTTGAAAAGTGCGAAATCATAAGTTCCTAGAAGAGGGTATAAAGTGATGAATCAAGATCAAAAGTGGGAAGATTTTTTAATACCTTATAATCAGGCTGTTGAAGAATTAAAAATAAAACTAAAAGGAATTCGTAAAGAATTTAGTAAAGGGAATCGGCATATTCCAATCGAATTTGTTACTGGGAGAGTAAAACCGGTAAATAGCATTATTGGAAAAGCAGCTTTAAGGAATATTCCTTTCGATAAAATAGATACTGAGATGCAAGATATAGCAGGATTAAGAATCATGTGTCAATTTGTAGAAGATATTCATGAAGTAGTTAGACTTTTAAGAAATCGAAATGATATGAAAATAATTGAAGAACGAGATTATATAACGAATAAGAAGGAAAGTGGCTACCGTTCGTACCATGTTGTATTTGAGTATCCTGTGCAATTGATCGATGGTGAAAAAAGAATACTTGTTGAGATACAGGTGCGCACATTGGCAATGAATTTTTGGGCTACGATTGAACATTCATTAAACTATAAATACCAGGGTGAGTTTCCAGATGCTATTAATGTTCGTTTAAAACGGGCTGCAGAAGCTGCTTTTCAACTAGATGAAGAAATGTCTCAAATTAGAGAAGAAATACAAGAAGCACAACACTTATTTTCTCACAGTAAAAGACCAGTTATTGATGAAACATCAAACAGATATTAATTTATTTTGTAGCTATTGTTTGAGATTTCAGCATTATCAGATGTAATTAAAAAGGAGGGACAACTTTGAAAATAGCAGTAGTTAATAATAATGGAGAGCAATCTTTAAAACTAGCTAAAGAATTTCGGATACTCTGCTTGAAAAACCGTCTTCTATTAGATGATAAAAATCCAGATGTCGTTGTAACGATCGGTGGAGATGGAACATTGTTGTCCGCTTTTCATAGGTATGCCCATATGTTAGATCATGTGCGATTTGTAGGGGTACATACAGGACATTTAGGTTTTTATACAGATTGGCGAGATTACGAGTTAGAAGATTTAGTCTCAAGTTTGCTTAGAGATGAAGGTGAAAGTGTTAGCTATCCATTGCTTGATGTTAAGGTAACATACCAAGGGCAAAAGGAATCTTCTCACTTTTTGTCCTTAAATGAATCAACAATGAAACGGATAGACGGAACAATGGTGTGTGATGTATTCATAAAGGATGAACTGTTTGAAAGGTTTAGAGGAGATGGAATGTGTGTTTCGACACCTACTGGTTCGACTGGCTATAATAAGTCAGTAGGAGGAGCAGTTATCCATCCTCGACTTGAAGCACTACAGCTGACTGAAATCGCTCCTATTAATAATCGGGTATTTCGTATTCTAGGTTCACCCTTAATTGTTGCACGGGATGAATGGATCAGAATCAAACCAATCACAACTGAGGGTTTTGTTTTAACCATCGATCAATTGACATCTTCCGAAAAAAATATTACTGAATTAAATTATAGCATTGCGAAAGAACGCATTCACTTTGCTCGTTACAGACATACTCATTTCTGGAGCCGAGTTGAAGATGCTTTTATTGGAGCGAAAAAAAAATATGAAATTTAGTTGGATATATGATCTGCCAACTAGTCTACAAGTGAAATCATTTTTAAAAACAAAAGGAATTTCACGTAGTTTACTAGCAAAAATAAAGTTTCACGGCGGGAAAATTGAAGTCAATGAAACTGAAGTAACTGTGCGTTATCTCTTGAAAGAAAACGATAGCGTACAAATCACGATTCCTAATGAAGCTCCTCATGAAACAACCGTTCCTATCGATATTCCGATTGATATCGTGTATGAAGATCAACATTATTTAGTTGTAAATAAACCTTATGGAGTTGCCTCGGTACCGTCTCAAGTTCACCCTGAAAGTACCATGGCAAATCGAGTTAAAGGTTACTATGTGCGTCAAGGTTACGTTGATCAAGTTATTCATATTGTGACTCGACTTGATCGAGATACTACAGGATTAATGTTGTTCGCTAAACATGGCTACGCACACGCATTAATGGATGTGCAGTTAAGAAGTAAAGAAATTCAAAAAAAATATACTGCACTGATAAAGGGTCAGCTGGACGAAGGAAAACACGGATTTATTGATGCCCCTATTGCACGAACTGTCGATTCCATTATTACAAGAAGAGCTCATTCCTCTGGAAAAGAAGCTTTAACAGAATATTGGGTCAAAAAGTCTTTCCCACAAGCAACCTTGGTCGATATTCAATTGCATACCGGAAGAACTCATCAAATAAGGGTTCATTTCACTCATATTGGCCACCCGTTAATGGGAGACGACTTATATGGCGGTGAGAAGAATAATTGGATAGTTAGGCAAGCGTTGCATTGTAACGAGTTAAATTTTATACACCCTTTTACAAACGAAAAAATAAATCTTACACTAGACCATCCTGAAGATATTGCCCAATGGCTACATCAGCATAAGCAGCAAGAGGTCAATCGTTAATGAAATGAATTTAGGAAGGGGTGTAGCCCTTGAAAGAAGTACAAGTAGAATTTGAAGAGCAAATAGAACAGTTGAAAAGCTATTTAGTAGCTGAAGATATCAATTCATTCAGAGAAAGTTTTTTAGAATTACACGTTTATGAACAAAGTCAAGTTTATCTATCCTTGTCAAAGGATGAACGTTTAAGAGCATATAACTTTTTATCTCCTAATGAAATGGCAGATACGTTCGAAATACTTGAAGAAGAAGAAGAATCAGTCGAAAAATATTTGGAAGAAATGAACCCTCAGTATGCTGCAAATATGCTGAGTGAAATGTACCGAGATAATGCAGCAGATATGCTGAATCAACTAGAACCTTATACGATCAAAAAATACTTAAGTTTAATGCCAAAAAAAGCTGCTGATGGCATTAAAAAATTATTGAAGTATGAAGACGATACTGCTGGTTCAATTATGACAACTGAGTATATTTCAATTATTGCAAATCAGACGATTCAGTCAGCCATGGCGATTTTAAAAAAGAAAGCACCAGAAGCTGAAACGATTTATTATGTATATGTAGTAGATGCAAATAGAAAATTAGTTGGTGTTATATCATTAAGAGACTTAATCGTGCATGAAGACGATGAAATGATTTCAGACATTATGGGTGACCGTTTAATATCTGTAAACGGCAATGATGATCAAAGAGACGTCGCGCGCACTATGCAAGATTATGACTTTCTAGCCATTCCTGTAGTAGACGATGAAGAACGGTTGATAGGGATCATTACTGTAGATGATATCATGGATGTTATCAGTGATGAAGCAGCTAGCGATTACTCCGGTTTAGCTGGGGTCGATGTGGAAGAACGATCTGAAAACCCATTTGTTGTTGCTTCAAAAAGGCTTCCTTGGTTGATCATATTATTATTCCTTGGAATTGGAACCTCCACTTTAATCAGCAATTATGAAGAAATGATCAGTAAAGCAAGCATTTTAGCTGTATTTATATCATTGATAACAGGAACTGCAGGTAATGCAGGAACCCAATCATTAGCGGTTGCTGTTCGTAAATTAGCAGATAATGATGAAAATAAAAGAAATTTCAAGAAATTAATTATAAGTGAAATAGCTTCCGGTCTAATCACCGGTGTTGTGACGGGAGCCACAATATTCTTAGCAGTAGGGATTTGGAAAGAAAATTTTGTTTTAGGATCAGTTATAGGTATAGCAATGCTAGTAGCAATCACAATTGCCAATCTTGCCGGAAGTTTCATCCCTATTCTAATGGAAAGAATAGGGTTTGACCCTGCAGTTGCTAGTGGCCCATTTATTACGACACTTACAGATTTAACCAGTGTATTAATTTACTTTAATATTGCTGCATTGTTTATGGAATATTTAGTTTAGAAAAATTATTAGCGAAATAGTGAATAAATTTATGAAGATGGAAGCTACAATTGCGCTAGAAAAGGATGAACATTTGTGTCAGTAAGAAAGAAAAAGAAGATAACCAAAAAACAAAAAGAAAAAAGAACAAAATTTATTTCTGCTGGATTAGTCCTTCTGTTAGTTTTCTCAGTAGGATTATTTTTAGGGGAGAATAAACAGTCTGATCTTACTTTAAATAGAGGAATAGAGTTATTTAAAGAAGAACTGTTCACTCTTTTTAATACGAAAGAAGAAATGGATCAAACAGAAAATCAAGAAACAACGATTCGTTTCTTGGATGCTAATCAAGGATCTGCAACACTGATCCAAGCAAAAGACGGTACGACGATTTTGATGGATAGCGGGCGATATGAAGATAAAGATAAAAAAATCATTCAACAATTGGATCAATACGTTGGAACAGGTGGGAAAATTGATTTGCTTATCTTCACGCACAACGACTCAGATCATATTGGTAATGGAGATCTTATTACAAACTATTATGATGTCAAAGAAGTTTGGATGAATGGAAATGATGCTACAAGTCAAATCTATGAGCGACTTTTAGACGCTATCGGTAAAAGCAATACCATTTATACAGAACCAAAAACAGGTGAAAACTATCAAGTAGGACCTTTTAAAATTGAAGTGTTAAACCCTAATGAGCAATCAAAAAATGATCAAAATGATGATTCGATTATAACTAAAATTACTGTCAATCAAGTAAGTGGTCTATTCAGTGGAGATGCTTCTCAGGGCATCGAAAAGACTATTGTTGAATCTGGAACAGATCTAACAGCAGATTACATTTTAATGGGGCATCATGGATCGGATACCAGTACTAGTGAAGAGTGGATAAAAGCTAGTCGACCAAAATTTGCTATTTTTTCAGCAGGCGAAAATAATAGCTATGGACATCCTGGTGAAGAGGCAATAGATCGTTTAAGAAAACAATCTATTTCAATTTATGGAACGATTGAAAATGGAACGATAACAGCAACTATTCATGAAGATGGAACTTACAGTATTGAAACTGAGAAGGGGGATAATCTTGTTGAAGATGATGCTTGAAGAAATAGAAGGTGAGCAAGCCCGATTTATCCCTGATGAAGGTTCACCCATTCATGTGGCAAAAAAAAATTTGCCACATAATTATCGAATCGGTGAAATCTATGAGGTGACCATTGAAGGTGAACGAGTTCTTGACATTGTCCCTTTAAAAGAAGAGACACAGAAACGACTTGCTAAAATGAAACAAAAACGAGTAGATCTACTAAATAAAAAAAATGAAAATCATTGAAATATCAAGAAAATTCATTTGATTTAAGGTTGAAAAATAGTGCTGTAACCAAACAGAACAATATTCCGTTTGGTTACAGCACTATTTTTTGCGCATCCCATAATGAAATCATTTAAGATCCTTGATCATCGTATGGTGTGGAATACCAGCATCCATAAAGCCTTCACCTTCAACTTGATAACCTAAATTTTTATAAAAATTTAGAGCATGGTCTTGTGCATCAAGTATCAATTTTGTGAAACGTTTGGTTTGCGCATAACGCTCTATTTCAAGCATCAATTGATTTCCCAAATTCTTTTTTCGAAAATCAATAGAAACAGCAACACGTTGAATTTTAACGGTTGTCGCATTTTTTTGATAGAGTCTTGCTGTAGCAACAGGTTTATTTTCTAAGTAACCAATAACATGGACCGTTTGATCTTCTAAATCATCAATTTCTAATTCTAGCGGAACGTGTTGCTCTTCTATGAAGACCTTTTTTCTAATTTCTAGGGCATCATTATAATAGCTTGTGTTTAAATCGGTTGTCCAAATATATTCCATAATATCCCTTCTTTCTATGTAATTAAAATCGTAACATAACTTATTAAAGGAAGCTATAATAATAAATCTACTGCAGCTTTTATCTTGAGATTCTTTATTTATTGCTGTGGATGAACTATACTAAAGAATGTAAACTAAAAAGAATGGTGGCTAATGTGATGAATGAAAGAACGATCCAACTTGTTGAAAAATTAACAACAATTCCTTCTCCAACTGGGAATACGTATGAAATAATTGCTTTTATCCAAAACTATTTAAACAAGTTAGGCTATGAAGCTAAAAAAACAAATAAAGGAAGCTTAATGGTTACTGTAAAAGGAACAAACCATCAAAAACAACGATTCGTAACAGCACATGTGGATACATTAGGTGCAATGGTGAGAGCTATTAAACCCAATGGACGCCTAAAACTGGATTTAATTGGCGGTTTTCGTTACAACGCAATTGAAGGCGAATACTGTACAGTACATACAGATCAGGGAAAGATATCCGGTACGATCTTGATGCATCAAACGAGTGTCCATGTTTACAAAGATGCAGGAACTGCCGAAAGAAATCAAGAAAATATGGAAGTTCGTATCGATGAGAAAGTTCACACAAAAGACGAGACAAAAGCCTTGGGCATATCTGTAGGAGACTTTATCAGTTTTGATCCTAGAACTGAAATTACAGCGAATGGTTTTATTAAATCTCGTCATTTAGATGACAAAGTTAGTGTAGCTATATTATTACAATTTTTAAAAAAAATTAATGATGAAAAAGTTAGCCTCCCTTATACAACACATTTTTATATTTCAACTAATGAAGAAATTGGATACGGTGGAAATTCAAATATCTCTGATAAAGTGGTAGAGTATCTAGCTGTTGATATGGGCGCAATGGGTGACGACCAACAAACCGACGAATATTCTGTTTCTATATGTGTTAAAGATGGCAGCGGTCCTTATCATTACGAAATGAGAAAAAAACTTACACAAAT
Organism: Carnobacterium sp. ISL-102; assembly: GCF_018612935.1. Lineage (NCBI taxonomy): Bacteria > Bacillati > Bacillota > Bacilli > Lactobacillales > Carnobacteriaceae > Carnobacterium > Carnobacterium sp. ISL-102. Next base: position 5,397 of record NZ_JAGGRF010000002.1, on the reverse strand, counting down.
TTGTGAAGATAATGCTATTCCATATCAATTAGATATTTATCCATTTTACGGTAGTGATGCATCCGCTGCGATGGCAGCTGGGGCAGATGTTCGTCATGCGCTGATTGGTGCAGGTATTGAAGCAAGTCATGCTTATGAGAGAACACATGAAGAATCGATAACAGCAACAGAACAATTGATTGAGTACTATTTATTAAGCAATATGCTAGATTAATCGGAGAGGACAAATTTTATGGATTATTTAAAAAAATCAAAATTAATGTTTTGGACAGTTTGGCTATTGGTTAGTGCAACATTGATATTTATGAGTACAAAAATTGATTTCGTTTTTCAACCTTTAACTACATTTTTTTCGACATTATTTACACCGATTATTATAGCTGGATTTTTATATTACTTATTGAATCCTTTGATTGGACAATTAGAAAAAATTAAAATTAAACGAAAGTATGGTATTATAATCGTCTTTTTATTATTTCTAGGATCTTTAGTATTTCTAGCTATTTCAGTTATTCCTAATATACTTGAACAATTAGGACAATTGATCACGAGTATACCGTCATTTTTGAAGGCATTAGAAGACTATTCTAATGAACTTCTTCAAAAACCGATGTTTGATAATTTTGATTTGGAAAAAAGTCTAAGCCAAATGGACTTATCGATCGAGAATATTGCAAATACAATATTTACGACACTAACTTCAAGTGTAGGTTCTTTGATAGGAGCATTGGCGAATACAACAATTGTCATATTTACTGTTCCAATTATTCTATTTTATATGTTTAAAGACGGTAAAAATTTCCGTCCGTCAGTTGCTAAATTCTTTCCAAAAGATTATCGGGGCCAAATGATTGAACTGTTAGGCCAAATGAATGAGACAATTGCTTCTTATATAAGCGGACAAACGCTAGTTTGCCTATTTGTAGCAGTATTTACGTATTTAGGCTATTTAATTACAGGAATGCCTTATGGCTTATTATTAGGCAGCATTGCGGGAATCACCAATATTATCCCTTATATCGGTCCTTATATTGGGGCTGCACCGGCAGTCATTATCGCATTAACTATTTCACCAACACAAGCATTATTGGTTGTATTAGTTGTTTTAGTGGTCCAACAAATTGATAGTGCTTTTATTTCACCGAATGTGATTGGGAAAACATTATCAATCCATCCTTTGACCATTATTATCTTATTATTAGTTGCAGGAAATATCGCTGGAATCATCGGAATGATTTTAGGGGTTCCGACATATGCTGTTGTTAAAACAATTGTTGTTTATTTAAAAGATATGTTTATGATTAGAAAAAAACATGCTTCAACTTAAAAAAATAATAAATCGTTGTTTTATTCATACGGTTTGTGATATAATTTTCATAGTGAGAGTATGAACATTTTTTCACAAAAAAGATGTTATAGTTACGAACACATAAAAAATAGCTTTGTAGGAGGATACAAAAAATGAAAGTAATCGTTATTGGATGTACTCATGCTGGTACCTCAGCTGTTAAAACAATTTTAAAAGAAAATCCATCTGTGGAAGTTTCTGTTTTTGAAAGAAATGATAACATTTCGTTCTTATCTTGTGGAATTGCAATGTACGTTGGCGGAGTTGTAAAAGATGCTGCTGGTTTGTTCTATTCTAATCCTGAAGAATTAACTCAAATGGGTGCAAGTGTTAAAATGGAACATAATGTTACAAGTATTGATACTGAAGCTAAAAAAGTAGTTGTAGAAAACATGACTACTGGAGAAGTATTTGAAGAAACTTATGATAAGTTAGTTAACACAACAGGTTCTTGGCCTATCATACCGCCGATTCCTGGTATTAAAACAAAAAATGTTTTATTATGCAAAAACTATAATCAAGCTCAAGAAGTGATCAAACAAAACCAAACAGCTAAAAAAGTCGTAATTGTTGGTGGAGGATACATTGGTATTGAATTAGTAGAAGCATTTGAGCAATCAGGCAAGCAAGTAACCTTAATTGATGGATTAGATCGTATTCTTAATAAATATTTAGATCCAGAATTTACGGATGTATTAGAGAGTGCTATAGAAGAACATGGCGTTAAAGTGGCGTTGAATCAAGCAGTTACTTCATTTAATGCTGATGAAAATGGTTCAGTTAAATCTGTAACAACTCCAGAAGGAGAATATGAAGCAGATTTAGTTATCTTATGTGTCGGCTTCCGTCCAAACAATGAATTATTAAAAGGTAAAGTTGATATGATGCCAAACGGTGCGATCCTTGTGGATGATTACATGAGAACAAGTGATAAAGACATATACGCAGCTGGAGATAGTTGTGCAGTTCATTACAATCCAAATAACGGATCTGCATATATTCCTTTAGCAACAAATGCTGTTCGTATGGGTACTTTAGTAGGTAAAAATATTATTGAGCCTAAAATAAAATACAGAGGAACACAATCTACTTCTGGTCTGTACTTATATGGATACAATATTGGGTCAACAGGTGTTAACGTCAATAGTGCTTCACACTTCGGCCTAGAGGTTCGTTCAGTTTTTGTTAAAGACAATTACCGTCCAGAATTTATGCCTACAACTGAAGAAGTTATGATGAAATTAGTTTATGAAGTGGGAACAAACCGCATCGTTGGTGGACAAATCATGTCTAAATATGATGTAACAGCTTCTGCTAATACACTTTCATTAGCTATTCAAAATAAAATGACGATTGAAGATTTAGCTTATGTTGATTTCTTCTTCCAACCTTATTTTGACCGTCCTTGGAACTACTTGAACATCTTAGCTCAAGCAGCTTGTGATCAAGAAGATCAATTAGCTAAATAATAGACACTGTAAATCAAGTAAATGCATTACATTATATGAAAAAATAAATTTCTGAAACTTGATTGTCTAAGAGATTCATAATAAAATAGTAAAGGGTCTGAGATATCTTTCTCAGACCCTTTTTATAGGTAAATAATTAGGAGGCAAGTCATGAAAATGAACAAAAAAATTATATCTGGACTAGCCGCTCTTGTCCTTTCTGTTAGTGGGCTATACATCATAGATCAAGATAAGGAAACAACTTCTACTCTAAAAACAGAACAAATAGCTATTGAACTCGTAAGAACCATTGACGGAGATACCATCGTCTTTAATGAAAATGGTGCAGAAAAAAAGTTAAGGCTACTTCTTATTGATACTCCAGAAAGCAGTAAAACTAAAACCGGTTCTGCTCAGCCATACGGTATAGAAGCGAAAGAATTTCTTGCCAATTATTTGAAAAAGAAAAACTTATCAATAGAATATGATCCTTCTCATGAGAAAATCGATGACTATGAAAGAGTGCTAGCCTACCTTTATGCAGATGGAGAACTAGTACAAGAAGTAATGGTTGAAGAAGGTTTGGCACGCGTAGGATACGAAAATGGAGATGAAGTTTACTTGGGGGAACTTGAAGAGGCAGAACAAAAAGCAAGTGCTGTTGAAGTGAATATCTGGTCTATTGAAGGGTATGTTGGAGATTACGGATTTAATAAATAGCGAATAGGGTATAAAATGTAATACTAAATATGCTATAATAATTCAGGTGACGATACATGCTGCCATACTTGAGGCATGTTTGACTAAGGATACGGTTATAGATTAATTAAGGTAAATAAAAGACTTATTAGATGAGGGATAAATTATGGAAGATTATTTAAAAAAGGAAGTAGAGTCGCGAAAGACATTTGCAATTATTTCCCATCCGGATGCGGGGAAAACGACGATCACTGAACAGCTGCTGCTATTTGGTGGAGCAATTCGTCAAGCAGGCACGGTAAAAGGAAAAAAAACAGGGAAATTTGCTAAATCAGATTGGATGGAAATTGAAAAACAACGTGGAATTTCTGTTACCAGTTCGGTTATGCAATTTGATTATAAGGATAAAAGAATCAATATTTTAGATACACCAGGACATGAAGATTTTTCTGAAGATACTTACCGTACACTAATGGCGGTCGATAGCGCAGTGATGGTCATTGACAGTGCAAAAGGTATCGAACCCCAAACAAAAAAACTATTTAAAGTTTGTCGAATGCGTGGCATTCCAATTTTCACGTTCATTAATAAATTAGACCGCGATGGAAGAGAGCCGTTAGATTTATTAGAAGAATTAGAAGAAGTTTTAGAAATTGATTCTTATCCGATGAACTGGCCGATTGGTATGGGTAAAGGATTATTAGGACTTTACGATAACTACAATAAAACAATTGAGATCCATCGTCCTGAAATTAACGGCTTAAATGGACAGAAGGTCATAAAATTGAATGAGGCTGGGGAGATCGAAGGAGACCATCCTATTAAAGCGTCAAGTTTATATTCGCAAGCTTTAGATGACATCGAGTTGTTGAATGAAGCTGGAAATGAATTTTCAGAAGAGAAGATTGCTTCGGGCAAACTTACCCCTGTATTCTTTGGATCAGCATTAACCAATTTTGGAGTAGAAACCTTTTTAAATACCTTTATCAATTTTGCACCAAGCCCGACAGCTCATACGACAACGAGTGGTGAAAAAATAGAACCAACGACAAATGAATTTTCTGGTTTTATTTTTAAAATCCAAGCTAATATGAATCCTGCCCATCGAGACCGGATCGCTTTTGTGCGTATATGTTCAGGAACGTTTGACCGTGGAATTGATGTTACATTAGCGAGAACAAACAAAAGAATAAAATTATCAAATTCAACTCAATTTATGGCTGAAACTCGCGAAGTTGTGCAGCATGCTGTTGCAGGAGATATCATAGGGCTTTATGACACTGGTAATTTCCAAATTGGTGATACCATTTTTGAGGGAAAATTGAATGTGGAATATGAAAAACTTCCTCAATTTACTCCGGAAATGTTTATGAAAGTGAATGCTAAAAATGTGATGAAACAGAAATCATTTCATAAAGGTGTGCAACAATTAGTTCAAGAAGGTGCCATTCAACTGTATAAAACGTTCCATACGGAAGATTATATCATTGGGGCAGTTGGACAATTACAATTTGAGGTATTTCAATACCGTATGTTAAACGAATACAAATCAGAAACCATTATGACCCCTATGGGAAATAAAATTGCCCGTTGGATCAAACCTGAAGATTTGGACGAAAATATGTCTTCAAGTCGTAATTTACTGGTACGTGATCGTTTCGGGAATCCCTTATTCTTATTTGAAAATCAATTTGCATTGCGTTGGTTTGCCGATAAATACCCAGATGTCGAATTAACGTCATTATTATAAAAAAAACAAACCATTCTATTTTAATTTAGAATGGTTTGTTTTTTTTTTATTAGATGAATTGTAATATTAAGTGCAACACCCAAGACGAAATAAAAGAAACCCATGACGTCCTCGTATAGAATGAAGTTACCACACTACCATTCGATTGGAGG
>NZ_JAGGRF010000026.1:0-26697 GCF_018612935.1 Carnobacterium sp. ISL-102 | reverse complement strand
AATAAACCTCAAAGAGGACTAAAATGGATTAAACTAAGAAAGCGGAAAAATGGGCACTCCCATTTTTCCGCTTTCTTGTTTACTATTAAGTTAGTCTCCGCTAGATAAAACTACTTTTTCAGCAGCCTCTATAGAACCTGAGCGTTTTTTTTGTTCGTGATCCTGGATATAAGGGTTGTTTTTCTAGTAAGGGAATGACTTGCTCCATTGCCGAGCTTTTTTTAGAGCGAATTCCTACGTCTGGCAAAGTCGACAAAACGAAAACGATCCAAGCGGTGACGAGATTCTGTATGCTGAAACAGAGTCGTGTCTTCTAAATAGACATCACTTCTTACAACCACAACATGTGTATCGTCTTCTAAGTCCATCAAGCGTTTATCTTCTTCTGTGATAGGATCTACCGTTATCTCTTTTTGAGCGTAACTGATCGTTAATCCGAGAGTATGTTCAATGTAATGATACAATGAATCCTCAGCTGCATCAGTTGGAATAGTTGGAACGATAGAAGTGAGCAGGTAATCTTTATCTATAATGACTACTTCGCCATTTACTTTTCTTAAGCGTTCAAGATATAAAATAGGAGTATCCAAAGGAAGCTTTAAATGATTAGCTAAGTCTTCAGAAATTGGCTGTAAGCCATTGTGGACGACGATAGTTTGACTATTCATGTGTTGCGCATCTTGAAGTTCTTTGTAGCTGGTTAAGCCAGAGACAGGGAAATCAAAGCGTTTAACATCTAAAACAACGGAGCCTTTCCCTTGTATCTTTTGAATGTACCCTTTTTCTAAAAGCAAATTCAGCGCTTTTCGAATTGTTTCACGGGAAACATTATATGTTTTTACCAGTTCATTTTCGCTAGGCAAGAGATCACCGGAAATAAAACTTTGATTTAAAATAGCTGCTTCAAGATCTAAAAAAATTTTATTGAACTTACTCATATATATTCCTCACATTCCGATCCTTAACTTACATTTTAGCATAATCCAGTAGGAAAAACTTGCAAATAAAAGTTGTTTTTAAAATTAGCTAGTGTAGTATTGTAAGCATATAAAAACGAAAATTTCATAAAATATGAGGAGGTATTTAAATTGGGAGATATAAAAACTTCAGCATTAGAAAAGAAAATAAAAGTAGCAGCTAAAAAAATACCAGCAGATTTAGTCGTTAAAAATGGAACGATCGTAAACGTATTTACAGGAGAACTCATGAGTGGCGATATCGCCATTACAGAAGGCACGATCGTTGGGATCGGTTCGTACGATGGAGTTAAAATAATTGATGCTCGAAATAAAATCATTGTCCCAGGTTTTATTGATGGACATGTGCATATTGAAAGCTCTTTGCTGACACCTAAAGAATTTTCGAAAGTTGTAATGCAGCATGGCGTGACAAGCGTGATCACCGACCCACATGAAATTGCGAACGTAGCTGGAGCGGATGGTATTCAATTTATGATTGAAGAATCCAAAAACTTACCAATAGATATCTATGTTATGTTATCATCTTGTGTCCCAGCGACAAAGTTTGAGAATAATGGAGCACTATTAAATGCTAAACAACTTGAACCGTTCTTATCCGAACCAGAAGTATTAGGTTTAGCGGAAGTAATGGATTTTGCATCTGTAAAAAAAGGCGACAGTATTATGATAGATAAGCTTGCAATGGTTCAAGAAATAGACGGCTTTATTGATGGGCATGCTGCCGGTCTGACCAGAGAAGAATTGAATATTTATTTAGCAGCCGGAATTCGAACCGATCATGAAAGTATCAATGCTCAAGAAGCAAAAGACCGCTTAGACTTGGGAATGTATTTAATGATTAGAGAGGGTACTGTAGCTAAAGATCTAACAGCCTTATTACCTGCAGTGACGGTAAAAAATGCTAGAAGGTGTTTATTTGTGACAGACGATAAATTGATCGACGACTTATTAGAAGAAGGCAGCATTGATCATATTGTACGATTAGCCATTCAAAAAGGGTTAGATCCTATAACAGCTATCCAAATGGGGACTTTAAATACAGCGGAATGTTTTAATCTTACTCATTTAGGCGCAATTGCTTCAGGCTATCAAGCCGATTTTTTAATTTTAGATGATTTAGAAACAATCGCGATTGATCAAGTATATAAAAAAGGCGTTTGTATTTCAGATAATGGAAAATTAAATAGTTCATTATTTGAATCGAGCTCGGAGAAAAAACTCAACGGCGCTGAATTAGCAAAAATCAATGCGCAAAAACTGACAACAGAAGCACTAGCAATCCCTTTGACAGATCCTACATGCAACGTCATCGGAATTATCCCAAATAGTCTGGTCACAGATCATTTAAAGGAAAACGTAACCGTTGAAAAAGGGCTTTTTATACCTTCAACTAAAAAAGATCAGTTGAAAATCGCCGTTATCGAGCGGCATAAAGGAACGGATCATATTGGATTAGGAATCGTAAAAGGCTTTCGTTTGAAAAAAGGTGCAATTGCTACGACCGTAGCTCATGATTCACATAATATAGTAGCAGTAGGCACTTCTGATCAGGAGATATTAAAAGCAGTTGAACAAGTGATCAAAACTAATGGAGGTTTAGCGGTTGTAGCAGGGGAGCAAGTCTTAGCTTCGCTATCATTGCCTGTAGCAGGGTTGATGACAGAATCGGGGTATCTGGAAGTCGATCAAACGTTGAAAGAATTAAATAAGGCTGCCATAATGATTGGAGAGACCGTGAACTTTAATCCGTTTTTGACCTTATCCTTTTTAACACTCCCAGTCATTCCAAAATTAAAATTAACGGATTTAGGATTATTTGATTTTGAAAGTTCTTCTCACATCCCAATTCAAGTCATAAAAGGGGCTATATAATTTTTGGTGTAGATGAATAAATTAATTAAAAGACTCACCCAAAATTGCTGGAGGAATAGGGTTGCTTGTAGCCATGTAAAGGATTCAATGAGAATTACACAACGTTAGCGCTTTAGCGCGATTACGGTTTGTTTGAAGCTTGAAAGTCTATAAGACTACAGGCTTACAGGCGGTACCATGGCTACACAAGCAAACCCGTACAATTCCAGAAGAAATTTTATCTTGAAGCGTCCACACCATTTGACCTACAGCCATAAAAGGGCAATAAAAAATCCACCTAAAAGAATGTTATCTTTTAGGTGGATTTTTTTATTAACTATTCGAAATCGGGGGAAGTGAATAAGTTAGGTTTATTTTTAAGCTTATTAGTTTAAAATTTGAACGTCCATTGTTTGTCTACCAAAATTAGTAGCTTGGGTTAAATCAGTGATGTGAACATCGATACGATTGCCATTAATAGCACTACCAGTGTCTCCAGCAATAAATGTACCATATCCTGGAACATAAACAGTTGATCCTAGAGGAATAACGCTTGGGTCAACAGCGATAACGTTTGGATTTTCATTCAAATTGATCCCAGTTGCAGTAGTATCGCTTAATTCTGGTTGATTCGTTGAATAAGCTGTTGCTTCAACAGTAACGGTTTGACCAGAGCGTGCAGATGCTGTTTCAGCTTGTGGTGTTTGTGTTTCTGTTGCTGTAGGTTCAGTAACGGCTTCTTCAACCACTACAGGTTCTTCAGCAGGTGCTTCTTCAACAACGGGTGCTTTTTCGACAACAGGTTCAACTTCTACAACTTCTGTAGGTTCACTAACGTTGTAACTTTTAGTATCTTCAGCTGTTTCAATAGTAACAGTTGAGTGGTCAGCAGATAAAGAAATAGTATTGCCGCTATAAATAGTATTGGCATTATTAATATCATTTACATCAACCAAAGTACCGATAGATAAATCAGTTGCTAAAGCTACTGATGATAATGTGTCGCCCCATTGGATAGTGTATTCTGTGCTGCCATCTTCAGTACTTTTAAGGTCTTGTTTGATTTCGGCTACAGTACGAGCTTCCCAAGTGCTAGAAGTATATTCAGCAGCTGATGCTTCTGTTGGATTTGAAACAGCCATGATACCTGTTAAAGCTAAAGTTGCACTTGCGATAAAAAATTTCGATTTAAAGTTTTTCATTTTTTTGATCTCCTTTTATTTTGCCAAGAATAGTGTTTCGCCTACGAGTTACAAGGTAAGAGAAGTTGACTGTGGATTCTGAGCGACATTGTTTATTTTGAGCTATAAGCTCAATGTAAATGAAGGTCTTTCTCCTTCAACAAATGCTATCCTACCACGGTAAAAAAAAAAGAAAAGTCCTTTTAGCCATTCGTCATGGTTTCTTATTGGTTCTGTATTAATTGAATAGTTTCTTTACTAAATGAATACAAAAAGTAAGTTTCTATGTAAAATATGACTTAATTTGTAATCTAACTAAGCAAATCATATGTTGAAAACCAAAAAAAATTCTCCTTTAGGTTCTATATTTAAAATGGTAAAATGCTTAAAATAGCGTGTTTACAGTAATTGGAGGGTCGAAATGACAAAAGAGAGTTACGATAAAATCAATGCCATCAAATGGATCGGAATTATTACAATGACGATCGATCACATCGGCTATTACTTGTTTCCTGAACTCATATGGCTTCGTATCATAGGAAGAATAGCGTTTCCGTGTTTTTTATATACAACAGTTCAAGGGACCAGAAACACCAGTAATTTTAAAAAATACTTTTTTCAATTGATCGGCGTAGGCATTTTAACGATCCCTATCAGTCTTTATTCTGGAACCGTGTTTAATATCTTGTTTACATTAGCTCTGGTAGCACTCTCTATCAAAGATAAGCGATTTATTATTCTAGCATTAGTACTAAGTTATTTTTGTGAATATGGAATATATGGTTTTTTATTGGGTTGGGCTATTTATTGTATGGTGTTCATTCATAAGCTGCTTGGAGTAATTCTCTTTTTGGCAGTACATATTCTTGTCTGGCCATCTGTCCAAATTTTTGCTTGTTTTGCTATTTTTCTACTATTAATAGACACCTATAAAGCGACTAAAAAAATACCTAAAATTATTGGTTACCTTTACTATCCATTGCATCAATTAATTTTGTTAGCTATTAAATTTAATTTATAAGTAAGGAGTGTAGGTTATGAAATCAAAGCAAATGTGGCAGGAATTTATTTCAGCATATCCAGAGTATCAGGATAAAACATACCAAGCTTGGAGTTATGGAGTCGAACCAGATGAGTTAGCGCGATTAACTTTTGAACAAATAAAAACAGCCACAGCTTCTTCCTATGAAGAATATGCGCTCGAGAATGAAGCGTTACCTGAAGCAGGAGAACTAAACATGATACTTGATGCTAGTGAGAAAGCAGTTTGCATCACAAAGACGATTAAAGTGTCTGTCATTCCTTTTTTAGAGGTATCTAAAGAACACGCTTTTAAAGAAGGTGAGGGCGATCGGTCATTGCATTACTGGCGAGAAGTCCACAAAACTTTTTTTGAAAATTCTTATAAAAAAAATAGTTTAGTCTTTCATGACAATATTCTGATAGTATGCGAAGAGTTTGAAGTCATTTATAAATGAAGTTGGATCGTTTAACAAATGGAGTTGGTGTTTTAAAAGAAATTTCTTCTGGAATAACGGGTTTGCTTGTGGAGAGCCAGGGAAACACCTGAAGCCTAAAAGGAAGTCTTCAGGCTTTCAAGCCTCAAATAGAGCTTAATCGCTAAAGCGTTAAAGCTCTATAATTCACATTGAATTCTCTACATGGCTACAAGCAACTCCTATTCCGCCTGAAATTTCAAGTGAGTGACCCAACTTATTTATCACCATCAAAAATTATAGTCTCTTATCGATTGTTCAATAAAAATTGCTGGTGTTTTAAAAGAAATTTCTTCTGAAGTATACGGGTTTGCTTGTTTAGAGCCATAGGAGGTACTGACCCCTATTCCTCCATTAATTTTGGGTAAGTAATGCAATTAGATTAAGTCTATCAACACCAAAAATTATACAGCCTAAAATTAGTGGTATACTAAAAAGTGGAACGGTCATTAATTAGGAACAAGTTGAAAGGGTGCATAGTTATGATTATTAGAGAACGTGAAGCTGATTTTGTAATGATTGAACAAAAGAACCATGCTCAATTCGCTAGAGACGTTATGGCTCAATGGGAAACAAGCTTATTTAAAGGGGAACGGTTAAGAAAATCGGTCGATTATGCTATCCTTATGCATGACTATGGATGGGGAAATCTTGATAAAAGTCCTTTTTGGAATGATAAAAAACAAGCTCCTTATTCGCTTTTCGATTTCCCGAAAGCGCCAAAAACAATTTTTTATACTTACGGTATTGATGAAGTTGAAAAGGTTGATCCTTATGCCGCGTTACTTTGCAGCAGACATTACAGTCAGTTCTTTTTAAAAGATACCTTAAAAGAATCGCAGGTTTTTCTTGAACGAGAAGAAGAGAGAAAGAAACGGATCATTGCTGATTTAGGTGAATTTGATCAACAACTATTTGATTTTCACTATGCCTTGTTGGCGTTAGGAGATACTTTGTCTGTATTCGCTTGTATAAACGAACCGGGTGCTACAGAAGAAACCATTCATCCATTCTTTAAAAAAGGACTTACCTTAACTGCTGAACTTGGATTGAAAGCAACAACTATGAGGCCAAGTTGGAGTGATGAACATACGATCGTATTGGATGTGTTCCCTTTTGAAAAAACAATCAATAGTAGAGTGATTCAAAAAGTTGTTTCAAAAGCAGCGATTCAAGAAAAAGGGCTCTTAGATAGTTACAAAGAAACGGAATACGAAGAAGTAAACATTAGGGTCAGATCGAACGAAGGGTAAGTCAAAACGGCCGAGATGCATTATAAATAAAAATCAGCTGAAGTTATTGACAAATAGTTAGAGAACTTGTATAGTCTTAACGGAACAACAAAACGATTAAAAAAACCACTAAAAATCAAATAAACTTATCTGAATGATAAAAGTAGTCAAAGTGCTTTCCATTCCTTTTGTAAAAAACAAAGGGGTGGAGTGGGCACTTTTTTCGTGCAAAAAAATAGAAGGAGTGAGAGAGCTTGACATTAGAATTTGAAACCATTGCAGCGATTTCGACGCCTCCAGGTGAAGGAGCAATAGGAATAGTAAGATTGAGCGGGGAGCTAGCTATTGAAATTGCAGATCGCGTATATAGATCTGGTTCAAAATCACTAGCTGAACAGAAGAGTCATACTATCCACTATGGTCACATCGAGAACCCTAAAACAAACGAAACAATTGATGAAGTAATGGTATCCGTTATGCGTGAACCCAAAACGTTTACTAGGGAAGATGTCGTTGAAATCAATTGTCATGGCGGTATTACTTCGGTCAATCAAGTCTTGCAATGTGTTTTGCAAAATGGAGCTCGCTTAGCTGAACCCGGTGAATTCACAAAACGGGCCTTTTTGAATGGGCGAATTGATTTGTCTCAAGCAGAAGCAGTAATGGATCTGATCCGCGCTAAAACAGATAGAGCCATGCATGTTGCATTAAAACAACTGGATGGAAACTTGTCTCATTTGATCCGCAATTTGCGTATGGATATACTGGATACATTAGCTCAAGTAGAAGTAAATATCGATTACCCTGAATACGATGATGTTGAAGAAATGACTTCAAAATTATTAATTGAAAAAGCTAAACTAGTTAAAGCTTCGATCCAACAAATGCTTGCAACTGCCAGTCAAGGGAAGATTTTAAGAGAAGGTCTAGCAACAGCAATCATCGGACGACCAAATGTTGGGAAATCAAGCTTATTGAATTATCTGCTAGATGAAGAAAAAGCTATCGTTACAGATATTGCTGGTACCACACGAGATGTTATTGAAGAATACATCAGCGTTCGAGGTGTACCATTGAAACTGATCGATACAGCTGGAATTCGCGAAACAGAAGACATTATTGAACGTATTGGCGTAGAAAGAAGTCGCCAAGCTTTAAGTGATGCAGATTTAGTTTTGTTAGTATTTAATCAAAGCGAACCTTTAACAATAGAAGATAAAGCTTTAATTGAAGCAACAAATCAACACCGTCGCATTGTGATCTTAAATAAGATGGATTTGCCAAATAAATTAGATTTAACTGAACTAGAAACAGTAGTAGAGCCAGAAAGTATCGTGAAGACCTCTATTTTATCCCAATCAGGTATAGATATTTTAGAAAAGAAAATAGCAGATCTTTTTTTCACTGGTCAAACAGGCGAAAGAGATGCAACTTATGTATCTAATGTACGTCATATCGCATTGTTAAATGATGCAGAAGCTGCATTAGACGAAGTTATCAGCGGAGTAGAAGCGGGCATGCCAGTTGATCTCGTTCAAATCGACATGACACGTTGCTGGGATCTATTAGGCGAAATCACCGGAGACAGCGTCCAAGACGAACTACTGACCCAACTATTCAGCCAATTCTGCTTAGGAAAATAGGATGCGGAGTGTCTCGTTTATGCTCGACAAGAAAACAGGAAAAATTCGTAGAGGGCTTTTACGCCCACGAAGAAGTTTTATCTTTTTCTCGAGAGGATGAGACACGCAGCTCAACCAATAGGATGCGGAGTTCGACGCTTAGGCTTGACAGAAAAACAAGAAATATCACAGAGGATGCACCATCCTCGAAGAGATTACGTTTTTTCCGAGAGCCTGTCGAACGCAGCTCAATCAATAAGATATGAGAAAATTTGATTTTTATAAAAAACTGAAATACAGAAAAGAAGGGATTGTTTAAATGAATCATTACGAAGCTGGAAATTTTGACGTAATCGTTGTTGGTGCAGGGCATGCTGGTTCAGAAGCCGCATTAGCAGCAGCAAGAATGGGAAGCAAAACACTTTTGATTACCATCAATCTAGATATGGTCGCTTTCATGCCGTGTAACCCATCAATTGGAGGACCCGCTAAAGGAGTCGTGGTCAGAGAAATTGATGCTCTTGGTGGTGAAATGGGCCGCAATATTGACAAAACGTATATACAAATGAGAATGTTGAACACCGGTAAAGGACCGGCTGTTCGAGCTTTACGCGCACAAGCAGATAAATTTATGTATGCAAATGAAATGAAAAAAACAATTGAAGAAACTAAAAATCTTGTTTTAAGACAAGGTATTGCTGACGAATTAATTATTGAAGACGGTATATGCAAAGGAATCATCACAAATACTGGCGCTATCTATCGTTCTAAGGCAGTTATTTTAACAGCGGGAACATCTTCTCGTGGTCAAATCATTATTGGAGAACTAAAGTATTCTTCAGGTCCAAACAATTCGCAACCGTCTATTAAACTATCAGAAAGTTTACTGGAAAATGGATTTGAATTGAAACGTTTTAAAACCGGAACGCCTCCTAGAGTTAAATCATCAACAATCGATTATAGCTTAACAGAAGAACAACCTGGTGATGAAAAAGCGAATCATTTTAGTTATGAAACGCCAAATAGTGTTTACTTAAAAGATCAATTATCTTGTTGGTTAACATATACGAATGAAGAAACTCACCAAAAAATCCAAGAAAACTTACACCGTGCACCGATGTTTACAGGAATCGTTGAAGGGGTAGGTGCACGTTACTGCCCATCAATTGAAGATAAAGTTGTTCGTTTTAGCGATAAACCAAGACATCAATTATTTTTGGAACCAGAAGGACGCAATACAGAAGAAGTATACGTCCAAGGATTATCAACATCTCTTCCAGAAGATGTTCAACAAGATATTATACACTCAATCGAAGGGTTGGAAAATGCAGAAATGATGCGTACCGGTTATGCAATTGAATATGATGTGGTCACACCTCATCAATTGCGCCCTTCTTTAGAAACAAAAGTAGTTGAAAATCTATTCACTGCTGGCCAAATGAACGGAACTTCTGGCTATGAAGAGGCAGCAGGTCAAGGAATCATGGCTGGTATCAATGCAGCACTTAAAGTCCAAGGGAAAAAACCGTTTGTTATGAAGCGTAGTGAAGGCTATATCGGAGTGATGATCGATGATTTAGTGACTAAAGGAACAAATGAACCTTACCGTTTGTTAACGTCTCGTGCAGAATACCGCCTACTGTTACGTCATGATAATGCTGATTTTAGACTGACTAAAATAGGTCATGAAATAGGCTTGATTTCAAAAGAACGTTATGACACGTTTTTAATCAAAAAAGCTCAAGTTGAAGGAGAACTAGAACGTTTAGGTTCTATCCGTTTGAAACCAACTGAAGAAATCCAAGCTTATTTAGCTGGAAAAAATCAAGCACCGTTAAAAGATGGAATTTTGGCAAAAGACTTTTTGCGCCGACCAGAAGTTGCTTATCAAGATCTTTTAGCCTTTGTCCCACGTGATTATGAACTTCCGGCAACTGTCGAAGAACAGGTAGAAATTCAAGTTAAATATGAAGGATACATCGCTAAAGCTTCTCAAAAAGTAGATAAGTTAAAACGAATGGAAAATAAACGTATACCAGAAAATATCGATTATGCTTCTATTAACGGGATAGCTACTGAAGCGAAAGAAAAGTTGATTAAAATCCAACCTGAAACTATTGCTCAAGCTAGCCGTATTAGTGGTGTGAACCCAGCGGACATTTCAATTTTAATGGTTTATGTAGAACAAGGAAAAATTGCAAAAGTTTCCGTATTAGAATAACAACTATAAAAAAAGGGATGTAAGAGGCTAGGACATAAGTCCTAGCCTCTTTGCCTATCCAACTTTTGATTCTAAAGATACTTCTAAAAGAGATACTTCTAAAAGGTGCATCATCGGTAGAAAATGAGATGCAATTGACTATAATACCTTTACCTCTTTTTATTAAAAAATATACGTAAAATTAGTTTGATCACTTACCTGGAATTTCTGTCGGAATAGGGGTTGCTTGTAGCCATGTAAAGAATTCAATGTGAATTACACAGCGTTGGCGCTTCAGCGATTACGTTGTGTTTGAAGCTTGAAAGCCGGAAGACTTTCTTTTCAGCTTCAGGCGCTTCCATGGCTCTCCACAAGCAAACCTGTTATTCCAGCAGAAATTTCTTTTAAAACACCAACACCATTTTTTAGGCAATTAATATATATAGAAAAAAAGAGTCTGTTTATCAGTTTCCTGATTAAACAGACTCTTTCTCTTATACTCAGTTAGTTATATCCTAGCCTCAAACGGCCTTTTTCACTTATATATCATTAGATTTGGTGTTCTTTTAATAATTTTCGAACGGCACTAGCTTTCTTTAAGTCACAAGTAACGATCAAATGATCTCCAACATGAATAAAAGTTTGTCCATGAGGGACGATATGTTCATTTCCTCTACGCATGGAAGAGATGATGACTTCTTCAGGCCAGTCTATTTCTTTTATCGACTTTCCAGATAAAAGGCTATTAGGTTCAACGGCATGCACAAATGAGTGAGGCTTGCTAATAATAACATTGTTATCAGCAGGAAGCAGCCTTTCCAATAAACTTTCGTAGATCGGTTTAACATCTAAGAAGTCTGCTGTTATATAGGCTGTCAAAGAAACAACAGCTAAGGGCATTAATTGATTCAAACCGCCAACCATTTCAGTAACTAATAAAATAGCGGTTAAGGGTGCTTTCCCGATAGCAGTAAAATAACCAGCCATAGCAAACAAAATAAAATGGGTCAAATACTGAGCATCCATTTGGAAATAAGTGATCATGAACTGGGCAAATAGAGCACCAAGTAAGGCTCCTAAAGATAGAATAGGTAAGAAAATACCTCCTGGAACACTGGCGCCATAAGATACCATAGAAAAAATAAAGCGAAAAATAAATAATCCAACTAAAACAGCTAGCGATAAATTCCACTCAGTAAACTGCACGACGATCCCACTTCCACCACCAATTATTTCTGGTAGGTAGTAACCAATCGGGATTACTAATAGAAGAGGAATGACTGAATTAAAGTGCACCGGTATAAAGGAAAACAATTGATAAAATTTAGGAAGGACATCCAATAAAACTTTATTGTAAAACCAGCCCCCTATCCCTAAAAAAATCCCTAATAATGGCAAGTAGATATAATACTGTATCGGAAGAGATGTTATGGCTCCGATATCCAATACCGGAGTTAAACCAAAAATGGTCAAAGAAACGAAATTGGCTGTAATAGCTGAAGCAAATGTCGTTATAGCAACTAAGGGAGAGAAATTGTGATGGACTTCTTCCAAAACAAACAGCAAACCTGCTATGGGTGCATTAAAAGCAGCTGCTAAACCAGCACCAGCTCCACTCGACAATAAAACATTTTCTTCTATATCATCGCCTTTGGTTAATTTGCTGACACCTGATCCAATTGAAGCTCCTAGTTGAATAGAAGGACCTTCTCTTCCAAGAAAAAGTCCAAATCCAATAGCTAATAGCCCACTAACGAACTTTTTCCATAGAATAGACCACCAAGAAGTATGGACGACGCCTTGAACTTGACCTTCTACTTGCGGAATACCGCTTCCTTTAATGTTTGGTTCGCTTTTTATAAATAAACCAATAATAATAGCAACACCAATAGAAACAAAGACCCACGGGATCAACCACAAAGGTTCTGAATGAAAAAATTTGTACAGATGAATAATATTTTCTAGAATAATTTCTACACCTAAACGAAATAAACTAACAACTACTCCAGCTAACGCCCCTACTAAAACTCCTTTAGTGATGTATCGGATTTGTCGATCATTAAGTTTAGTCAATAAACTGCTCATAACTCAATCTTCCTTTTTTTAAAAATATTTTAAGCTTCTATTCTCCATACTACTCCTTTTAGCGGTAAGGATACAGGATAATTTTTAAAACAGCAAAAAGTACTTTACTTTAATAGCGCAAGTAGATTATACTAAAAAGCAGATAGAATCAATTAGAAAAGGTTTCTTAGCTCAGTTGGGAGAGCACTACCTCGACAAGGTAGGGGTCGCTGGTTCGAGCCCAGTAGAGACCATCACGAATAAGTTTATGAACGTTGACCAACCTCAACTTTTATAAGCTTATTTTTTATTTTTTTTTTAATTTAACTAGTTTAGATAGTGTGAAAAACGCTTTAAAGTATTGCACTTCTAGTTGATTTGTTATACAGTTGAAAAAGACGGATTTGTGAAACAAAAAAGTGTTTCACGTTAGTAAAAGGAGTTGTGTTAATGAACCCAGAAGAGTTTAAAAAGGCCCTTGAAGGCAAGGGAATAATGGTTACTGAGAAACAAATGGAACAATTTGATCAATACCTTAAACTGCTACAAGAATGGAATGAAAAAATTAATTTAACCGCAATCACTCAAACAGAAGAAGTATACTTAAAACATTTTTATGATTCTATTACTGCTGGTTTATATGTGGATTTTAACAAAGGGGTCCAAAGCTTATGTGATGTAGGTGCAGGTGCCGGGTTTCCAAGCATCCCCCTAAAAATTATTTTTCCACAATTAGAAGTAACAATAGTAGATTCATTGAATAAAAGAATTCAATTTCTAACATTATTAGCAAAAACGTTAGAATTAGACGGTGTTCATTTCTACCATGACCGTGCCGAAACATTTGGTCAAAATAAACAATTTCGTGAATCATTTGATTTTGTAACAGCTAGAGCTGTTGCTCGTATGAGTGTTTTAGCGGAATTATGTTTGCCGTTAGTTAAAAAAGAAGGACTCTTTATCGCTTTAAAAGCCAGTAATACAAAAGAAGAGATGGCTGAAGGGCAAAAAGCCATTGCTACACTAGGTGGAAAGTTTCGTGAAGAGTTTGTTTTTGAACTTCCACATGAAGCAGGAGAACGACATGTTGTTTTAATTGATAAAAAGAAAGAAACACCAAAGAAATTCCCAAGAAAACCAGGAACACCAAATAAGAATCCATTGTAGTGAAGGCCACTACTTATCAGACTATTCCTATTCGGATTCAACTACTCAATAAGAACGTTTTTTGATATAATAGGATCAGAGAACAGAAGTGACTGAGGGAGAGAAAAAGAATGGCGTTGTCTAATTTATTTGGTTC
The DNA here is from genome assembly GCF_018612935.1 of Carnobacterium sp. ISL-102. Classification (NCBI taxonomy): domain Bacteria; kingdom Bacillati; phylum Bacillota; class Bacilli; order Lactobacillales; family Carnobacteriaceae; genus Carnobacterium; species Carnobacterium sp. ISL-102. Next base: position 12,768 of record NZ_JAGGRF010000026.1, on the reverse strand, counting down.
AGGAAAATCTAAAAAGAAAATCGAAAATGAAGAGGATCTTCAATCAGAGGAATTAAAAAACCCAAAACAGGTCCAACAAATTGCTGTCCAACAGATTGTTCCAAATCGTTTTCAGCCAAGAAAAGTATTTAACGCAGAAAAATTAGATGAGCTAGCTCGTACAATCCATATTCACGGATTGATCCAGCCCATCATCCTTAGAAGATATGAAGCAGATAAATATGAAATTATTGCTGGGGAACGTCGCTTTCGTGCTATGCAGCTTTTGGGATGGCAAGAAGTACCAGCCATCGTTCAAGAGATGTCAGATAACGAGACGGCTTCTGTTGCATTAATTGAAAACTTGCAAAGGGAAGAATTGACGGCTATTGAAGAAGCTGAAGCCTATAAAGGTTTGATGGTTTTAAATGAGATGACGCAAGAAGCATTAGCGCAACGCATCGGTAAAAGCCAATCTTTCATTGCAAATAAACTGCGGTTATTAAAATTAGCAGAACCTATAAAGCAAGCATTATTGAATAAAAAAGTGACAGAAAGACATGGCCGTAGTCTATTAGCATTATCTTTTGAAGAACAAAATGAATTATTAAAGGTGATTCTTGAAAAGAAATTAACTGTTAAAGAGACAGAACAGGTAGTCAAGTTAAAGCAAGCTGAAAGAGAGAAGAATTCAAATCAGCCAAAGAACCGCATAAAGAGAATTTCCAAAGATTTTCGGTTAGCAGTAAATACGATCCATAAATCAGTTGATTTGATTAAAGAAACGGGTATTACCTTGCAAGCAAAAGAGGAAGACTTGGAAGACGTTTACCGTATTACGATTGAGATCAAGAAAAATAAATAAATAAAGAGCGATAAATGAAGACATTCATTTTGAACAAATGCGTAGGAGAAAAATACGCATATTATAATTTTTCTCCTATTTTTGTGTGATGTGGTTAAATCGGTGGTAAACAGTTACTAGAGGATATTAAACACAGATGGAGGAAAAAGGATGGCACGAATTATATCAGTTGCAAATCAAAAAGGCGGAGTCGGGAAAACAACGACAACAGTCAACTTAGGTGCTTGCTTAGCTTATTTTGGAAAGAAAATTTTATTAGTTGACATTGATGCACAAGGAAATGCAACAAGTGGTTTGGGCGTAAGAAAGTCAGATGTTGAAAAAGATATTTATGATATTTTAGTAAACGAAACACCCGTTAAAGAGGTTGTTTTGCCTTCTTCGAGAGAAAACTTGTGGGTCGTGCCGGCCACGATTCAATTAGCAGGTGCAGAAATTGAGTTAACTTCACAAATGGCTAGGGAATCTAGATTAAAACAAGCACTGGAAAAAGTGAAAGATGACTATGATTACATCCTAATTGACTGCCCACCATCATTAGGTCATTTGACGATTAATGCCTTTACAGCAAGTGATTCTATTTTAATTCCTGTTCAATGCGAATATTATGCTTTAGAAGGATTAAGTCAATTGCTAAATACGGTCCGACTGGTCCAAAAACATTTTAATCCTGAATTGAAAATCGAGGGTGTTTTATTGACCATGTTAGATGCACGTACAAATTTAGGCTATGAAGTCGTCGATGAAGTGAAAAAATACTTCCGCGAAAGAGTTTATAAAACGATCATTCCACGGAATATCCGTTTATCTGAAGCCCCAAGTCATGGGCTGTCGATAATTGATTATGATGCGCGTTCTAGAGGAGCAGAAGTCTATCTTGAATTAGCAAAGGAAGTGCTAGCAAATGGTTAACAAAAATAGTAAAGGGTTAGGAAGAGGGATAGATGCTCTTTTTGGAGACTATGCTGAACTGTCAAATATCAATGCAACGAATGAACAAGTTCAACAGATTCCGTTAACGGATATCAGACCCAATCCTTATCAACCAAGGAAAACATTCGATGAAGCAGCCTTAAATGAACTAGCAGAATCAATCAAATTATCGGGTGTCTTTCAACCTATCATTCTTCGCGAGTCAAAGATCAAAGGCTATGAGATCATAGCTGGAGAACGTCGATTTAGAGCTTCTAAATTAGCAGGCAAAGAAACAATACCAGCTATCATCCGTGAATTTGATGAAGAAAAGATGATGGAAGTTGCTGTTTTAGAAAATTTGCAAAGAGAAGATCTGACCTCACTTGAAGAAGCTGAAGCATATGAAATGATGATGAAAAAGCTAAAACTAACGCAAGAAGAAGTAGCGATACGTTTAGGTAAAAGCCGACCATATATCGCCAATTATTTGCGTTTATTAGGATTGCCCGATGCCGTTAAGGAAATGCTGCAAAATGAAGATATTTCAATGGGACAAGCAAGAACATTGCTTGGACTAAAAGAAAAAAAACAAATCACAAAATTAGCTAAACGAGTGGTCCGAGATCATTTGACCGTTCGTCAATTAGAGCAATTAGTGAATAAGATGAACCAACCTAAAGAGACAGCAGCAGAAGCAACCAAAAATGATAAAAAGCCTTATTACATCCGTGAGAGTGAAGAACGGCTAATGGATAAATTTGGTACAAGTGTTTCTATCAACGAAAAAAATCAAAAAGGGAAAATTGAGATCGAGTATCTTTCGACAGATGACTTAACACGCATTTTAGATATTCTAAATATTCAATTTGATGATGAATAAACGCTTATAGGGAGACTAATGATGGAAAAAAATTACGATTTAAATGATATTGTTGAAATGAAAAAACCTCATCCTTGTGGGGCAAACCGTTGGCAAATCATTAGAATGGGTATGGATATCCGAATCAAATGTACGCAATGCGGCCATATGGTCATGATGCCAAGAAGAGATTTTGAAAAGAAAATGAAAAAAGTTTTAGAAAAAGCAGTAGAAAACTAAAAACAAAAATTATTAAAAAAGGAAGAGTGAATTTAGATATGGCATTAACAGCAGGAATCGTAGGTTTACCAAATGTAGGTAAATCAACTTTATTTAACGCAATTACAAAAGCAGGAGCAGAAGCAGCTAATTATCCTTTTGCAACAATTGATCCTAATGTAGGAGTTGTAGAGGTCCCTGATCACCGTTTAAAACGCTTAGAAGAATTGGTCTTACCAAAGAGAACTGTTCCAACTACTTTTGAATTTACCGATATTGCCGGAATCGTAAAAGGGGCAAGTAAAGGTGAAGGGCTTGGGAATAAGTTCTTGGCTAATATTCGTCAAGTAGATGCTATTTGCCACGTTGTTCGTTGTTTTGAAGACGATAATATCATCCACGTTGAAGGCAAAGTCGATCCGATTTCAGATATTGAAACAATTAATTTAGAATTAGTACTAGCTGATTTAGAGTCTGTTGAAAAACGCTATGCTCGTGTATCAAAAGTTGCGCGTACAAAAGATAAAGAAGCAGTTGCTGAATTAGCCGTGTTGGATAAAATTAAACCGGTTTTAGAAGAAGGAAAATCAGCTCGTTCAATCGAATTTACTGAAGATGAGGAAAAAATCGTTAAAAGTTTATTTTTATTGACGGCAAAACCAGTTTTATATGTAGCAAATGTTTCTGAAGATCAAGTAGCGGATACTGAAAACGATGATTTAGTCAATCAAGTGCGAAAATTTGCAGCTGAAGAAAAAGCAGAAGTAAATGTGATTTGTGCGAGGATCGAAGAAGAAATCGCCGAACTTGAAGATGAAGAAAAAGAATTATTTTTAGAAGAGTTAGGCATTCAAGAATCTGGTTTAGATCAATTGATCCGTTCAGCGTATAATCTTTTAGGGTTAGGTACGTATTTTACTGCCGGTGTTCAAGAAGTTCGCGCATGGACCTTTAAAAAAGGGATGAAAGCTCCTCAAGCAGCAGGAGTTATCCATAGTGATTTTGAACGAGGATTCATTCGAGCAGAAACGATCGCTTATGAAGACTTTGATAAATATGGAAGTGAACAGGCCGCAAAAGAAGCAGGCCGTATGCGTTCTGAAGGAAAAGAGTACGTTGTCAATGACGGAGACGTACTATTATTTAGATTTAATGTATAAATAAAAAATTGACTAAGAACGTTTAGCAAGGCCTAGAAAGGGGCATTTGATCCGTGGAAGAAGTACAAGGTAATACAACACAAGCAAAAAAAGAAGAAAATAAAGTATTGCTTCAAAAATTGACCAAACGAAATGAACAATATATGTTGAGTTTGAATAAAGCTTTAGTTGAAAAAAATATGTCTGAAGCTAAAAAAGAAGAAATCTTTAATGACATGCTTCACAATTTAGTTGAACGTCAAAAAGCTGGCGAAACAGCTCGTCAATTATATGGTACAGTTACTGAATGTGCCAATCAGTTAGTTGCTAAGCCTGAGCAATCTCAAGTAGGCCCTTCTAAGAATTGGAAAATCGCTTTAGATGGCGGTTTAATGATAGGTGGATTGTTCTCTCTTATAACGGGTCTTTCAGGCCTATTTAGCAGTGTAGAGGAAGCATCATCTTCACTTGGACTAATTACTACTCTATTGAACTTTATTGTGGGAGGATTAGTCATCCTGTTGATTGCTAAAAATATGCCGGATAGAAAAAACCCTAAAAAAGGTGGGATGGTCCGCTATATCCTGGTTTCAACTACAGGTATGTTAGCTCTAATGTTTGTGATGACAGGCTCGATGATGGTGATTCCAGCAGCAGTCAATGTGCCGATAAATGCCATTGGTAATATAGTGATTGGTATTTTAGCCTTCGTCGCAAAATATTTTGCAAAAAGAAAATTAAACATCCGCGGCGGGTTATTTTAGATCCTAAAAAGTAACAAAGTGGATAACAAATGAGAGTTCCCATCAGCTAAATTTATTTAGTTGATGGGAACTTTTTCTCATCTTATCTTCATTATAGCTTGGTTTAGCTGCTAGTAGACAGGGAAAAAGGGGCTTAAGAAACAATTCGACCATTTGCTATTGACTATCTTCGATATCTCTGTTATTTTTGTAGATAAAATTATTGAACAAATCAATTGAAAAAAAGGGGCGGATGGTTGTAATGTCTAACTGGGAAACAAAATTTGCGAAAAAAGGGTTTACTTTTGATGATGTGTTGTTAGTACCTGCTGAAAGCCATGTTTTACCAAATGAAGTGGATTTAAGTATTCAACTAGCCAAAAACATTAAATTAAATATTCCAATAATGAGTGCTAGTATGGACACTGTGACAGACTCAAGAATGGCTATTGCAATGGCTCGTCAAGGTGGCCTAGGTGTTATTCATAAAAATATGACCGTGAAACAACAATCAGATGAAGTGAGAAAAGTAAAACGTTCTGAGAGTGGTGTTATTCTTGATCCTTTCTTTTTAACTCCCACCCATTCCGTTTCAGAAGCAGAACATTTGATGAACCGTTACCGTATCAGTGGTGTGCCAATCGTAAATAACATGGAAGACCGTATTTTAGTAGGAATTTTAACGAATCGCGACTTGCGTTTTGTAGCAGATTATTCGATTCAAATTGATGAAGTAATGACAAAGGACCAGTTAGTTACAGCTCCAACAGGAACTTCTTTGAAAGAAGCAGAGCAGATTTTGCAAAAACACAAAATTGAAAAATTACCAATCGTTGATCAAAATGGTCGTTTAAGCGGCTTGATAACAATCAAAGATATCGAAAAAATACTTGAATTTCCAAATGCTGCAAAAGATTCTCATGGCCGTTTATTGGTTGCAGCAGCAGTCGGTATAACGAGCGATACTTTTGAAAGAACACAATCTTTGATCGATTCAGGGGTCGATGCGATCATAGTAGATACTGCTCATGGTCATAGTGCAGGTGTGATCCGCAAAATCAAAGAAATTCGCGAAGAATTCCCGACTATCACTTTGATTGCAGGAAATGTAGCAACAGGTGAAGGGACTCGTGCATTATATGAAGTTGGAGTAGATGTAGTAAAAGTAGGGATTGGTCCTGGATCGATCTGTACAACACGTGTGGTCGCTGGAGTTGGGGTACCACAAATTACAGCTATTTATGATGCAGCAGCAGTGGCCCGGGAATATGGTCGTACAATCATTGCTGATGGCGGAATCAAATATTCAGGAGATATTGTAAAAGCATTAGCAGCTGGAGGATATGCTGTTATGTTAGGCAGCATGTTAGCTGGAACGGATGAGTCTCCAGGCGAGTTTGAACTTTTCCAAGGCCGTCGTTTCAAAACATATCGTGGAATGGGAAGCTTAGCTGCAATGGAAAAAGGGTCAAGTGACCGCTACTTCCAAGGTGCTGTAAATGAAGCGAACAAGCTAGTTCCAGAAGGTATCGAGGGACGCGTCGCTTATAAAGGTGCTGTTACTGATATCGTCTTCCAAATGCTTGGCGGATTGCGCTCAGGTATGGGATATGTTGGAGCAGGTAATCTAGAACAACTGCGTGAAGAGACACAATTTATCCAAATGAGTGGAGCAGGTTTACGCGAATCTCATCCACATGACGTACAAATTACAAATGAAGCACCAAATTACTCTGTCCAATAAAAATAAGGTCAAAAGTAGAAGCTTGATACTGTTCACATTGAACAGTATCAAGCTTCTTTTTAATAAATTCTTTAGTATTTTCTGATATGATGAGTAAAATCGAAAAAAATACGTCTAAAATGAGGGAAATCATATGAAAATTTTAGTAGTCGATGATGATAAAGAAATCGTAGAATTATTGAGCATTTATATCCAAAATGAAGGATATGAAGTAGAAAAAGCCTATAATGGAAAAGAAGCTTTAATAAAAATCAAAACGATCAAAGATATCGATTTAATGGTATTAGATGTTATGATGCCTAACATGGATGGAAATCAAGTTGTAAAAGAAGTACGAAAAGAGCTGCAATTGCCGATTTTGATGCTCAGTGCTAAAACGACCGATATTGATAAAATTAAAGGCTTAGTAACGGGAGCAGATGATTACGTAGCTAAACCCTTTAACCCTTTAGAAGTGATGGCTCGAATCAAATCCTTGTTACGCAGAAGCAATTATGCGACTAACGCACAAGAACTTAATAAACTCGAGGTTGGACCATTATTGATTGAAAAAGAATCGCACGAAGTTCGAACGATCAATGGACAATTTATCCAGCTGACAGCTTTAGAATTTGGTATTTTATACTTATTAGCAAGTAACCCAAATCGCGTTTTTAGTGCAGATGAAATATTTGAACGCGTATGGCAACAAGAAAGTCTCGTATCGGCTAAAACAGTGATGGTTCATGTTAGTCATTTAAGAGATAAAATCGAAGAGGCGACCGGCGGAGAAAAAGTGATCCAAACCGTTTGGGGAGTAGGATATAAGATAGGAGAACGGTGAAATTTTCTAGAAACATTGAAAAGTAGGAGTTGACTAGCTATTTGAAACTGACAAGAAAAGAAAAAAGTAAGTTGATCATTGAAGGATTTATTACTATCGGATTGATCTTAATTTTGTACTACGCTGCTTTTGTTATTTTCAATCGCATGCTTGCTGATTTTCCAGGAATTATCCGAGGATTTTGGTTCTTTGGCGATGCTATTATTAGCATCCAAGGCAATCAGATCATTTCTCTTACGCCATTTTTTATTATTATTTTAACTATTGTAGCGGTAGTGACGATTCATTGGCGCTTAAAAAGACGGTATAAACAGATGCAATTAAATCATATTATTAGTGAGTTGCACTATATTGCCGAAGGGCATTATGAACACCGAATCACAAAAGATTTTGGTGGAGATATGGAAAAAATAGTAGAGAGCATCCATGTTTTAGTAGACAGCACAGTGCAAGCAATGGAAGAAGAACGACGAATAGAACAATCTAAAGATGAATTGATTACAAATGTAAGTCACGACATACGAACACCCTTGACCTCTATTATCGGTTACTTAGGATTGATTGAAGAAAGACGGTACCAGAATGAAGAAGAATTACTGAAATATACTCATACGGCATACACAAAAGCGAAACAGATGAAGGTACTTGTAGAAGATCTATTTGAATACACAAAAGTTCGTCAAACAACTACACCTTTAAATGTATCTGAATTTGATATGGTGCAATTATTAGAACAGTTGGCAGCAGACTTTGAATTGGAAGCCGGGAAAAGACATATGGAGATTGAAGTGGTCACTTCCTATGAGGCTATTCAAATGGAAGCTGATACTGAAAAATTAGTTCGTGTCTTCAATAATTTAATTTCAAATGCTTTAAAGTATGGAAAAGATGGCAAGAAGATATTTATTGAAGTTCAAAAAGCAGGAAAAGAAGTTATTATTTCAGTTAATAATGATGGATTACCGATTCCGCAAAAATCATTGGATCAATTATTTGATCGTTTCTATCGTGTAGAGGAGTCTCGGTCGCAAGAAACAGGAGGTACAGGTTTGGGGTTAGCAATTGCCCAAAGTATTGTCGCTCTCCATGGTGGATACATTTATGCTTCTTCGGATGCTCATTTGACTCGTTTTGTGATGCATCTACCATTAAAACAGTTAGCCGAAAAGAATAATAAAGCTGATTTCAGTTAAATTTTTATAAAACAACCGTCTTATATTAGATTTAAGCAAAAGAGGGTTGTTTTTTTTAGTGTATTTCGCTAACATAGAAAAAGTATGCAGTATTTGACTGCGAATAACTTAATGAATATTCAAACTGAAAATCAAACGAACTGAGGAGACAATAAAAAGATGAAGAATTTTAAAAAAATCAGTACATTATTTGTCACAACGCTATTAGTAGGAACTTTTTCTCCATTAGGTGTCGTTGGTACAACGGTATCAGCAGCAACAAGTGAACAGCCTGAAATAGATGCAGCAGCAGCTTTTGTAATTGAACCAACGACTGGAAAAGTTTTATTGAATCAAAATGGTGACAAAAAATTAGGTATTGCTTCGATGACTAAGATGATCACGGAATATCTATTATTAGAGACCATCAAAAATGGTGATTTAGCATGGGATGATCAAATAGAAATCAGCGAATACGCTCATAAAATCAGCCAAAATTATGACTTATCAAATGTCCCTTTGCGAATAGACGATACTTACTCAGTAGAAGAACTTTACCAAGCAATGGCTATTTATTCAGCAAATGGTGCTACTATCGCACTTGCTGAGCATATCGCTGGGGATGAAAAAACATTTGTCGATATGATGCATGAAAAAGTTGAATCATGGGGCATCACTAACTACGAATTGTACAATACAACAGGTCTATCTAATGCTGATCTACAGGGCAACATTTATCCTGGCAGCACAGAAGATAGTGAAAACTCAATGACCGCCAGAGAAATGTCAATTGTAGCTCAACAATTAATTACTGATTTCCCTGAAGTGTTAGAAACGTCTAGTATTAGTGAAAAAACCTTTAGAGAAGGTACTGATGATGAAATTAACATGAAAAACTTCAACTGGATGTTACCAGGATTGATTTACGAACGAGAAAACGTTGATGGATTAAAAACGGGTACAACTGATTTTGCTGGAGCTTCAATGACCGGTACTGTTGAAGAAGAAGGCATGCGTTTGATTACCGTATTAATGAATGCAACTAATGGACAAAAAGATACGAGCAAACGATTTGCTGAGACAGATAAAATGATGGATTGGGCATTTGAAAGTTGGGATATGGTTCCGGCTTTTGAAGAAAACCAACTAATCGAAAATATAGACCCTGTCGTTGTAGATAACGGCAAAAAAGATGCTATTGAATTAGCTGTAAAATCTGATGTGTCGCTTTTAGTTCCTAAAAACACAGATATGAAGAACACTACAGTTGAAGTTCAATTGAAAGAAGATTTGTTGAATGAAGCTGATCATCTGACGGCTCCGATTGAAAAAGGAACGGATGTCGGAACGGCTCAAGTTATTAGTGAAGGTGATGAATTAGGCTACGTAAACGGAGATAAAGGTGAAGAAATCAACGTTGTGGCAGCTTCAACTATTGAAAAAGCTAATGTATTTGTTTTAGCGGGACGTTGGGCAAAAGCTTTCATAAGTGACTTATTCTAAAAAAATACTGGATTAAAAAACCGATTAATAGTCGTTAATGTTGGTAGATCAGTCAAATCAATTATACGAAACTTTAGATAGATATACCGACACTATCATTCAAAGAAAGGCTGGAATGTTTTCCAAGCCTTTTTTTGTTGACTTAAGGAAAGGGATTGGGTAAAATATAAGCAACTGAATGAACACAAACGTTAGTAATGCGAGATAGTAAAGGGTATTGAATACATAAAGAGAGTCAGTGGTTGGTGAAAACTGATGGTTTGATCCTTTGAATCCATTGCATGAAGTAAACAATGAACTCAATTTTATTGATAAAATTGTTTCGGATCCAGACCGTTATCTGATTGTAAAGTGTAGAAGATTCATAGGCAATCTTCTGAATTTGGGTGGTACCGCGAACGTTGAGGCCATTTCGTCCCAGGAACAAGGGATCGGAATGGCTTTTTTGGTATATTTTATTAGAAATACCCATAAGAAAGGAAGAATGAGATGATAGATATTAAACGATTAAGAACAGATTTTGATGCTACTGCTAAAAAGTTAGAAATACGTGGGGTCAAAAGTGAGTTGTTAGAAGAGTTTGTTATTTTGGACAAAGAAAGACGTTCTTTAATAGTCGAAACAGAAGAATTGAAAAGTTACCGTAACGAAGTATCTGGAGCTATTGCAACGTTAAAACGCAGCAAAGAAAATGCGGATGAGAAAATAAAAGAAATGCGCGAGGTTGGAGAAAAAATAAAAGAGTTAGATGAACAATTAGCAACCGTCGATGAAAAAATAGAAGCAATTACTACAGGATTACCAAATTTACCACATGAATCTGTTCCAGTAGGGGCAGATGAAGCAGACAATGATGAGGTTCGTAAATGGGGAACACCTGTAGAAGCAGATTTTGAAGTGAAAGCTCATTGGGAAATCGCAGAAGAATTGGGTATTTTAGATTTCGAACGAGGAGCTAAAGTATCTGGGAGTCGCTTTGTTTTCTATAAAGGGTTGGGTGCTAGACTAGAACGAGCAGTCTATAATTTCATGTTGGACCTTCACACAGAAGAACATGGCTATACAGAAATGCTAACACCCTATTTAGTTAATAGTGATTCAATGTTTGGTACAGGCCAATTCCCTAAATTTAAAGAAGATGTCTTCCAAATTGAAGGAACCGATTTGACTTTGATTCCAACGGCTGAAGTCCCTTTAACAAACTATTACAGTGATGAAATCTTGAAGGAAGAACAATTGCCCATCTACTTTACGGCATTAAGTCCAGCATTTAGATCAGAAGCTGGGAGTGCAGGGAGAGATACACGCGGTTTGATTCGTCTGCATCAATTCAATAAGGTGGAGATGGTTAAATTCAGTAAGCCTGAAACATCATATGAAGAATTAGAAAAAATGACTAAAAACGCTGAGACAGTCTTGCAAAAGCTTGATTTACCGTATCGAGTATTAGCATTATGCACTGGTGACATGGGATTCTCAGCAGCAAAAACATATGATTTAGAAGTATGGATCCCTACTCAAGAAACGTACCGTGAAATCAGTTCTTGCTCAAATACTGAAGCTTTCCAAGCAAGGAGAGCGAAAATTCGTTACCGTAATGAAGAAACAGGTAAATTAGAATATGTTCACACATTAAATGGTTCTGGTTTAGCGGTTGGGAGAACAATAGCTGCAATTTTAGAAAACTATCAACAAGCGGACGGCTCAGTTAAGATTCCTGAAGTGCTGGTTCCGTATATGGGTGGCACAACTGAAATTCGTAAAGCAGACTAAGTAGTATAGAAGATAGATCAAAATAATGTTAACCAATAAGGTTGAATGGTATACTTTAAGCATTAGGAATATAAGGGGGAATCGATAGTGAGTGAACAAAACATTGAAAAAGCAACATTTGCAGGTGGATGTTTCTGGTGTATGGTAAAACCTTTTGAAACACAGCCTGGTATCGAATCTGTTGTTTCTGGTTACACAGGTGGTCACACGATCAACCCAACTTATGAAGAAGTATGCAGTAATACAACAGGTCATACAGAAGCTGTTCAAATAACTTTTGATCCTGAAAAATTCAGTTATAAAGACTTGGTGGAGATCTATTGGCAACAAACAGACCCAACGGATGCCGGCGGACAATTTGCAGATAGAGGTTCTTCCTATCGTCCAGTGATTTTTTATCATAATGAAGAACAAAGACAAATAGCAGAAGCATCTAAAGAAGCATTGCAAAACAGTGGCCGCTTTAAACAACCGATTGTAACTGAGATCCAACCAGCAGAACCCTTCTATCCAGCAGAAGATTATCATCAAGGTTTTTATAAAAAAAATGCTGCTCATTATTCAAGATACAGAAAAGGATCAGGTAGAGCGAGTTTTATTGAGTCAAATTGGACCATCTAATCGATCCGTAAAAGAATAAAGGGAGGTTTTTTATTGATACTAATAAAAAATCTCTCTTTTTTATGAATAAATCCCCATTTTTTATTCATAAAAAACAGTACACTAAATATAAAAATCAAACTAAAATGAAAAAAATAAGAATAATCGTTCGTTTTTTTTTGTGATATAACGTAATTACGAACGCCTTTTAAAATTAATGTTCAGATTTAAAAATTTATTTATTTTATTTAACAAAAAAGATTGACGAAACGCTTAAATCTTGTTATATTTATATACGTCGCTGAGACAGGTTGAAACAAACCGACAAAGCGAGAAACAAAAAAAATAAAAAAGATGTTGACAGACAGTTTATGACATGATATTATATATAAGTTGTCACAAACAAACAACAAGCTTTAGACCTTTGAAAACTA
>NZ_JAGGRF010000025.1:0-7944 GCF_018612935.1 Carnobacterium sp. ISL-102 | reverse complement strand
CAATCGAATGGTAGTGTGGTAACTTCATTCTATACGAGGACGTCATGGGTTTCTTTTATTTCGTCTTGGGTGTTGCACTTAATATTACAATTCATCAAGTACTAAAGTAAAACACCGCTTGTCATGCTATAGCACTTTAATAAAATGATATCTATATTTCAGTACCTTTAACGTTTTCCACAGAAAAAAAGTTAGTCAAAATCCACTTTATTTTCAATGATTTAGGTACCAACTGCATAAATTTTTGATGGGCCGTTAATTCTTCAATCGTCTTTTCATTTTTTTCTAGATATATCGCGACCCTTTCTAACGAATCTTCTTTCCCGTTAAGTCGTTCAATCATTTTTTTTATATTAGGACCTGTGATCAAAGAATATTTGTCATACAATTCGTATGTTTCTCCCTCTTCTGCAACACTCTTGATAAGAAGCAACAATGCGATGTTGAATCGCGTTCCTTTGAAAGTCACGATCCCTATATTCGATTGTTTATCCTCATACCAATAATTTCCTGCATCGTAGACCAAAGCACTCTTCAAATACTCAAAATCGTCTGTGATTTTCTCATTGTGCAAGGTCAAATAATTTTCATTTTTCAACAGCAATTCCATATTTTCTCGCACTTCATTGGAAACAAATCCTGCATCACTGATAAATTTTGGGGCCTTTCCTTCTGTTGTCTTTTCGACCATAATACGTTTTGCTTTGATATCGATATCTTTCACGTTCCATACCCTGCCTGCCAACAAAATTTTACTTTCGATTTGAATGTCAGGTGTAAACGGTAGACTGCCGATACGCTCATGCTGGTAATGAACGGAAAAGTCACTAGTTGTAAGAAACATGGCGTAGAAATCTCTGGAGTTCAGCAACTTCTCCCCTTCCAAACCCACAATTGCTTCTTCACCTATGATCTCAATGAATTCTTTTTCTACCATATGATCAATCAATATTGCTAAATCTGTATCTGGAATTTCTGTCCATACTGGAAACTCTTTGTTCATTCGCATCAGCTTTTCCATTGGTATACTTGTCTTTTGGAAAAGAATGGCCATCATTTGATGTGCCATAGCATTGTAAGGTACTTCTACCATTTGCATAGCATCCATTTCTTTTCTTTCCAGTAGATCCAACGCTGAATATGTCTGGAGCATTTCCCAAGGGTCATCCTCCACAATATGCAAGATGCTTTGGTGGGTCCTGCGACCACTGCGTCCTAAGCGTTGGCTGAGAGAGGAAGTGGACGGAGGTGCCCCATATTGTACTACACTATCTACTGATCCTATGTCGATACCCAATTCTAATGTCGAGGTACAAGTGATCGTAAATAGATCTCTTTCGTTGTTTTTTGCAAAAAATTCGACCTCTTCACGTAATGCCTTGTCCACTGATGAATGATGAGCAAAATACCGAATAGGTCTATGCTCTTTTAGTGCCATTTTTTCCAATTTATGAGTAATTTCTTCTACCTTGTTCCTTGAATTTGGGATTACTAACATCGTTTCTTTTTGGGAATACTGATAAATTGCCGCTAAAGAATTTCTTGAAATAAATGGCCCTGTTTCGCCACTTGTGTAGTCTATTGTAACAAGCAAGTCATTTTTATCATGATCTACGAGGATATCCGTATCTCGATTGCTCCCAAAGAATGCTTTTGCGTGACCAAAATCTGTCTTGCTTAAGGTCGCACTCATTGCAATGAATCTCGGAGCCTGCATGAATTGGCTGATCCGTTGTATCAGGGATTGAAGATGGATCCCACGTTCTGTTCCTAGAAAACTATGCAGTTCATCAATGATGATCCACTCTACCCCTTTAAATAAGTGCTCCGCTTCGCCTGGGCGGTTCACCAGCATGCCTTCAATTGATTCAGGCGTAATCAACAAGATTCCTTTTGGTTGTTTCACGATTTTTCTTTTCTCTGCTTGGGATGCCTCACCATGCCACCTGGTAATTGGGACGTCCAAATATTGACATAGCTCATTAATGCGTTGAAATTGATCATTTATCAAGGCTTTTAAAGGTGAGATATACAAGATTTTAAGCCCTGTATCCCAGTCTTCCACGCCATTCACTGCCGGAATAAAAGCCGCTTCTGTTTTTCCTGAAGCGGTTGGTGCAGACAAAATAAGATTATGATCGGTTTGAGCAATCTGTTTGATCGAAGCACTTTGGATTCTAGTTAATTTTGACCAGCCTTTATCGTATATATAGTGTTGAATATCCATTTTCAATCTATCAAATGCCTGCATCAGTAAATCTCTATTTCATCATGGTCATCTGTGTCTTTCTCCACTAAGAAGGTCTTTCTTCCAAAACGTTCGGCAAGGATCTGACTAAAGGAATAATCTTGATTTTGGCGTAACAAAGATAAGATCTCAATATAATCTTTGATTACCGCACGTGGTGTCAAGAATGCCTCAGCTCCTGGGCGATTCAACTGTGCTTCCATGTATTCTTCAATAGCACGATCATCAACGATTAACATTGTTTGATTAGCGCTATTGTATATTTCCAACAATTTTTTCAAAAGAATAAAAATTTCTTCTGGAGTCAGTGGCTTCAAGTCGATAACGGTACTATTTACATTGACAAAACCTTTAACTTTCATCAGCTCATTACCAAATCGTGTTTTCAAAGCACCATAGCTTGCTAACCCTCTTCGCTCATCATAAACTGTGTTTTTAGTTGCTCCAAAATTGATAAATAAACCTTTTGCTTCATTCGTTTTTGTTTCGTTGTACAAATTGAGGATCATTTCGTAATTTTTTTCTCGTGTCAAAGCTCGAGGTAATTTGTACAAATTGACGGATTCATCAAAATTGATGACAAATCCCTTATAACCAATTTTTAAAAATAATTCGGCTAAATTTTTCAATGCAATCAGATAATTTGAATCATTGATAATATTTTTTATGCCTAATTCTTTGGAAGCTTCTGTCTTGGTCGTGATATCCCCACGGATCCAGCGAATAGCTTCAATTTGAAGAGAAACATTGTCTTCTGCAATTCCTTCAAAATATTTCATCAGTGCTTGGCCAAATTCATAGGATATCCCTGACGAGTAGAAAGAATGCGTTGTTTTCAAAATAATATTTTCCACTAATTTCCAATTAGACTTTTCCAGCAACGCAGAGACGGCAAGCTTATTTTCTGCAGCAATCTGCTCGAGCAGCCCCTGGATCCATTGTTGGACAATTGTTTCGATGGCATTCCCATTGCGATTATTCTTAATCGTTATCTTATTGACGACTTCGTTATAAAGCGCCAGTGCTTTTCCTGATGAATCATAAAAACGGCGCGTCGGGGTCAAATCAATTGTGGACACAACAAAGTTCTTTTGCAACGCCAACGATTCAATCGTCCGCAAAACAAAACTTTTACCGGATCCAAAATCACCCACCCAAAAACGCAAGTCACTCGTGCCCTCTTCTAATTTCTGTAAGGTAGCAATAATTTCCTCGACTTCATTGCTCCTGCCTACCAACACATGCTGTACTCCTTTTATAGGAACGACACCTGCTTCTAAAGAGTCAATGATTGCTTGTGCGTCCTTCTTTCTAAGTTTCTTTTCAACCATCGATCCATTCCCTCATTTCTTCGATAAAATCCTCTTCAATGATGACTTGCTGTTGATAAATCGTCAATACTTGATCTTCAAATACGTCGTATAACACGTCATTTAATTCATTGAGATAAGCTTGATAGAGCTTTCCTTTATCAGCAGCTTTTTTCTTAAACTCTTCTAAAGACATTCCATTGTTTAATACTAGATTCGTTATGAATTCCATCTGCTCTACGGTCTGTGCTATTTCTGATTCATTAGTCTCTTCTAGAGTAGAGACCCGCACAGTATTATCAGGTTTCGTTTGTTCCTCTGCCAATGATAGATCCTTGTGTACAAGAATTTTTAAAGCAGTATCCGGATCAATTGCTTCTTCGCCCAAATAATCATCGACCATATCAATGATCGTATACAGTGCCGAATTGGAAGCAGTGATCAATTCATTGTCCAACTTGATTTTTCTTCGTGCTGGCTGATTTAGCTCCTTCAAAATTATTGGTAATTTTTTATAAACCAAATCTTGAGCAGCCAGCAATGCTTGATAATCCTCTTGCCGAGTTGAATGAATAAAGCTATTACGTTGCTTTTGCATTTCTTTTGAGAGCGGAAAAGCCCTCTTTCCCATTAAGAAAATAAATACCCTGTGTTTATCTGGATCAGTACTATTCTTGATCACCTTAATGGCTATCTTCTTCAAATCTGGATCTCTGGCTATCTCATCAAGCAACTCACAAACCTTCTCTACGGATTGCTTAATAATAAAATTTGCCGCCTCATTCCACGCCGTCTTATAGACGGTTCTTAAACTTGTTATGGTTGGGTAATCGAATTTTAAAGTTGTTTTTTGATTTAGATATTCTTCAATTTTTTGTATCGATTCGTTTGGCAAATATTTCTGTAGACTTTGCTGACTCTCACTAGCCGCCGATAAGCGAAACCCTTCAATTTCTTTACGAATACTGTTCTCAGCAAAGAGATAGAGGTCAGCTGATAGACGATTCGTTTCACTCCAAACACGTGAATCTTCCAACGGCAACTGGAAATAGTTCCTAAAATAGTTATTGGGTTTTACTTTCCATCTGATTGTTTCATCTTCTAGATCCGCTAATACAATATGCAATAGGTCTGTGTACTTCTCCAAACAAAGTGTCATAAGACCTGGTACTTCAGTAAACTTGGTGGGTCTTTTCATCAACTTATTGAAATAACTCATCTCAGTACTATCAAATACCTGCTCATCTCGCAACTTCCCTGATGGATCCCACCAGATGATTTTTGTGCCATAGGAGGTCAATCTAAATTGTTCTCTCGTTTTTGTATTTGGAAAAGGAAGTCCTCCACGATATTCATCCATTTCTTTTATAAGTAAGAAACGGATATCACTTGATAACATTGATTCCATCATATAAGAAATAAAATCAACTGATTCTTTACTCTCTTGTCTATAGAAGGAACATACTAGATTTTTGGCTAGACGATAAATCTCATCAAAAAGAGATTCACGGTAATAGTAGTACTCCGACCTCACATGTTTGATATTTTTATGTTTCTTTTTCAATTCAACATCGATAAAATCACATAAATTATTAAATAATGCATCAATTTCCTGCTCAACTTGAGGCGTATGATCATCATTCACTCTCATATAAGGCGTAATATAGCTTGCCCATACTCGCTCTTCATCTTTTTTAGGTTGTTTTTTTTCTACAATAAGATCTCTTGGATTGATAAAGGATTCTTCATTATCTACCAGTTCGATGATGGACATTTTTTGTTGTTCGGTTAATTGTTTTTTTTGAAGTAATTTGTTCAGAAATTCAAATATTTCAGAGCCCTCATTTCTAAGTTTCTAGACAGAATGTGTGTTCTTAGTATACGTCTACTGACAGGTAGATTCAAGGATACAAAACCTATATTCAAGGAACAAACAGCTTTTTTATTGATCTCATAATGAAAAATAGAGAGTGAAATTTTATATGTCCACTGCAATTATCATAAATCAAAAAAAATGTTTGATATTATTATACCTTCAGTGTTACTTATGATATGATTATCGTAATTATGTATACTAGAAAATATAATCAGGAGGTAATTATGACCAAATTTATTATCACTACCGAGAGCGGTTCCGACTTATCGCCAGAACTTATCGAACGTTACAACATTTATGTTATTCCAATGCATGTAACAATGGGTTCTGAAACCTTTGACGATGGCAGCTTTGATGTGGAAGATGTTTATCGTTTTTATGATAAAACTGGGACCCTGCCTAAGACTTCTGGCTCTACTCCGCAAGACAATAGTATTGTTTTTGAACGTATCGTTGCTAAATATCCTGAAGCACATATTATTCATATCGCTTATTCAGCTGTAACAACTGTTTCCTATAATTCTTGTAACATTGCAGCTCAAGACTTTAAAAATATTCATCTTGTAGACAGCAAAAACGTTTCAGGTGGTTTGACAGCAGTCGTCGTTGCAACCGCAAAATTCATTGAAAAAAATCCAGACAGTACCCCAGAGGAAATTGTAGCTTTTGTGGAAGATGTCCGCGAACGCACTCGTTTTGTTTTCCTGCCTCAGTCGCTTCTTTATCTTAAAGCTGGTGGTCGTGTTTCAAATGTAGCTTACCTTGGTGCATCTCTTTTGAATCTTCATCCGACAATTATTCTTAAAGACGGCTATTTAGTTGCATCAAAAAAATACCGTGGCTCATTTGAACGCTGTTTAAAAAATACGATCAAAGATTTTTTCAAGAACTATGATATTGATCCAGACACCTTGATTATTGGTGGAACAAAAAGACTTAGTGAAGACCATAAAAAACTTGCTGCCTCTTTATTGCAAGAACATGGTTTCGAAAATCCAGCATCATTTACAGCCGGCGCAGTTATCTCAAGCCATGGCGGACCAGGCGCTTTCGGAATTATTGGGATTGAAAAAAGCTAACCTCTATGAGCGAGCACCCTATTAAAATTCATGTACTTATATTTGCTGACATATCCGGATCTAGTATAAGAGATCTAGATGTGTCAGTTTTTTTGTGTTTTTTGGTCTAATTTCTCTTGACAACTCCTATGAAGAGATGTTAAATTATAAAACGTAACAATTACGCTTTACGATTTGGAGGATGAAATAAATGATAAAAAAAGTAAGTCAGTACATAGGATTATTAGTTGTTAGTGTTTTATTAGCAGCATGTGGTGATGCTGTTTCTTCAGACCAAGATTCAAAAAGCAGCATGAATGGCTATGAAAATCAGTCTATCAAAATCGATGGTTTAGCCGAACATTATCATACGGGCGATCCTGTTGAATTAAGTGCCGTGCCAGAGGAAGAAACTGAAACAAATCAGTGGCGTTGGTATTTAAGAGAAAGTCAAGAAAGCGACTGGAAAATGGTTTCAGGTCAAAGAACTCAAGATTTCATTGGAGAAGCTGCTACTACCGGATTAGAAATCAAAGCTGCTTTAATGGATGATAACGAAGAACCTTATGCTGAATCGGAACCGGTTAAAATTATGATCGATGATCATCACGGTCATGATGAGGCTAGTAAACAAATTTATGCCGGTTATTTTGAAGATGCTCAAGTAGAAAGTCGTGAATTATCTGATTTTGAAGGAGATTGGCAGTCTGTCTTTCCTTACCTTCAGGCTGGTGATCTAGACGAAGTTTTTGAACATAAAGCTGCAGAAAGTGACTCTATGACCGCTGTAGAATACAAAGAGTATTATACTATTGGGTATGAGACTATCGTTGATCAAGTTGCTATCGAGGGGGATCAGGTCACTTTTTCTGAGGCTGAAAAAGAATATTCGGGAACTTATGAGAATGATGGCTATGAAATACTTGATTATGAAAAAGGAAACAGAGGCGTACGATTTATTTTTAAATTAGTTGACGGTTCAGACGAAATGCCTGCCTACATTCAATTCAGCGACCACAATATTTTCCCTGAAGAATCTTCTCATTATCATTTATTCTGGGGAGATGACAGAGATGTAGTGTTAGAAGAAATGGATAATTGGCCGACCTATTATCCTGCTGTTTTAGATGCAAGCGGACTTGTTCAGGATATGTTAGCCCACTAAACCACTTAAAGCTCAGTTCCTTTGTATATACTGCAAATTATATGATGACGATTTATTTGCTAATTATATTAGCTGTATAATTTTTAGTGTTGATAGACTTAATCTAATGGCATTACTTACCCAAATTTATTTGAAAATAAATACTAAAAAAATGCAAAAAAGTATCTTCCTTGCTATAATAAAAACAAGAAATTTTTAAATTTTTAGTTTGGTGCTAGTCTCTGTTGCCGCAGACCTAGTGCCTTTTTTTCGTCATAACTCACTTTTTCAGAAAGTATTTTATAAAT
>NZ_JAGGRF010000024.1:0-1965 GCF_018612935.1 Carnobacterium sp. ISL-102 | reverse complement strand
TTCCCTTTCTTTTTTGCTGACCGTGATCGCTTCAGTTTCTTCATTGCTCTATAAGTAAAAGAGACAGCGGAATTTAACGAGGCTGCTGAAAAAGTAGTTTTATCTAGCGGAGACTAACTTAATAGTAAACAAGAAAGCGGAAAAATGGGAGTGCCCATTTTTCCGCTTTCTTAGTTTAATCCATTTTAGTCCTCTTTGAGGTTTATTATCCACCTATTATTCTAAGTATTCTCTTCATATTTGCTATAAATACGGTAGAAGCACTTTGTATAGTCATACCGAATAAACCGCTACTGCTAGATTTTCTCAGTCCATAACGGTTTTTTAATTCACTATTCTTTGCTTCAATTCGGTATCTTAGTTTTACTTTCTCACGGAAAATGTCTGTTTGTTCAAAGTCGATTTGTTTTTGATGGACCGTTGATTTAAGAGTCACATTGTACGTTTTTGTTTGCGCACCGATTTTGTGGCATATTCCTTCCAAGGGACAAGTTTTACATTTCTCGACATCGAAATAGTAGGTCATGGTTTGATTCCTTTTTTGGCTTTTCTTACCAGTCTTCGCTTTCCTGATTGCCTGATGTCCTTTGGGACAGACAAACATGCCTGAATCTTTATTAAAAAAGAAGTTGTCCGCCTTCTGGCGGTTCCCCTTACTCACGTTGGGATTCAGTCTCGCAATCAACTGAATGGTATCTTGGTCGCATTTTTCAAGGTTGTCTTTTCCAGAATAAGCAGCGTCTCCAATAATAGTGTGGATTTCCATTCCATTCCGTTTGGAGTGTTCAATCAGTTCTGGCAAGTATTTACCGTCTGGTTGTTCACCGGACGTGATAACTAATCCAGTGATTAACCCATTTTCGGTCATCGCCAAATGTGATTTGAATCCGAAAAAAGAGGAGTCTGCGCTTTTGTGTCCGATTCTAGCATCTGGATCCTTGGATGATGAGATAGACAATTGGGTTTTATAATCCTCAACCATTTCTGTAGTCAAATGTACTTTTTCATTGATGTCTGGAATGGGAGCGAGCATTGGATTTTTTTCGATAATCTCCAAAAGTTTTTTTGTATAGAGTAGCTCTTCTTGAATGTCATTGGAAGTATTTTTGGTAGGGAAAAGAGTTTTGACTGATTCATCCACGCGGTAACAGGATTTACGAAGCAAAGAAGCTTGCTTTCTTAGGGCTTCTAAAGGAGAGTGAAATTGGAATCGGGCATTTGTATGAGTAGCGTCCACGATAATGGTATCCCCTAAAGGGATATTCTGTTCTTTGGCCACTTTAATAGACCGCTCAAGCAATAATTCTAGCAAGTCACTATTCTTTAATCTCTGAGTTCTAAATTTTGACAGCAAAGAAGGATGAATGATGTCATCTTCGGGCGAGAGATCAAGAAAATACTTGAAGGACATGTCATACCTTGCCCTCTCACATAAATCGCGATCTGAAAGGGGATACATGACTTTCAAGAGTAATAACTTAAACATGTACACAGGATCCGCCGCATTTCTACCGAAGTTAACCGTGTAATTTTCTTTAACTTCCTCATAAATAAAAGAAAAATCCACTAGCTCTTTTATCCTTCTGAGTGTATGGCTTTGCGGGACTAAAATATCATACAGTTGACGGTACGGACTAGAATTTTGTGATACTTGTTTACGTAACATCCTCGTCACCCCATTTTTTCTTTCATTATACTGCTTGTCCTATTCGATGAATAGCAAAAAAGCCAGATATTTCTATCTGACTTTTTCAGCAGCCTCAAATATATAGGGATGCTTTTTCAAAATTTCAATTTCTTATCCTTCATTACTATTCATCATTAGAAAACTTACGCATAAAGAACTTCACTATTTCCACTAAAGGAATAATTGAAATAGCTGCTCCAAATACCAACAACCATTGTTCAACATTTAATGGGGATACATTAAATGAATCATTTAACCACGGTATTAAAATAACAACA
>NZ_JAGGRF010000023.1:0-11625 GCF_018612935.1 Carnobacterium sp. ISL-102 | reverse complement strand
TTTTTGTTTTTTTTCTTTTTTTAGACCTTGTATTGTGCATGTTTGGCATAAGAAAGGTGTTTTCCCTTACGTGAATCTATGTTATTCTTAGTTTGCGTCATGTGAATTCATCCTTGTCTATTGAGAGTTAGTGGTAACTTCAATATAACATGAAATTCACGTGGCGTTTTTTTTAGTTAGCGGTGGCTAACTTCATTATAAAATCCGCCAAATAAAATAGCTTCATTAACCGATTAAGTTTTAGAAAAAAGTAGTTTAGCTAAAACAGTTCATTATTCTTTTGATTACCAGCTGGCTTTTTTTATACCAGGTATAAGCCCTGCGTGAGCTAAATTTCTGAATGTAATTCGTGATACGCCGAATTTACGCATGTATCCTCTTGGACGACCGTCTACAGCATCACGGTGATGTAAACGAGTAGGTGAAGCATCATGAGGCAGCTTTTGTAAAGCAGCATAATCTCCAGCTGTTTTTAGTTCTTTGCGAAGAGCAGCGTATTTTGCAACGGTTGCTTGTTGGCGTTTGTGTTTTTCGATTTTACTTTTTTTGGCCATAATTAAATTCCTCATTTCATAGTTTATTTATTTAAATCGTAATCATTACGTTTTAAAAGAGAACTTGTTTACTCTAGCATGATTTCCAATTAACGTCAATCAGTTTTAGAAGTTAATGGATTTATTTTTAAAATCAACTTAGAAAAAGTATGAAAAAACAGCGAAGTTATCTGAATTTGATAGGGGAGTTAACCAGTAAAAAGAAGTTGGAATAGAAGATAGGCAACCGGATGATAAATAGTCGGTAGTAGGATGAACGATTAGTTGAATTATGGGGCAAGGAAGTATGTGAAAGTTGCAACAAAAGCACTATTTTATTATCTAACAGACAAAAATACACCCATAAATTAGACTAAAAATCTAATTTACGGGTGTACTCGATTATTTTCATTCTTTACTTTTTTTTACTTCCTGTTTGATTTCTTTTTCAAATAGGCAGACAAATCTATCACGCAGTTTGTTAGAAGTTTTATTTTTATTGAAAACAAGATAAAACGGTTGTGCATAAGAAAAGTCGGTTAATGGAATCTCGATGAGCGTTTCTTTTGCAAGATCATCTGCAACAGAAATGCGATAAAGAAAGCTGATTCCTTCGTTCTTTTTAACTAATTCTTTGATTAAATAAATGTTGCCGATAATCGTACGTTCAGAAAACTGCTCTAATGAAATACTTCGATCAAGAAGAGCCTCCTCTAATGCACCAAAAATTCCAGCTCCTTTTTCGCGCAGCAGCAGTCTTTCAGACTCTAAATCAGAAAAAGTGACTTCTTTCATTTTAGCGATTGGGTTCTCTGGTGAACAGATAGCTACAATCGAATCTTCAAGAAAAATTTTAGTATCGTAGCGGCTTTTGTCAAAGGGGCCAGAGATAAAGGCGACATCTAATTTCCCTTGATCAAGCAATTGGATCAGGTTGCTGGTATTGTCGATAACAAGATCGATTTCAGCAGTTGTTTCAGTTAGGGTGAACTCTTGCAACTTATCTGCAATGAAATACTCGCCAATCGTACGGCTAGCACCGACTAAAAGCGTTTTTTGAATCGTTTCTCTCGCTAACTCAGCTTTTATACAGCTTATTTCTTTGTTGATCGCATCAATTTTTTTCTTTAGGTAATGACCTTTTTCAGTCAGGGTCAAGTTGCGGTTCTTATAGAAGACAAGTTCGGTTTCTAGGTGAGCTTCTAAGTATTGAATATGCTTGGTTACCGCGGGTTGAGTCAGATTTAGCAGCTTTGCCGTTTTAGTGTAGTTTAAAGTATCAGCTAAAACAGTAAACGTTTTATATCTATAATCAATTATAGTTAACGATCCTCTCTGCTAGGCAATGGAAGCTCAATAAATAGAAATGAGAATAAGTGAGCAAACTATTCCTTTTAATGATACTAGTATAACATTTCGTTATTTCCATAACAACAGCAAAGAAGGTATACTCATTTATAGATAAACAAGTGAAAAAATACACAAGGAGTGAGCGATTTGCAAGAAGTAGTAGAAAAAAATGCGGTCCAGTCGTTTGATAAGAAACAACCGATTGTAGGACTAATTCTGATAGCGCTATTATTTATGTTTGGTATGTATGTGAAATCATTCAATGCAGTGCTGCCTATTCAATTGGCAGCTGGTGTTTTATTAGGGTTTGTCTTATCAAGAGCTCGCTTTGGCTTTGCAGGTGGAGTAAAACGAATCTACGTAAGAGGTGAAGGCAGTTTAACGAAAGCGCTTCTATTGATGCTGGTCGTTACGATGTTCTTGTTTTTAGGGATCCAATGGTTCGCAGCTCAAAATGGTGCTGTCCCAGCTTTCTTGGCTTCAGAAGGACAAGCAATCATTCCAGGGACACAAAATGTGCAATTCACAAATATAGCCGTAATTCTCGGAGGCTTTATGTTTGGAATGGGTATGATCTTAGCTGGCGGATGTGCTTCTGGCTCATTGACAGACGTGGGTGAAGGTGAAGGACGCGCAATAGTTGCTCTTCTTTTCTTCGTATTAGGCTCTGCACCAGGCGAATGGGCTCGTTATGCTATTGATGAAACAAGTATCGGAAAAATCGGATTGCAAATGTACTTACCGCAATTATTCGGTTTTCTTGGAGCATTCCTTATTTCTCTGTTAGCGGTCGGTATAGTCTATTGGATCGTAGTTCGTTATGAGAACAAACGAAAAGCAGAAGGTACCTATATGGATCCTGAAGGAGACTGGGAAGATTTTGAAAAGCCTTTAGCAGATTCAGAAAAAGCACCATTCTTCAGTTTTCAAACGTACCACAAATTATTTGTTGAACGTCTTAGCTTCAGAACAGGCGCACTACTGATTGCTGTTATCTGTGCGTTTATACTTATCACAACAGGCAAAGCTTGGGGTGTTACAAGCGCATTTGCAATATGGGATGTAGCTTTGCTTCAGTCGTTGGGAATTAAATTTAGTTCTCCAGCATTTACAAGTATTGTTGAAAAAGCAAATGGTGGATTATTGCAAGACGGCGGAACAATACGCAATATAGGTTTAATAGTAGGTGGAACAGTAGCATTTCTGTTAGCTGGTAGAATGTCATTTAAATTTAAATTAAATAAAAAAGATCTTTTAATTTTTGCATTAGGCGGTTTGATGATGGGATTTGGCGCACGTTTTGCTAAGGGATGTAACGCGGGTGCACTTTATTCAGCAATGAGTACATTCTCTGTCTCTGGTTGGGTCTTCTTGATCGCCATGACATTAGGCGGACTATCAGCCTTGAAAATATTTGCTGGAAAAGCAAGTACTGTCCCACCAATTAAAAATAAGTAATAATTGTTATTTAAAAAAGCTATCAAAAATTGAATTATAGGGGGAAATTTATTATGAGTAAAAGAATATTGATTGTCGGCGGCGTTGCTGGAGGAGCTTCAGTAGCAGCAAGAGTACGTAGACTTGATGAGACAGCAGAAATAATTATGTTTGAGAAAGGACCTCACGTTTCTTTTTCTAACTGTTCATTACCGTTTCACTTAAGCGGAATCGTAGAAGATGCAGATGACTTAGTTTTGATGAAACCTGAAGGATTTGCAAGCCAATACAAAATAGACGCACGTGTTCATCATGAAGTTTTGTCTATCAATAAAACTGAACAAACAATTTTGGTTAAAAATTTACAAACAGGTGAAGAAACAACTGAGCACTATGATGAGTTGGTTCTATCTCCTGGAGCAAATCCAATTTTACCAAGAAGTATCAAAGGAATCGACAAAAAACACGTCTTTACAGTACGTAATGTTACAGATATTGACAGAATCAAAAAATACATCGATAACAATAAAATTGAAGATGTAGCTGTTGTCGGTGGCGGATTTATCGGGCTTGAAGTAGCGGAAAACTTAAGAATTGACAAGAAAAACGTAACTATGGTCGAAGCTGCTGATCAAATCATGGCTCCATTTGATTATGATATGGTTCAACTTTTACACAAAGAGATTATTGATAACGGCATCGAATTGTATGTTGAAGATGGAGCTGCTGAGATTACGGATGAAAAACTTATCTTACAATCGGGTAGAGAAATTAAAGCTGGTGCGGTTATTGTAGCAATCGGAGTTCTAGCTGAAACAAAATTGGCTAAAGCAGCAGAACTTGAAATTGGGACTACCGGTGGTATAAAGGTTAATCAACATTACCAAACTTCAGCACCCCATATTTATGCAGTCGGAGATGTTATTGAAGTAACAAGCCTTATTACTATGAAACCAACTCGTTTAACTTTGGCAGGACCTGCTCAACGTCAAGCGCGTGCAGCAGCTGATAATATGTACAATAAAACCTATCGCAATAAAGGTGTTATCGGTTCGTCTGTTGTTCAATGTTTTAATCTGAATGCAGCAGCAACAGGCTTGAGCGAAAAACAATGTAAAAAAGAAGGAATTGACTACTTAACTTCTTATGTCATTCCAAAAGACATGGTTAGCTTGATGCCAGAGGCTAAACCATTATTCTTCAAATTGGTTTTTGCTAATCCTTCAGGACGCATCCTGGGAGCACAAGCAATCGGTGAAGGAAATGTTGACAAACGAATAGACGTTATTGCGACCATGATCACAATGAGCGGGGACTTAGAAGACTTGAAAGAGTTGGAATTATGTTACTCACCTATGTATGGTACTGCAAAAGATGTTGTTAATATGGCAGCATTAGTAGGGCTAAATGTTTTGAACGGCGACTTTAAGCAAGTTCCAGTAACATCAGTCAGATCATTAGTTGAAAATAACGCCTTTATTATCGATGCACGTAACGAACATGAATATGCAGCAGGCCATTTAAATAATGCCATAAACATTCCTTTATGCCAATTCCGTGATCGATTGAATGAGATACCAAAAGACCAACCGGTTTATATTCATTGTTTATCAAGCCAACGTAGCTACAATATGGTGAAAGCACTGAATTTGATGGGATATGAAAATATTTACAACATAATGGGCTCATTCATGGGAATCAGCATGTATGAATATTACAATGATAAAGTTCATGATCGTGCACCTATTATGACCAATTATAGTTTTGATCGTCTATAAAAAGTGGTGCTTCTTTTCTGAATAAGATATGATAGATAAGAGGACTGGATCTCAGTTCTCTTATTCTGTTTTTTAAAGTAATGAAAAAGATTTAAAAAACAACTACAAAATAATAAAAGTTGGGTAATGATGAAAAAAACAAAAAGAAAAGAAAATCTTCGTATTTATACGTACGCTACATGGGGCATCATTTTATTTTCATGGTTTTTGACTACTGAACTTGGATTGGTATCTTCTCGATTGGTTCCTTCACCAGGTAATGTGATTCAGACATTCATTGAGATAATGAATAACGGATACAATGGCACACCACTTTGGTCCCATATAGGAATCAGTTTGTACCGTTTATTTATCTCTTCTTTCTTAGCGATCCTTACGGCTATTCCGTTAGGGTTGATGAGTGGATATTTTAAACGTTTCCGTGCGGTCATCGATTCAGTGGTCCAATTTTATCGTCCATTACCACCGTTAGCTTACTATACATTCTTGATATTATGGCTAGGGATAGATGAGTCGTCTAAAATCACTTTGCTATACTTAGCTGCTTTTGCACCTATCTATCTTTCGTGCGTTTCGGCTGTAGCCAATATCAATCCCAACTATCTGTTGAGTGCAGAATCGCTTGGGGCATCTAAAAAAGATGTTTTTTTCACAGTTGTTTTACCAGCAAGCTTACCTGAAGTGTTTACAGGATTAAGAACAGCGATCGGTATTGCCTATACAACTCTTGTTTCTGCAGAAATGGTTGCTGCCACCTCAGGTGTGGGTTGGATGGTAATTGATGCTTCCCGCTACTTGAAGAGTGATGTGATGTTTATCGGGATCATCATCATGGGAGTCACCGGTGTCTTATTGGATTGGTGCTTAAGAAACTTAGAAAATAAATTAGTCTTTTGGAAAGGAAAACAATAACATGAATCGAATCAAAAAAAGTAATACATTACGCTCATTAATACTAGCAGCTGGTTTTGTCCTTTTACTAACAGGCTGCGGCTCTGCGAAGGAAAGCACAGCTGATGGACTACCAAAAGAAGTGAAAATCGGGATCATTCGTGTGCCAAACGATAAAGCAGTAGCCATGTCAGAAGGCTATTTTGAACAATACTTCGAAGACAAAGGGATCGAAACCAAATTTTTGTTTTTTGATTCGGGGGTAGCGGCTAATCAAGCTTTCTCATCAGGAAGCATTGATTTTGCTGAGATGGGCTATACAAATTCAGTAGTTGCATTATCAACTGGAATTCCGGTTGAAATGATTTGGATCCACGAAATATTAGGGTCGAATGAAGCTCTAGTTGCACAAAAAGATTCTGGTATCAAGACTGTTGAAGATCTAGTAGGCAAGAAAGTTGCGACACCTTTCAGTTCAACTTCTCATTACAGTCTGTTGAAAGCTACGCAAGACGCAGGCATCGAGGAAGACGTTCAGTTTCTCGATATGCAAACGAGTGATATTGTTGCCGCTTGGGAAAGAGGCGACATCGACGCAGCATATACATGGGAACCAACACTATCTGAATTGAAAAAAGATGGTACTGTAATAATTGATAGCAAAGAGCTAGCTGATAAAGGGTACATGACAGCAAATATTGATTTAGTGCATAAGGATTTTGCTGAAAAATATCCTGAATTAGTCTCTGATTATACGCGTGCACTAGATGAAGCTGTTCGTTTCTATAATGAAGATCCCGAAGCAGCAGCAAAAGCAGCAGCAAAACAATTAGATATCACAGTTGAAGAAGCAGCTATGCAAATGCAAGCGAGCAAGTGGCTGACCAGTGAAGAACAAGTATCTGCTCCTTATTTAGGAACAAATAAAACCCCTGGTGAATTTTCCCAAGTCTTTTTGGACACCGCTAAATTCCTGGAAGAGCAGAATTCGATTGGCGAAGTTCCAGATAAAGAAGCCATTGACGCATTTATCGAAACTAAATATATCGAAGATACATTAACGGAACAAGAATAGAACGGAGCGAAATAAAAAATGACACAGACAACTAACGATGAGCCAGTAGTTGAGCTGGAACACGTCAATTATGAATATGCGACGAAGAATGCTGTCGTCCATGCTATAAAAGATATAGACTTGACGATCTACCAAGGAGAGTTTGTTTGTTTGGTAGGTCCTTCCGGTTGTGGGAAGAGTACGTTGTTAAAAACTATTGCGGGTTATCTTGAGCCAACAAGTGGAGAAAGCCGAATGGAGAATGAACCAATCAAAGGACCTCATTGGAAGAGAGGTGTCGTGTTTCAGTCACCAACCTTATACCCTTGGCTGAATGTTCGGCAGAACATCGAGTACGGGCCACGCACTCGGAAGAAGAGTAAAAAAGAGATCAAAGAGACTAGTGATTATTACTTAGACCAAATTGAGTTGAGTGATTTTGCTGGTCATTATCCCTTTGAATTATCTGGCGGGATGAAGCAACGAGTTTCTCTAGCTAGAGTACTTGCAAATAAACCAAAATTGGTTTTAATGGATGAGCCATTTAGTGCATTAGATGCGATCACTAGAGTGAAAATGCAAGATTTTTTACGAATATTATGGAAAAGAAACAAGCAAACGATTTTACTGATTACGCATGATATCGAAGAAGCTTTATCTTTAGGGACAAAAGTAGTCGTTATGACTAAAAATCCTGGGAAAATTCAAAGTATCTTCTCTGTTCCTTATTCAGAAAAAATCTTATCCGATGAAACCTATCATATCGAAGAAGATAGTGAGTTTATGAAACAAAAGTATACGATCCTAAAAGAGATATCGTAAAAGCATGCCCTATAAAAGTTGAGAGCCGCATTAAGGGGTTTTCTGCTTTTTTAGTTTGCTTATTCCATAAAATTAGCTTGTGGTATGAAAAAAGTTAGGGGATACTAAAGATGATTCATTCAAAGACAAACACTTTTCTTTCTTTTTACTTTTATACAATAGTATAATTGCAAGTGACTATAGTAATGGATTCAAGTTGGTTATTAAGTGATTTTATTATTAAAATGTACAGATTTTAGAACAAATGATTTTAATCATTTAGGAGAGATAAATTGGTAGCAGTTATGTGGTTTAGAAGAGATTTGAGAGTGGAAGATAACACTGCACTTAAACATGCATTAGAAGAATGCGATTCATTGATTTTATTATTTCATGTCAACTCAGAACAATTGTTAAATGAGACCTCAAAAAATGAGGCTGCTTTTTTTAAAAGTGTGGAAACATTTAGAAAAACACTAGACGATCGTGGTGTGACACTCCATCTGGCATTTGGGGATCTAACGGATTGTTTCACGAAACTAAAGAAAAAATTTCCAGAGTGGACGGATATATATGTAAATAGGGACGAAAATGGTTATGGATTGAAACGAGATATACTTGCGGATAGTATTTTATATGACCTAGGTATTAGGACCCATGCTTTTCATGATCATTATCTCCATTCGGCTCATGAAGTAAAAACAAATACCCAGACTTCTTATAAGGTTTTTACACCTTACTTTAATAAATGGAAAGAGTATTCCAAATCAAGTATGATCAAAGTCGATTTTGATGAAAAGAAACTAGTTACTAGTTCTTTATTCAAAGAAGACAAGTTAAGGTTTGAATCGTTTATAGAAAAACACCCTCGTATGACAACTATTAAAACTGGAAGTGCTGCTGCGAAGGAATGTTTAGATAGATTCGTGGAAAATAACTTACAGAAATACGATGAAGCAAGAGATTATCCATCTCAAGATGCAACAAGCCATTTGTCTCACCATTTAAGAACAGGTGAAATTTCAATTCGAACCGTTTATGACCGTGTTAGTCAGGCTGAAGATTCTCAAGACAAGGAAACATTTATAAAAGAACTTGCATGGAGAGACTTTTATAATATGATCTATACCTCTTATCCTAATCAAAAAAATGAAGCGATCAATCCTGAGTTCGGTTATATTTCATGGTACAATAATGAAGAAGCCTTTGATTGCTGGAAAGAAGGCAAAACGGGTTTTCCGATTATTGATGCAGCTATGAGGCAATTAAAAGAGACCGGTTGGATCCATAATCGCTTACGTATGATAACAGCTTCTTTTCTAACGAAAGACTTATTGATCGATTGGAGATGGGGGGAACGTCATTTCCAAGAGCATCTTATTGATTATGACAGTGCTAATAACATTGGCGGCTGGCAGTGGGCGTCCTCGACTGGCGCTGATAGCGCTCCTTATTTTAGGATTTTCAACCCTACTACACAGTCAGAACGCTTTGATAAAGAAGGTTTGTATATAAAACAATACGTTCCTGAACTACGTGGAATCGACAATAAAAAAATACATGATCCTTCAAAGCTATCAGTTGCTGAACAGGACAGTTTTGGTGTGATCATTGGTAGTGATTACCCAGCGCCTATTGTTTCGCATAAAGATAGACGGAAAATGGCAATTGAATTATATGAACTAAGTAAAGAAGTCTATCGATCAAACGCTAAATAAGCAGTGCTAACCGCTTCTTTTATCATATGAAAAGAAAATAAAAACTTCTGAAAAAGACAGATTCATTTCTGTTTTGATTAGAAGTTTTTTTGACTAGTTTTTTTAAAAAAATAGATCTAGTTCTATAAGATGAATTTAACACAGAACGCTATTAATAGACGACTTCACATAATCAGTCAAATGCATCGTTTTCTCTTATTTTTAATGCGTTTTGTTTTGGACAATGCCTTTTGTGTTATATGATGTCTATAGAAATACCTATCCGATACGTAGAAAAATAGAGAAACAAAAATTGAAAGGAGCACGAATAAAATGAAAGCATCAAAATTAATCGATATGAGTAAAGAACAGGCACATGACGCGTTTGATATGGCTAAAGATTACTTTCCATCGACACATGAGTTAGCTAAATCAAAGAGGAAAACAGATGATAAGCTCGCTAAGGTAGTCACTAATGCAATGCCAGAAAAAACGAAACGGATGAGACTAGCGAAGCTAATTATTTTACCTATAGCAGGTGCGTTAGCTGGATTATTGTTTGCACCAAAATCAGGGAAAGAATTACGGACAGATATAAAAGATAAACTCACTGAAGCAAAAGATATTAGTATGGAAAAAGGGCAAGATTTGAAAGAAAAGGGCGTAGAAAAAGCCCAAGACTTGAAAGAAGACTACATGGACAAAGTTGATATGGAAGATGAAGCTGATTATTTCTATGAAACAGAATCAGAGCGCGGAAATGTTCATGGTACGCCAGCAGAACCAACTGAAGATCAAACTATTCCGGCTGATAAGTTGGATGAAACATTAGATGATTTAGGCTATGCTTCTGAAGAAGAATTATTAGAAGAAGAAAAATAATTAAATTAAAAAGACCATCCCTTTCTGTCATATAATAATGACAAAAAAGGATGGTTCTTTTTTTAAAATAGACTCTAAAAATTAGTTAGTTTACTTTGATCACGATTTTCCCTCTAGTATGACCGGTCTCAATCTGCTCATGTGCCTTTCGAAGGTCTTCTTGTGTGAAGGTATATGTTTGAGTGACTATCGGTTTAATGGCTTCATAAGCTAGTAATTGGGCTAATTTTTGCAAACGTTCACCAGTAGGAGACATACTAAAATAAGTCCCAGTGATGTCCAGAGAAGCAGCTTTTTCTTGGTCAGGTTCTTGAACTA
This sequence comes from Carnobacterium sp. ISL-102, assembly GCF_018612935.1. Classification (NCBI taxonomy): domain Bacteria; kingdom Bacillati; phylum Bacillota; class Bacilli; order Lactobacillales; family Carnobacteriaceae; genus Carnobacterium; species Carnobacterium sp. ISL-102. The sequence continues at coordinate 884 of NZ_JAGGRF010000023.1, read as the reverse complement.
AAGAAATCAAGCGGCCGCCCTTTTTGAGCACAGAAAAACTTTTTTCTTGTGTTTTTCCGCCAATTGGGTCGAGGACTAAGTCAAAATCAGTTAGTACGTGTTCAAAATCTTCATTTCTATAATCAATAAAACGGTCTACACCTAAAGAAGTTAAAAATTCTTGGTTTTTTTCACTCGCAGTTGCTGCTACATAGGCATTGAAGTGTTTGGCAATCTGAATCGCTAATGATCCCACTCCGCCTGCGCCTGCATGGATCAAAACTTTTTCTCCAGCTTGTAATTGTCCTTGCTCCACTAAAGCTTCCCAGGCGGTTTGGCCGGTCAAAGGAATAGAAGCAGCCTCTTCAAATGAAAGATTGTCGGGGATTTTTGCTGTAACTTCAGCTCGTGCTTTAGTAAATTCAGCATAGGTCCTAGCCGCGTTTGCAAAAACACGATCACCAGGTTTTAAATCGGGTACCTTTGCGCCGACTTCGCTGATAATTCCTGCGACATCTCCGCCAAGAACAAGAGGCAACTTGCCGCCCATTTTCCCACTGCGTCTTTTCCAATCTATGGCATTGATAGAAAAGGCATGGACTTCAATCAGTACTTGATGTTCCTTGATCGAAGGTTTAGCCATTTCTACCTCCTTTAATTGCTCGGCTGAACCAAATGCTTCAATTGCGATTGCTTTCATACAAAAATTCCTCCCTCGTTGTGTGTAAGTTACTGCAACTGTAGCATTACGAAAGACCGTCCGCAACTAATCGAATCGTTACGTCTGTGTCAAGTTTTTCTCGGTCGTCCTATTATCCTGCTAGTTTAGGCGTTCTACTTTTGTACACTCGTCTACTACCGCACGGCTTCGCCGTTTGCTGGCCCATCCGTTTAGAGAAGGTTCC
>NZ_JAGGRF010000022.1:0-13971 GCF_018612935.1 Carnobacterium sp. ISL-102 | reverse complement strand
ATCAAACTCTCATATAAAATGATGCTTGAAGCTCATTATTGAATTGCTAGCGAATAATTATTCACTAATTTTGTTACTGTTGACTTAGCACTGCTAAGTCACCCTCACATTTGTTTCATCTCACTTTGTTTAGTTTTCAAAGGTCAATCACTTTATCTGACAACTTCTGTAGTATAACACTTTCAATTTAAGCTGTCAACGTGTTTTAAATAATTATTTCTTATTGTGCATATTTATTCATGCAACCGCTTCGTTACATTTCTGGCACTACAATATAATAACATTATATTATTGTAGTTGTCAACAATTTATTTCTCTAGTTATTTTCGTTGTTACTATCTTTGCTGCATATCGCAACAACGTGTCTTACTATACCAAGAGTTTTCTTTTTAGTCAATACCAAACACTTAATTTTTATCGATTTAAACCTATCAATAAAAGTCATACATTGATAGGTTCTTTTCCATCTACACTTACACTTTTTCTTCTATCATATAAGAAAAGTCTGTATCATCCTTTTTTACTACCATCAAAAGGCCGTCTCCCAACGGAACAATGCTTGACTCTAGAGAGGGATGGTTCATTACGACCTCTAAAAAGGCATTTAATTTGCGGTGGATAGTTCTTCTGTTTTTAGGAATGTCTTCTTTAGGTGCTAAAATAGTTCCACCTTGCAAAACGTCATCAACAATTAGCATACCATCTTTTTTTAATAATCGCATACAATCTGGGAAAAAATCATAATACTTCGATTTCGCACTATCCATAAAGATAAAGTCGTATGGTCCTTCTAACGTTGAAAGTACATCTGCTGCTTGACCTTCTAATAAAGTAACTTTACCGTTCAATCCGAGTTCTTTATAATTTTTTTTTGCTTTTTGAATCATAAGATCATAACGATCGATCGTTGTGACATGACCTTCATCACCTACATGTTGTGCCATTAAGCTTGAAGAAAATCCGATAGCAGCTCCAATCTCCAGAATTTGCTTTGGTTTTATTTGACCTAATAATAAATTTAAAAATACTACTGTTTCATGAGGTATTATCGGAACACCGTCTTCGTTCGCTTGACGTTCGATTTCTCCAAGTCTTCCATTAAGTGGTTTTTGTTTATTTCGAAGAAACGTCACTACTTCCTTGTCAACAACTGGTCGATACATCATTTCATTTCTCATTATATTCCCTTGCCTTTCTATTCATCTTAATTTATTTTTTGGCTATCTGCTGGTTCTTTTTTATTATAGAATGCCCAATCCTTTCAAACAAGTTAATCTTACTACTACTTATCTGATTCCACATCCTTTAAAAATCTTTCAGCCGTTTTTAAAAGCATTGGATACCTTAACCACTATATGTTATTATCAAACTAAATAAACCAATCCTTAAAGGAGGATACACCCATGCTTATAAAATCACTTTGTATTCCTAAGAGTAAACTGACTACAGTAAGCGAAACCGTAACACTTCAAGAAGCTATTGATATACTTGAAAAGTCCGGATTCCGCTGTGTGCCTATCTTAGATGAATCTGGAACAATTTTTAGAGGGAATATTTACAAAATGCATATCTATCGTCATAAAGCTAATGGCGGGGATATGAATTTGCCGGTAACTCACTTATTAAAAAATGCCACAAAATTCATTTCTATGAACGCATCATTTTTTAAAGTCTTTTTCTCGATTAAAGAGTTGCCTTATATTTCTGTATTAGATGATGATAACCGTTTTTACGGAATTTTGACTCATAGTTCATTACTTAACATGCTGCAACAATCTTGGAATGTTAATACAGGAAGCTATGTATTGACCATTGCTTCTACCGGCCATAAAGGCGATTTAGCAAATATGGCAAAAATCATTAGTCGCTATTGCTCTATTTCAAGTTGTATTACATTAGACGTTGAGCACGATGAATTAGTTCGCCGCACGATGATCACTTTAGAGTCTGGAGTCACAAAAGATACGGTTAAACAACTAACTAGTTCTTTAAGCAAAAAAGGGTTCCGTGTCGTTGAAGTAGAAGATTTGAAAAATGTTGGTTGATTTACACTTTCTGATAAAAAAAGCTGAATGCTAGTGCATTCAGCTTTTTTTATTTTATATTTCCATCTGTTTATTAAAATTAATTTTTTTATCCAAATAGATCATGATCGGCATACCAATACTCATCACAGCAAATTCTCCGATTGCAACGGTAAAATAACTAAGCCAGAATGGTAACTGCAACGCTAAATACAATTCCCATGCTATCAGAGCTGAACCAAGGGTGAAAACAATCGTATTCACACTCATTTTTAGCCAAACATTTGTTATTTTTCTTGTTATACCGCTCATTATAAGTAAAGATAAAAGTGAATGCGCAACGCCAAACACAACATCATACACCACCATAGTTGAGAAAAAAAGATTGGAAATAAACACTCCACCAACTATTCCCAAGATATACTTTTTATTGAATACAGCTAAATGATTTAACATTTCAGCTACACGAAATTGAATCGCCCCAAAAGATATGAAGGCAAGTAACGAAGTAATTACAACATATACCGCTGCGACTGCAGCATTTGTTACCAAATTTTTAGTTTTCATTTTATTCCTCCTAGTTTTTTTTCGTGGGATGGTCAACGAACCACGGTTTAACAACTTTTACAGCATACCATCTAATCCATATTTATTCAATTTTGTTTAAGTATGTACCTTTTTACAAAACCAAAACAAAAAAAGCACCCGTTTATTTACGAATGCTGAAAGATAGTCACATTCCTATTATACTTGTCTTGATAATCCAACGCTTATTTCAAGTGCATCATCGATTTTTTTCATCATTTTAAAGTCTAATTGAGTCACTTTTTCATGCAAACGTTGTTTGTCGATCGTTCTTATCTGTTCTAATAAAACAACAGAATTTTTTTCAAGATTGTACTCTTCTGCTGATATTTCAACATGGGTAGGCATCTTTGCCTTTTGGATCTTAGCTGTTATAGCGGCTATAATAACGGTTGGACTATAATGGTTGCCAACATTGTTTTGAATAATCAAAACTGGTCGCATTCCACCCTGTTCTGAACCTATAACTGGCGATAAATCAGCATAGTAAATCTCTCCCCGTCTCACCATAGGTATTTTCCTCCTTATGACACTTGGTTAGAATTGGGCACCAACCTCTTTTTCACAAACTTCAAATTCATTACAAATATCAAGATTGATACGAGACATCTCTGCATATCCTTTACGCATGGTATCATAGATTATTAAATTCTCTTCTAAAAAATAATTCATAACCGAATTAACAAATTCATTTTCATCAATATTTGCGATAGCGCAATATTCTTTAACATCTTTGTAAACCTCTGGTGCTAAATTAACTTTCATTATGTTATCATTTTCATCCATTGCCCCATACCTCCTAAAAGATTACCTTTTTATACCCCATAAAAAGGATTCACTTCAAGTTCATGTTACCATGAAACGATAAGCATTGAAACCGTTGTTAAAATAAAAAACAAGTTTCATTTTATTCGGCTATTTGATTTTACATCTAAGTATATTGGAGCCCTAATCAAACTATTTTAAAATAATTATATGTATGACTATATTTCTATTGGCTACATATCTCGATCCCCCTTTTCTAATATTACTTGTGCTGCAACAATTGAATCAGTATGAGTAATAGAAAGGAATGCTTTCCCTTGAAAAGGGGATTTTCCAACAACTGGTTTTCCGAAGTTATCTGGTATTATCTCAATATCTTGAAAACCTAATTTCCCAATTCCTGTCCCCATCGCTTTCGAAAAAGCTTCTTTTGCTGCATATCTTCCCGCTAAAAATTCTATTTGTCGGTTACCTTTTAACCTAGAGAAAATTTCCATTTCCGCAGGAGTAAGTACCCGACTTGGGAAGTTTTCTCGCTTCAAATAAGCTTCTTTTACTCGAGAAATTTCCGCTATATCTAGACCGATACCTACGATCATCTTATACACCTCTTTTATGCCTATATTGCTTTTTTTAATTATTCAAATCATATTTGGTACTATTAGAGTTATCTTATCAAATATTACTTCTAATGTCACTTGTAAAAGGTAATTAAATCTATTTTTAATGGTATACTCTCATTTTTCATTTAAAGCTTTTGAATATAAAAAAGGTTGAGACAAATGTCTCAACCTTTTTCTAACTATTTTAGTCTTTATCACGGATAGTAAATTTACGTTCTCCGCCAGCTTTACGACGGTTATCAGTAGATTTTCCACGGCTGTCTTTACGACGGCTGTCGCTTCCGCTATTTTTTGAATCTTTATTCCATTTTCCACTTGCGCTTCCACTTCCACTTGCGCCACCACGACGTTCAGCAGGTTTTCCACTACGGCTGTTTCCGCCACGGTATCCACCTTTACTGCTGTTTCCGCCACGATTACTTCCACCGCCGCCATGACTTCCGCCTTTACGGCCTGGTAATGGGCGTTCTGGTGTAATTTTAACTGGTACTTCATCAGCATCTTTTGTTACATTCTTCAAGAATGCAGCAGCAAGATCTTCAGCTGTATAAGTTTCTAGTAATTGTGCTGCAGCTTTTTCATAGCGATCTAAACCATTAGCGTCAACGATTGATGCTACTTCATCGATTGATGCTTTAATTTGACCTTCAAAAGCTTCTGCATTTGTTGGTGGGCGTAATGGTGTTATTGTTTTTTTCGTTAAGTCTTCAATAACACGTAAATATCCCATTTCGTTAGGTGTAATGAAAGTTACAGAAACACCCTCTTTTCCTGCACGACCAGTACGTCCAATACGGTGGACATAGCTTTCTGGATCTTGAGGAATATCATAGTTATACACGTGTGTAACTCCGGAAATATCTAATCCACGAGCAGCTACATCGGTTGCAACTAAAATATCTAGTTTACCTGTTTTAAATGATTTCAATACACTCATACGTTTTTGTTGAGAAAGATCGCCATGGATTCCTTCTGCACGGTATCCACGAGCTTCTAAACCACGAGCTAATTCGTCTACGCGACGTTTTGTACGACCAAAAATAATAGTTAATTCTGGTGTTTGAACATCAAATAAGCGAGTCATGATATCGAATTTCTCGAAATCTTTACAACGTACAAAGAATTGTTCAATTAAACTATCAGATAATGACGTAGCTTTGATTTGAACATGTTCAGGCTCATTCATGAAGCGTACTCCAATGCGCTTGATAGCAGGCGGCATTGTAGCAGAGAATAATAGTGTTTGACGTTCAGCTGGAACTTCATGGATAATTGTTTCGATATCATCGATGAATCCCATATTTAACATTTCGTCTGATTCGTCTAATACTAATGTTTCAACATGTCCTAATTTCAATGTTTTACGTTTGATATGGTCTAATAAACGACCCGGTGTACCAACAACAATATGTGGAGCATCTTTTAATGCACGAATTTGGCGGCTGATATCAGCTCCACCGTATACTACTTGAACACGCACTTTTTTATCGCGGCTCAAACGGAATAATTCTTCTTGTGTTTGGATAGCTAATTCACGAGTTGGTGCAATAACTAATCCTTGCACATTGCGATTGTTCACGTCAATTTTTTGTAACATTGGTAAACCAAATGCAGCCGTTTTACCTGTTCCTGTTTGTGCTTGCCCGATAACGTCTTTTCCGTCAAGTGCTAGTGGAATCGTTTGTGCTTGGATTGGTGTTGCTTCCTCAAATCCTAAACGTTCTACTGATTTTAATAATTCAGGTGTTAATCCTAATTCTGAAAATTTCAATATATTTCCTCCTAATTTTAAAACCTTAAGAGATTTTTGCGAAATACAGGCACCTTCATTACTTAATCAATGCACCTGTTTGCTGTAACTCCATATAAAAACTTGATGTTCGTTCGGTCGAATGTACACCAAGTTTTTCATTTCATATAAAAAACTTGAATCGTTTTTCAAGTTTATCTGCTTATCTAGTTTCACAAAACCCTCGATGGTCTCATTTTTTTATTAAAGATTGTTCTTCAATCTAAACTATTCTATCATGTATAATTTTGTTTTTCAATTGATTTGACCTTTTATTTTGTATGAACACGTTTCCTTTTCCAATTTTCTTTCTAATCTGTGAATTCACTTATTTTAGTTTACGTTTTCATTACGCATCGTCCATTTTAATGATTTATTTTTTACAAAAAGAAACTAAAAGCGGTGTTTGCGCACGACGCTTTTAGTTTCTCAGGTTTATGTTAGTTTTTCAGACGTTACTTAAAAGATCATTTAATCTCTTCCGCCACCAAAAATGCGCAACAAACCAATGAAAATATTAATAAAGTCTAGATACAAACTTAATGCCCCGCTAATAGCTAGCGCACCTAAGTTTTGTTCTCCTGAATACTGCGCATAAAGTTCTTTTAACTTTTGAGTATCATAAGCTGTAAAGCCGATAAAAATAATAACCGTAATAAACGATAGTACCATATCAGCTGGGCCACTTTGAAGGAAGATACCATTTACTAACATAGCGATGATCAATCCGATCAGTGCTCCTCTTAGTTGCCCACCTAAAGAAGTTAAATCTTTTTTAGTTGTAAACCCTACCAGACTCATGCCTGCAAATGATGCTGCTGTAGAAATAAATGCTGCCCCAATACTCCCTAAGTCATACATCAAGAAAATAGAAGACAATGTGATCCCATTGATGATCGCAAAAATAATGAACCCAATAATTGATGCGCCTGCTGATCTTAATTTAGCACCATTCGAAGCCAGCTTCATGACCAATGCTATCTCAGCAATAAAAAAAGCTAACATTCCGAAGCGGGTACCAAAAACCAAATTTAAAATAAACGGGCTTTGAGATGCATAGAAGGCTGTTATACCCGTAATGGATAAGCCTAGTGCCATATAAATATAAATCGAAGCGAAAAATTTAGATAAACCAGTTGTATTCGCCGCTTGATTGGAAACTTCTCTTCTAGTTGTGTTCATACTAATTGATCCTCCTAATTCATTATCTAGTAACAGTATACCAATTTTTTTCGATTATTCACTCAGTCTTTAGACATATTTTTGCATTACATTTGAAGGGCTCTTACAACGGAAAGTAAATCTGTTCCTAAGCTTGATTTCAATAAAATGTAGTCTTCTGGTCCAATTTCGTTTTTGACAAATCGGATCAATGGTTCTTTATCACCGGTAAAGTGAAAAAGATTTTCTTCATTGAACGTTTCTTTTAAAGCTTCATAAAGTACGGTCATCTTATCGCCATAAAGAATAACCTTGTCGATTTGATTTGGATCCAGCGAATCCTTAACGCTTAAATGCAGCTCCGAAGTTTGTTCTCCAAGTTCCAGCATGTCACCTAAAACAACTATTTTCTTACCCTTATTTTTAAATGTACTAAAATTATCTAACACAGCTTTCATAGCAGTAGGGTTTGCATTGTAAGCATCATTTAAAATACTGCTCCCACTTAGTCCGCTTAGCCATTCTGTTCTGTTTTTAGTTAACTGAAATTGGGCAAGTTTAGGAGCTGACTTTTCAATTGATATGCCTAGAACCATTCCAGCCGTCAAAGCAGCCAAAGCATTGTTTACATTGTACGTTCCTAAAACAGGTAAACTGATCGTCAAATTTGGATTTTCATTTGTTGTAAAACTAGTTTGACTCATTTGGGCATCTATACTTAAAGGATACAAATCATTTTTAGGTGATGAGCCGAATGTTTTTAGTTGTTTATCTGCTAAAAATGCGACTCTCTCTTGTAAAAGTGATTCTTCACCTGGATAGATCAATACTCCATCTTCTTTTAAGCCTGAACTAATTTCCATTTTTGCATCTGCGATCCCAGCTCTCGATCCAAAAAACTCAATATGAGATTCGCCGATCATCGTTATAATGGCTACATCTGGTTCAGCTAAGTCTGATAAAACTTTGATTTCCCCAACATGACTCATTCCCATTTCTAAAATAACGACCTCAGTATCTATTGGCATTTCAAGAATTGTTATTGGAAGACCAATATGGTTATTAAAGTTTCCTCGTGTTTTATGCACACGGTATTGACTAGACAAGACTGCATCTGTCATATCTTTTGTAGTCGTTTTTCCATTACTTCCTGTAATTCCGACAACTTTTGGATTCACTTTTGCTAAATAATACTTAGCTAGATCTTGCAAAGCTTTTAAGGTATCATTTACTTGAATAATAGGAAAATCATTCTCCACTTCAGGCGGAATTTCCTTTAATGGTTTGCCCCATAAAGAAGCTCTTGCCCCATTTTCGATGGCTTTTAAAATAAAGTTATGCCCATCATTATTTCCAATTAACGGCACAAACAATGATCCTTTTACTAATTTCCGAGTATCAAAATCGACTGAAATTATTGCCTGATCTGACCACTTATTAGTATCATTTAACGCTCCAACTGCTGTTGCAATTTCTTTCACTGTTAAAGAAATCATAATTACGCTCCTTTTAAATTTGATAAAATGCTGAAAGAATAAGTTGACTTGAAAAAAATAGAGACCGGGGAAACTTATCCCAGTCTCTACTTTTAGTAATAAGCTTTATTGCTCATAATTTTCATTTTGAAAAGATAGTCGTTCTTGATGTCTTCTTAGTGCTAATTGAATCAATTCTTCAACTAAATCACCGTAATTTAATCCGGTGTTTTTCCATAAAGTAGGGTACATACTAAATTGTGTAAAACCTGGCATAGTGTTTACTTCATTGATAAATATTTCATCATTGCTTGTTAAAAAGAAATCGCAACGACTCAAGCCACTTCCATCAAGCGCTTGGAAAGCGCGTACCGCAAATTCGCGTAAACGAGCATTAGCATCCTCAGAAATTAATGCAGGTATTTGTAATACCACATTATTGTTGATATATTTTGATTCATAATCATAAAAATCAACACTTTTCACTAATTCTCCAGGAACTGAGATATGAATATCATCATTACCTAAAACAGCTACTTCGATTTCTCTAGCTTCGATCCCTTGTTCAACAACAACTCGTCGATCATACCTTAAAGCTAATTCGATTGCTGCAATCAATTCATCTTGATCTTTGGCCTTGCTGATTCCTACACTTGACCCAAGATTTGCCGGTTTTATATACATAGGATAAAACAGCGTACCTTCACATTGTTTGAGAACGATTTCCTTATCATTGATCCATTCAACTTTTCGTATAGGTACATACGGAACTTGTGGTAAACCAGCTTGTTGAAAGAGTTGTTTGCTTATGATTTTATCCATACCACATGCACTAGCTAAGACACCCGCACCTACATAAGGCATGCCCATAACTTCAAATAATCCTTGAACTGTTCCATCTTCTCCATTAGGTCCATGTAGAACTGGAAAAATAACTGCATTTTCTTCTTTTATATCAGAAGGCTGAATAAGTACGCCTTCAGAACTTTGATCTTCATTAGCTGCGAATTGTGCTTTATCCGAGATTGTTAATTTTAGAACATCCGAATTTTTGATATCGCTTGCTTGTTTAACAATTGCTCCTTTTACCCATTGACCACTTCTTGTAATATATATAGGTTCCACTTCATAATAATCATAATACACTTCTTTAATAATAGAAAAAGCAGTCAGAATTGAAATATCATGCTCTGCACTCTTTCCACCATATACTAGAAAGATTTTCATTTTAGTTATCCTCCGAATTTACTTAGGCGTCTTACCTCAGATTCTTTATAATTCAAAAATTATTGTACCATATTTTTTCATAGAAAAATAGCATACCTAGATTGAAACTACGATTCTCATGTAATAGTTAAACTGATTTATTCACTTTAAAAAAAAGCCCTTTAAGCAACTCATCCGATCACAATGTTATCAATTCATCTAACATTGTGATCAAATCCAGTTACCCCTTAAGACCTTTTTTATGATTGCTATAAACTTCTTTCTTCTTTGAAAAACCAGTTTTGCTTTTTTTCATCGAAACAAAGGTTACCCAGTAAATCTTTTTCTGGAAAATCTCGATCGACAAATTTTAAACGGTCTTCTGCTAAATAAATAGGAATCTCATAGATCTCTTGTTTTATTTTTAACTTTTTAAAGGAAAAAACAACTCCTTCTTTAAGCAGCGGAAGCAAATCTTTAACTTCGGAGACTGGTATACGCGTGATCATTTTAGTTTTCTTGAAAATGAATTTGTTTCTTTTATCATTTATTTTTTTTTCCATGTTATTTGTAATATTAATCGATAAAAGGCTATAAAATTGGTCTAAATTTCGGTAATATACTTTAGTCATTGCTTCAGGTAAAGTTAAATGAATATAATTATTTTGTAATTTATAATAGAACGGTGAATGCAAATGTGTAGAGGCATGTGCAATATACAACAACTCAGATATCTCAACCGGCGTTAGCTGTCTCATTAGTTCAACACTTTCAAAATCGATCCATTTAGAAGAATCATCAATTACATGTTGGCTTCGTTCGAAGTACTCTTGGATTCTTGCTATTCCTCGAATCATACGAAAACCAGTATGAGGGTCAAGTTCCCCAACACCCTTAGGTGCATTTAGTAATAGAATATTTTTAATCGGTCTCTTAACGGCATCTTTATATTCATTCATTGTGAAACCTTTACTCAACACAGCGTTTGTAATAGTATCTAAATGGACATAAGTTGTTTCTGATGGCACGACACATTTCTCCCTTTGTCTTTTATCCCTTTTATTGTACTACTTGTACATCAATTAATCTGTATCAGTTAGATAATATTATGGTTACAAACATACTATGAAACCGTTTCATTAAGACAATATGATGACAATTACATGCGTTATATATAAAACGTTTGATTCTTCTATATTAAGCGGTACGAAATAATTTATTGTGGCATAAAACTTTGAGTTAAAAGGATATTTTTGGAATGATTCTGTCTTCAGGAGGGGTTTCAAGTAGCTCTATTTCTTTAAATCCATGTAGTTTAGCTATTAAATTACTTGGTAAGGCTTGCAATTTGATATTATAACTAGTGACACTTGAATTATATAATTGCCTTGAGTAGGCTAACTTATTTTCAGTTGTTGCTAATTCTTCTTGTAGTTCCTTAAAATTTTCATTATTTTTTAGATTTGAATAGCTTTCGCTTAAAGCAAAGACAGTCTTTATTGACTCAGATAATTGATTAGATACGTGCATTTTCTCTAGTCGATTTTCTACTGGGAATTGTTGTAATTTATTTCTCAACTGAATCACCTGTGTGAATGTTTCGTGTTCCTGTTTCGTATAATCTTTAATAGTCTCAATCAATTTAGGAACTAGATCATTACGTTTTTCGAGTTGAACCTCCACTTGAATCCACGCTTCCCTAACCCATGACAGGGCTTCTACTAACCCATTATATAAGCTGATATAAGCCAAGACAATAACGAAAGTTATAATAAACCCAATTATCCACTGCATAACTTCCACACCTCTCTTTTTACTATCGTACCAAAATGACTGCTGAAAAGCACGTAAGTCGTTAGCCCGTAAGTGCAAAGTAATCTAGTATATCATGTAATAATAACTATGCTTTCTGCAATACCGACAAGCATAGTTGTCATTTTTAGTTAGACCGCTTAAATTCAGCTGTCTCTTCATAAATGTATCCGAATTTCACGCGATTTGAAAGATAAAACTTTTTTTTGATGAAAATTTTTGTCAGGAGAAGGTGATTAAACGTATTACTCATGAGTATCGAAATTTCCAGAAATTTAGATACCGTATCTCAGCTGATTTTAAAGTTAAAAAAAAACAGCCTGAGAAATTTATCTCAAGCTGTTTAAACGAAGATTTATTTTTTATTAAAGTTAACTCATCCATAATAATTGATACCGATACGTTCTTTATATATTTGAAGAAATCATTTGATAAACTTCTTCTTCTATTTTATTCTGATTTAGTATCTTTATAAATTCATCTGATTTCACTAATTCCATCAAATTGACTAAAGTATCTAAATGTTCCAGGTTATCCACTGAAGCAAAACAAATTAATACTTTTAAAAAATTATCTTCAGAATACCATAACCTATTCTTGAGAATCAAAATGCTAAATCCTGTTTTAAATACATCCTTATCAGATCGAGCATGAGGAATAGCTACCCCATCTCCTATGAACATATAATACCCATACTTTTCAAAAGATTCCACTACTCTACCCATATACTTCTCAGCTACATATGAATTATCCACCAGAGGCTTGGTCGCCAAAGTAATAGCCTCTTTCCAGGAATTTACCGACTCTACTATTTGTATATGAGACCTAGGTACCTTCGCTTCTTTTTTGTTGTCAGCGGAAATTAAATCATCTAATATAAAACTGCCAAAATTATCTTTTAATGCCTTAACTAATTCCTTATTATTGCCCACTTCAACATTTGAATAAATCGTATTTACCAATTGAGAAAGTGCAATTTTCTTGGTTATTTTCATTATGCCTGCTTTTTCTAAATTTAATAAATCCTCTTTCGTAAGCATTGTATTAACTTTTATAATAGGAATATTTGTCATAACTTCTTCGAAGTCAACCGCTGTGATAATCATATCCACTAGATGCTTTTTAGGATAATCCGATAAATAATGCAGCGGGATGGTATCAACAACCTTGACATTAAATTCCCTTCCCAAACGTTGCTCCAATAGTTTTGATGCCCCAATACCTTGGCTACAAACGAGTAAAACTTTTCTCGGTTTCTTTTCAAGCAAAACGCCTCTATGAAGCGCAGCTGCAAAGTGGATCGCTATCAGAGAGACTTCTTCATCAATCTTTCTTTTGGTAGGAAGCAGGTCGGATTCTTTTAAGGATTTCAGTGTACACTTATATACATCCGAATACTCCAACTTTACATCATAATCAATATACTGATTGGATTCCATATTATTTTTGATATTGAACAAGATCGGTTTTAGATGATTCGACAGACCTTCAAATAGTTCTTTATCCTTCGTCAAATCAACGCCATAGTATTCACTGAAAATGCGAATCAGCTTAAATACTAAACTGTCCATTTCAATCCAATAATTATAAGAAATATCTGTTAACTTAATGTACTTGCCATTGATTACCATTTTAGATATTTCTATTAAATCTATTTCTTTCACTCTCACTCCATAAAATTCTTCCAATATCCCTTTTTCTAAGTTCAATACCTCCAGTTCGTAAGAATGAAAAGGCATATCTGGTTTGGAAAAATATGCGGTCGCTTTATCCTCTTTATTCCGCTGCAAGACAACTATCAAATAATTACGAATTTCTTTATATGTTTCATCAGAGAAGACACATTTAAGTTTTTCCTGCATAGCGGACAAGAACTGATTGATTCCTTTTAAATTCAGATCTCCCATATATTGATCCAAAAGTTTGGAGAATAGAAGTTTATTATGCATTGTCTCTTGAGAAATACTATCCAATACTTTCCACTGGGCATCACGAATATATTTTTCCTTCCCGGTCAGAATAAATCCTTCTTTATGCTTTAATTTCGACTCTAAATTTAACTGTTTTAATTCCTTTAAAAGTTGATTGTAATCGTTCTTTATCGTAACCCTACTGACCTGCAGTTCTCTGCTTAATTGAGTTAAATTTAGCTTGCCTAAAAGTATATAAGAACTTTTTAAAATCAAATACCGTTCATTAGGCTGTAAAATAATTTCATTAACTTTCAAATTTTCCATAAATTCTTTAATTTTTTCTTTAATCGATTTGTCGACCTGATCGAAGAGAGTAAAGGAAGATGAAAGGAGGCCATTCTTATATAGAACATCTCCAATATTATCCAAGTCATACCTTACCGTTCGTTTACTGACATTGAATTGCTTAGACAAGGAATCAATTGACCTGACTGGATTTTTCAGCAATTCCCTAATGATGTCGATTTTTCTAAAAGTAAGCATATCTTCCTCCTTTCCGATAAAATAAAAATAACAAATGTTATAGATTCGAAAACTGGTCGCTGCAGTATCTAGGAT
>NZ_JAGGRF010000021.1:0-81629 GCF_018612935.1 Carnobacterium sp. ISL-102 | reverse complement strand
TGGGGAAGGTTCCTTGTTTTAGGAACCTTCTCTAAACGGATGGGCCAGCAAACGGCGAAGCCGTGCGGTAGTAGACGAGTGTACAAAAGTAGAACGCCTAAACTAGCAGGATAATAGGACGACCGAGAAAAACTTGACACAGACAATTTTTAGGGGGAATCGCTAGTTGGGGTAATTTTTGTTATAATTAAACAGTCAATCAATAGATATGAAATGAGGATATAAAAAATTATGGAAAAGAAGCGTGGATTTGAAGTGATATCAGCTTATAAGTCAAAAGGGATAGAATTACCTGCCAGAGCAACAAATCATGCAGCAGGCTATGATTTTGAAGCAGCAGAAGAAATAATAGTACCATCTATTTGGAAAGCCTTGTTTAAAAACATTACCCGGGAAATGAAACCAAAAGAAACAGATTCAGTTTTTTCAGAAGATAATAAAAAATATTTAAAATCAACACTTATCCCAACCGGCATTAAGGCTTATATGGGTGAAGATGAATATTTGCAATTAGCAAATCGTTCAAGCAATCCAATCAAACATCAATTGATTTTGCCTAACGGTGTAGGTATTATCGATGCAGATTATTATAATAATGAAAATAATGAGGGACATATTTACTTTCAATTCATTCATTATGGTTTGACCGATCATGTAGTCAAAAAAGGAGATCGAATCGGCCAAGGGATCTTTATGCCTTTCTTGAAAGCAGATGCCGATAGAGCAGTAGGCAAAATCCGTTCAGGCGGTTTTGGATCTTCAGGAAGATAAATTTTCTAGACGAGTAACGACTTTTTTATGCCTTTAATTATTTTTCGACCTAAAAAAAAGAGAATATGAATTTCTGTTGAAAGAAGCTTGAATTAACCGGTCTTTTAATGGTTTCAATCCCTATTCTAATCGCGTTTATGTTAAAATGAAATTAAAACATTATAGAAACTCAGAAGGTGAGGCTGAATAGGTGGCAAAAAAGAAAGCAGTTAAATTTGTCTGCCAATCATGTGGTTATGAATCACCAAAATGGATGGGACGCTGTCCAAACTGTAGTAGTTGGAATCAAATGGAAGAAGAAATCGTAGCGGATAAGAATGACCGTAGAAGTCGCGTAAGCATGACTGGTAAAACGGCTAAGGCTGAAGCTATTCAAGATATCACAGTATCAAAAGTACCTAGAGTGCAAACGAAACTAAATGAATTGAATCGTGTTTTAGGCGGTGGAGTAGTCCCAGGTTCGCTAGTCTTAATAGGGGGAGATCCTGGTATTGGGAAATCGACTCTTTTGCTGCAAGTCTCAGCTCAGCTAAATTTAGCTGGTGGAAAAGTTTTGTATGTAAGTGGTGAAGAAAGTTCAAGCCAAATTAAAATGCGTGCAAACCGTTTGGGTGTAAAAGGCGCAGATTTTTATATTTATCCTGAAACAGATATGGGTGCGATAAGACAAACGATTGAAGATTTAAAACCTGACTATGTCATCATTGATTCGATTCAAACGATGAATCAACCAGATATTGCTGGAGCAATAGGAAGTGTTTCTCAAGTCAGAGAAAGTACAGCTGACTTATTAAAAATTGCCAAAACGAATAATATTGCTATTTTTATTGTAGGGCATGTTACAAAAGAAGGATCTATTGCCGGACCAAGGATGTTGGAGCATATGGTCGATACGGTGTTGTATTTTGAAGGAGAGAGACACCATACTTTTCGTATTTTAAGAGCTGTTAAAAATCGCTTTGGTTCAACTAATGAAATCGGGATCTTTGAAATGCGTGAAGGGGGATTAGTTGAAGTATTAAATCCGTCAGAAATGTTTCTAGAAGAACGGTTATCAGGTGCTACAGGTTCTGCTGTAGTGGCTTCAATGGAAGGTTCACGGCCTATTTTAGCCGAGATCCAGTCACTGATCACCCCCACTGCTTTTGGGAATGCCAGACGGACAGCAAGTGGGTTAGATCATAACCGTGTTGCTTTGATCATGGCTGTTTTAGAAAAAAGATCAGGGTTGTTGTTGCAAAATCAAGATGCCTATTTAAAATCAGCAGGGGGCGTTAAATTAGATGAACCAGCAATCGATTTAGCTATTGCGATCAGTATCGCATCCAGTTATCAAGACAAAGAAACAAAAGAGACGGATTGTTTTATTGGCGAAATCGGATTGACTGGAGAAATCAGGAGAGTTAGCCGAATTGATCAACGGGTAAATGAGGCTGCTAAACTAGGTTTTAAACGGATCATGATTCCGAAAAATAATATCGGTGGTTGGGAATTCCCTGCAAATGTAGAAATCATAGCTGTTGTGACAATAGCTGAAGCTATAAAGAAAGCTTTTGCTTAAGTAAAAGTGATAAAATAAAATGAGGTTCTTGTTTTGTTATCAAGACAAGAAAACCATTTATGAAGGAGGAATACTTTTGGTTAAAAAAATCATAACCGGTATATTTATACTTATCGGTGGAAGCATTGGAGCAAGTGTAATGCCGATCGCCTGGAATATGGCCGGGGTCGAGAATCTTTATGTTAATAATGTGGTCACAAATATTCTGATTGGTGCAATTATATTTTTATTTATTTCTTTTTTAGCTGTGGCTCACATTGAACAAATATTTAAGAAAATTGAAGCCTTTTTAAATCAACAAAGTGTAACCTATTTATTATTCGGGAGTTTAGGAACGATCATAGGATTAGTTCTAGCGTGGCTAATTAGCGTTGTGTTGATCGGTATGGGCATTTTTATTATTAGTGATGTGATACCTTTCATCCTAGTTATTGGTTTTGCTTATTTAGGCTTTCGCGTCGGAACGACTCGACGAGATGAATGGCGCAAGTTATTCCAGCAAAAAACAAAAAGAAATATTGAAGATGAAGACGGAAAAGTTTTAGAGCGTAGAGCAGATGACACGTTTCGTGAATATAAAATACTAGATACGAGTGTCATTATTGATGGAAGAATTTATGATATTGCTAAAACGGGTTTCCTTGAAGGAACGATCTTGATCCCTAATTTTGTGCTACAAGAATTACAATATATTGCTGATTCTTCTGATAGTTTAAAACGCGTTCGTGGTCGTAGAGGATTAGACATACTAAATGCCTTGCAAAAAGAAGATGATATGAAGGTTGAAATGTATGATGGTGATTTTGAAGATATTACAGAAGTTGACAGCAAATTAATTAAATTAGCAAAATTATTAGATGGTGTTGTAGTCACGAATGATTATAATTTAAATAAAGTAAGTGAATTCCAAAATGTACCGGTATTGAATATCAACGAATTAGCTAACGCAGTGAAACCAGTCGTGATTCCTGGAGAAAACATGACCGTTATGGTCGTGAAAGCCGGAACAGAACGCAGTCAAGGTGTAGCTTACTTGGATGACGGAACAATGATCGTTGTTGAAGAAGGACAGCACTTTATGAATAAAACAATTGAAGTTGTGGTAACGAGCGCGCTTCAAACAGCAGCTGGACGAATGATATTTGCCAAACCGGTCCACTCACAAAAGGGTATTAAAGATAAAGAGTAGGAGTGAGTGCGATGAACAAAGACTATGAGCTAGTATTATTGGCAGCAGGTCACGGAAGACGCATGAGATCTTCTAAAAATAAAATTTTATTGCCACTACTGAATAAGCCTGTGATCGAATATCCATTAAGCGTGTTTTTAAAAGACAAGAATTGCAGCCATATTATTTTAGTCGTAAAAGAAGATGAAGTCGAATTGATCAATGAGTTATTGCGACAGGAAAGAATGGTAAGCGAAAAGATGATCACTATTGCAATAGGTGGAACGGAACGACAGCATAGCGTTTATAGTGGATTATTGAAATTGAAAAATAAAAATTCGGGTATCGTTATGATCCATGATGGTGCGAGGCCTTTTATTGAACAAGCAGCAATTCAACAATTATTTGAAGAAGTTCAAAAAAATGGAGCAGCTATTTTAGGTGTTCCAGCTAAGGATACGATCAAAGCTGTTCATCCTGATCATACCGTTAAGGTTACATTACCAAGAGATGAATTATGGCAGATCCAAACTCCTCAGGCTTTTGAAAGTTCGATAGTTCTTCAAGCACATGAAAAAGCTAGAAAAGATCATTTTTTAGGAACAGATGATGCTTCTTTAGTTGAACGAATAGCTAAAGAGATAATTGTAGTAGAAGGTTCTTATGATAATATAAAAATCACGACTCCCGAAGACATGGTAACTGGAAAAGCTATTTTGCTCCACAGAGAACAGCAAAAAAAGTAGAAGGAGGTCAAGAGTATGTTTCGGATAGGACAAGGGTATGATGTCCATCAACTCGTTGAAGAGAGACGCTTAGTGGTTGGTGGAGTCGATATCCCTTTTGAATTGGGGTTGTTGGGCCATTCGGATGCTGATGTACTGCTTCATGCTATTATTGATGCCCTTCTAGGAGCCGCTAGTAAAGGCGATATAGGAAACCATTTTTCAGATAAAGATGATCGATTTAAAGACGCCGATTCAAGAGAATTACTGACTAAGGTATGGAATATGTTGAAAAGAGAAGGTTACACGATTGGAAATATCGATGCTACTATTGTAGCTGAAAAACCCAAAATGGCTCCTTATTTAGAAAAAATGCAAAAAAATATAGCTTATGATTGTCAAATGAGTATCGAACGTGTTAACGTAAAAGCGACAACATCCGAAACAATGGGTTTTATTGGACGAAAAGAAGGCATTGCAGCAATGGCTATTTGTTTGTTAGAAAAAACAGAGAAAACGCCATTACCTATTTGATCAACTTGGATTTAAATAAATTAAAAAAATATTATAAAAAAGAAAAGAGGAAATAATTATGACAAAAAAAATTCGTGTACGTTATGCGCCAAGCCCAACAGGATATTTACATATTGGGAATGCTCGTACAGCATTATTCAATTATTTATTTGCACGACACAATGGTGGAGACTTCATCATTCGAATTGAAGACACTGATCAAAAACGAAGCATTGACGGCGGCGAAGAAAGCCAATTAGAAAATTTGAAATGGTTAGGTATGAATTGGGATGAAAGTCCGGATAACCCAGGAGAATTTGGACCTTACCGTCAATCTGAACGTAGAGATATTTATGATCCATTAGTAGAACAATTATTATTAAGCAATCGTGCTTACAAATGCTACTGTTCAGAAGAAGAGGTAGAAGAAGAACGTGAAGCACAAAGAACTAGAGGAGAAATGCCTCATTACAGTGGGAAATGCTCTCACTTAACGGCTAAAGAAAAAATGGAAAAAGAAGCAACCGGAATTGTACCCGTTATTCGTTACCGTGTCATCAAAGAAAATACGTATACTTTTGAAGATCTCGTAAAAGGCCATATTTCATTTGAAGCAGAAAGTGTTGGCGGAGATTTTGTCATTGTCAAGCGTGATGGTATGCCAACATATAACTTTGCAGTTGTTGTAGATGATCATTTTATGGAAATCACGCATGTTTTACGCGGAGACGATCATATTGCGAATACACCAAAACAATTAATGATTTATGAAGCATTTGAATGGGAAGCTCCTAAATTTGGCCATATGACGTTGATCATCAACAGTGAAACAGGTAAAAAGTTAAGTAAACGTGATGGCAATATTCTTCAGTTTATCGAGCAATACCGTGAATTGGGCTACTTGCCTGAAGCTATGTTTAACTTTATTTCCTTGTTGGGATGGTCTCCAGTTGGAGAAGAAGAAATTTTTGACCATGATACATTTATTGAAATGTTCGACGCAGAACGTTTAAGTAAATCTCCAGCTGCATTTGATGCAAAAAAATTGGAATGGATCAATAATCAATACATGAAACAAGCTGATTTAGAAACCATAACAGCATTGGCATATCCACATTTGGTCAAAGCTGGATATGTTGAAGAAAATGCATCTTCAGAGAAAAAAGAATGGGTCCAAAAAGTTGTCAGTTTATATCATGACCAAATGAGTTATGGTGCACAGATCGTTGAATTGGCAAGCTTATTTTTCAGCGAAGAACCAGTAATCGATAGTGTAGCAAAAGAAGTTTTAGAAGGCGAAACAGCACCAGAAGTTCTAACGGCTTTCTCTAAACAATTAGAAAAAATTGAACCTTTCGATGCTGCTGAAATTAAAAAAGCCATTAAAACGGTTCAAAAAGAAACAGGCATTAAAGGGAAAAACCTGTTTATGGCAATTCGTGTGGCTGTGACTGGACAATCTCATGGACCAGAAATTGGGCCAACAATTGAATTGCTTGGTCGTGAAAAAGCTCAAGCTCATTTGCAAGCTGCATTAGCAAAATTATAAAATTTTGACAGAATTTGAAAAAAATTCAAAAGACTAAATTAAATAAAATTAAAGACGATGAAGAGAAAGAGTAGCCTAGTTAAAATCTAAAGAGAGTCTGTATTGGTGGAAGCAGATGATAGCGATTGGGTGAAGTGCATCTCGGAGTTGAGAAGTTGAATATAAGTAGACTTCTATCGGTCAACACCCGTTAAAGTGTCAAAGGTCGCTAATTTGAACCATTGGAAATTAAGCGATAAAGAAAAGTGGAATCGCGCAGCAGCGTCTTTTAATATAAGAGACGTTGCTTTTTTTTGCAAAAAAATCACACAGTAGAAAAAATCCAATGAGGTGAAATAATCCGTGAGGAGATTGAGAGAAGACATTCAGACAATTAAAAAAAATGATCCTTCTGTGAAAAGCACACCTGAAATCTTGCTAACATATCCTGGTTTTTATGCTATCATTTTTCATCGATTAGCGCATGGTTTGTACCAACGGAATCGATTTTTAAGTGGCCGTATGATCGCTAGTTTTTCTCGATTTTTAACAGGAATCGAGATCCATCCTGGAGCAACGATTGGCCAGCGGCTGTTTATCGATCACGGTATGGGAGTTGTGATTGGAGAAACAGCTAGTATCGGAGATGACGTCGTTATTTTTCATGGTGTTACATTAGGTGGAACAGGTAAAGATAAAGGGAAACGGCATCCAACGATTGGAAATGATGTTTTACTATCCGCACATGTACAAGTTCTTGGACCTATAACGATAGGGAATCATTCTAAAATAGGAGCATCTGCGGTTGTTTTAGAATCTATACCGTCTCATTCAACAGCAGTGGGGATCCCTGCTAAAGTAGTTAGAATAAATAATGAAAAAGTTTAGGATAAATCCATCTTTAAATAGAAAAGGAGAGCAGCTATGCTGAAAATCTATAATACATTAACTAGAAAAAAAGAAGCGTTTATCCCAATTGAAGAAGGTAAGGTCAGGATGTATGTTTGCGGACCTACAGTCTACAATTACATTCATATCGGAAACGCACGTAGTACAGTAGCTTTTGATACGGTCAGACGGTATTTGGAGTACCGAGGATATGACGTGAACTATGTCTCGAATTTTACAGATGTAGATGATAAAATTATCCGTGCAGCAAAAGAATTGAATTTGACAGCTCCTGAAGTCGCAGATAAATTTATCAAAGCCTATCATGCAGATACACATGCATTAGGTGTAGAAGAAGCCTGTCATCATCCACGGGTAATGGAAAACATACCTGAGATCATTGATTTTATAGCGGTATTGATAAAAAAAGAGTATGCTTATGAGGTAGATGGTGATGTTTATTACCGTACGAGAAAATTTGAGAATTATGGTAAATTAAGTGATATCTCAATTGATGAATTAGAAGTTGGAGCGAGTAATCGTTTAAATGCCCAAGAAAATAATAAAAAAGAAGACCCTTTAGACTTTGCTTTATGGAAATCAGCTAAAGCAGCTGAAATCAGCTGGGAGTCTCCATGGGGTGCAGGACGTCCAGGTTGGCATATTGAATGTTCCGTAATGGCTACAAAGTACTTGGGCGACACAATCGATATTCATGCAGGTGGACAAGATTTGACCTTTCCGCACCATGAAAATGAAATTGCCCAAAGTGAAGCAAAAACGGGTCACCCATTTGCACACTACTGGATGCATAATGGTTTTGTCACAATGGATAATGAGAAGATGAGTAAATCGTTAGGGAACTTTGTTTTGGTTCATGATATTATTAAAAAAGTCGATCCTCAAATTTTACGTTTCTTTATGGCAACAACTCAATACCGCAGACCTATTAGCTACAGTGAAACGACTATCGAGGAAGCTAGGGCTAACTTAACTAAATTAAAAATGGCTTTTGATAACGTGACCTATCGCTTAAAAGATGCAGTAGCAACAGAAGAAGATGACCAAGAACAGTTTGATCAGTTTAACCAGTTTAAAGAAAACTTTATTAAAGAGATGGATGATGACTTCAACTCGGCCAACGGTATCACCGTAATTTATGAAATGGCTAAAGCAATGAACATCTACAGTGAGCGGTCGATTGTTTCTAAAAGTGTTCTTGAAGCAATGTTGGATCAGTTCCAAGAATTGATTCGGATTTTTGGTATCGTTTTTGAGGAAACAGCTTTGCTGGATGAGACCGTTGAGCAATTAATCGAAGAAAGAAACGCAGCACGTGCAGCAAAAGATTTTCAACGTAGTGATGAAATTAGAGATCAGTTAAAAGAAGAAGGTATCATGTTAGATGATACCCCACAAGGAACTAGATGGAGAAGAGGGCAATAACAACATGATAGAAAAAAATTGGGCACTATTAAACGGGTTAGCATTAGCTTACGTCGGAGATGCTATATATGAGATCTATATTCGTGATTATTTAGTAGGACTGGGCTATACAAAACCAAGTCAATTACACAAAACGGCTACACATTTTGTTTCTGCTAAAGCACAAAGCTTTTTGATGCATGAGATGCTAGCAGTAGAAGGACTTTTGACAGAAGAAGAAGTTACTATGTACAAACGAGGCAGAAATTCTAAAAGTTACACATCAGCAAAAAATGCGGATGTTACAACCTATCGTGTAGCCACTGGATTTGAATCGTTGATAGGCTACTTACATTTAGCAAAAAAAACTGAACGAATGGAAGAATTGATCCATTGGTGTATTAAAAAAGTGGAGGATACAAAAGATGACAAGAGATAATAAGAATTTCGGAAAACGCAACAGCCAACCAAAAAAGGGGAATTTTTCAAGAAAGCCAGATAAAAAATTCGTTAAGCCAATTGAAGATTCAGCTGAAGAAAAAGAAACCGATCGTGATTTAGTAGCAGGTCGTTTACCAGCTATTGAAGTATTAAAATCAGAGCGGGACATCAATAAAATCTTTTTACAAGAAGGTTTAAGCGGATCTAAAATGGAAGAAATTCAAAATTTAGCAAAAAAACGCAGCATTCAAATTTCGCTTGTCCCCAAAGCTAAATTGGATCAATTAGTGGATGGAATGAATCATCAAGGAGTAGTTGTTGCAGCTTCTGCTTTTCAATATGCAACAATTGATGATCTATTCGCGGTAGCAGCGCAAAAAAATGAAGATCCATTTTTTATTCTTTTAGATGGAGTTGAAGATCCGCATAACCTAGGCTCAATCATGAGAACAGCAGATGCTATTGGCGCACATGGTATTATTATTCCAAAAAGAAGAGCTGTAGGTTTAACGGCTACGGTTGCTAAAGCTTCAACAGGGGCAATAGAGCATGTAGCGGTTGCGCGAGTAACGAATCTAGTCCAAACAATCAAAGAATTAAAAGAACGCGGATTATGGTTATATGGAACAGACATGGAAGGTCAAGATTACCGTCAATGGGAGACGACGTTACCTATTGGTCTAGTGATGGGTAATGAAGGCAAAGGGATTTCTCGTTTAGTAAAAGAACAGATGGATGGCATGGTCACGATACCAATGACTGGACACGTTCAAAGCTTGAACGCTAGTGTGGCAGCAAGTCTATTGATGTATGAAGTTTACCGTGGAAGAAACAAAATTTAACTAAAAATAGTTAGGCGGAGAGGGGGGTCAAATAGCATGAGAAAAGAGTTGCTGATTGTTGATGGATACAATATTATTGGGGCATGGCCACACTTAGTAAAATTAAAGAATCAAGATAAGATGGAAGATGCACGAGATTCATTATTGCATGAATTATCCAATTACCAAAAATATACAGGCATAAAAATTCATGTGGTATTTGACGCCCAATTTGTTCCTGGACTGCAACAATCTTATCAAAAGTATCAATTGACCGTTATTTTCACGAAAGAAGGAGAAACTGCGGATAGTTATATAGAACGCGTTGTTGGAATAGAAAATACGATAGTTACACAAGTGACCGTCGCAACAAGTGATCTTGCAGAACAATGGATCGTTTTTCAAAAAGGGGCTTTGCGAAAATCAGCTAATGAACTCTTTAGTGACGTCAAACGCATTAAAAAAGCTATTGAAGCGGATACCCAACAGTATCGCTTACAGAGTAATCGCAGAAATTCACCTTGGTCGAATCGTCAAATGGACAGGTTAGAAAAATTGAGAGATGAGTTGACAAAGTATTAAATAAAGTTAGTGCTTTTTGAGAGTTTTCGAGAATGGTAGACAACCTAAATAACTAACGTTATTCTATGTAAACTTAACAGTTTAGCCATTGAAGGAGGCAACAGGTTTGGCAGATGAAGAAGAGGCAATCTCTCTTATGAGCGATGAAGAATTGATCCGCATGATTAGGAATGGAGATGGATATCCGTTTCAAATTTTATTTAGCCGGTACCATCCGCTAGTGACCAATTTAACGAAAGAATACTACCTTAAAAGCTATGAAAAGGAAGATTTATGGCAAGAAGCACGAATGGTCTTTCACAAGACGATTCAGACTTACGACAAATCCAAGGGGCACACGTTTGGAAATTTCTACAAGTTGAATTTCAAACACCATATTTTTAGTTTGATCCGAAAAGATATGGCTAAGAAAAGACGGATCGAAAAAATCGTAGAATCATTAGACGGCATGTTAGAAAAGGGAATGAGTCCTCACTACATAATGAATGGAAAAGAAGGGCTATCTGCGTTAGATATTTTGCAAGTTAAAGAAAAGTTAGCAGGATATCACCATACATTATCAAATTTGGAACAGCAAGTATTTTCGCTCTACTTAAAAAACAAGGAAATAGACGAGATCGCTAAGCAATTAAATTGTGATAGTCTGCAAATAAAAAATGCGTTAGACCGTTGCAAACGTAAAATGAAGCAAGTCTTAGAGGATTAACTATTTTACAGTCTTGAAAAATTCTAATGTGAGTAAAAATGATAGCGTTTTCTTTTCGCGTTCAAATTTTAAAAAATGACAGTTCTACCATTCTCGTAAGATTTTAAAACAAAAAAACAAGAATTAGGCTTACAACCTATATTCTTGTTTTTTTGTTGTTATCGATTAAATCCTCAAATCGTTCTTTGCAGTAAGGATACTGTTACTTTACGAATGATTTCTTTTTCTGAACTAGCTGGTAATTGATTGATGCGTTTTAAGGCTTTATCGGTATACTTACTGGCCAATCGCTGAGCTTCATTTAAACCGCCTAAATCGATCACTAATTGTTGAACTTTAGCTGTGTCTTCATTGGTCATCTGTTCTTTTTTTCCAAGCAATTCTTTGAAAACAGTATAATTTTCCCGCATAGCGTAAATAAGAGGGGCAGAATAGATACCTTGTCTCACATCTTCTAAAACAGGCTTGCCAAAAGATTCGGTTGTTTGCGAATAATCTAGGATATCATCCATAATTTGAAAGGCCATTCCAATATGACTTCCGATATAATAACAATTTCTAGCGAATCTTTCATTTTTTCCGCCTTCCAATGCTCCTGAATAACAAGATAAGGCAAATAGTTGTGCTGTTTTTCCAGATATCTGAGTCAAATAATTTCGAACAGTTATTTTTTGATGATACCTTAAATTCAGTTGATCGATTTCACCCATTAGGATTCGTTCCATCCCTTTAGTGTTGATCTGCGTTTGCTTCACGGAGTTAGAATAATCCGTTAGCAGTTTAAATGAAACAGTAAACAGATAATCACCAGCATAGACAGCTACATCCTTGCCGTATTTTGATTGGATCGTTTTTTTACCACGTCGTTTAGGCGAATCATCGATGACGTCATCATGAATTAAAGTAGCCATATGCAATACTTCGATCGCTGCGGCTAAAGCGCGTGCTCGGCTAGGGTCATGATCCTCTCCGAAAGTTGAGAACAGTAGAGTGTAAGCGGGGCGAACCAGTTTTCCACCAGTATGCATCATATCAATTAAAGCATGTTCAATTGGTTTATTGCGTAGATGGATTTTTGAATCTATTAATTCAATGGTTTGTATTAATTCGGATTGTAATTCAGGGTAGGCTTCCCACATAGGATGGATCTTCATATGTATTCCCCTTTCGTTTCATAAAATTAAGCACAAATAAGCTGTGGCTTTTCAAGAATTTACATAAGTAGTATTACGACGCTTTTTTTTATCAAGTTGCTGAGTATGATTTTGGAAATCCTTTAGTGTTCGTACATGAGTCATTAAATAATTAGCTGCAATACCAATGGCGATGCCAGATAGAATACCCATGAAGGATAGGACGGGTAAGTAGAGCATGACGGTCCAAGTCTGAGAGATCCAACTTGCGACAGCCAATTGGCCAACGTTGTGTAAAATTCCTCCTGTAGCACTGATCCCAATAATGCTGACCCGCTTTGGACCAAGTTGCTTCACTGTTAACATGCCAGCATAACTGAGTAAAGCTCCGGCAGAACTGTACATAAAGGTAGATAATGTACCACCTAGAAGGGTAGCCATAATGAGCCTCATCCATACCACGGTAAAACTATCTTTTAGTGGCAAAGTAAAAATAGCAACAATGGTAATAAGGTTAGCAATCCCAAGTTTTGCACCTGGAGCAAAGGCAAAAGGAAAAGGAATGCTTCTTTCGACCAAGCTTAAGACAACAGCTTGAGCTGCTAGTAACGCAATATATACAATTTTTTGATTTCGAGTCATAGACACCAGTCCTTATTTAGGTGAGATCAATTGATTAAACAATCGTTTATTTTGGTAACCAGTTAAAAATAACAAGATAGAAAGAAGAATAACTCGTGTGTTCTTCTTTCTATCTTACCATTTTTTTCTATGCTATACATCGAGTTTAGCTGTAATAGATTTATAAGAAAATGAGTGGAGGTAGAGAAACCTACCTTCACTCAAACGGTGTAAATAATATAGTGAAATCGAACTTTTTTTATTTATATAAAGACCTTGGTGTACCATACCACCATTTGCCCGCTACCTTTTGGATCCACGGAATTACATAATAGTCTAAACCAACAGCACGACCAGAACCATTCATCAATGCAATAGCAACAAATACGAACCAAAGGTTTACCCAGTAGAACATACCAGATAAGGCAAAACTGACAACTAAAGCAACAGTAGCAGCACTAGCTAACCAAGTGAACAATCCTGCGATCAAGGCTAAACCAATTCCAAGTTCCACGATCGTCATGAACTTTTGGAAAAATAAAGCTACTTCAGGTGTAGGGATCATAAATTCCATAATGCTATTAAACCATTCGGGAGCTTTAGAAAAGATCATCATCGGCTCTTCACCATATACATAGTTTAAACCAAAGATAGGCTCAGCAACTTCGCCAGCGCCTTCTACTGCTTCTGATGCTCCAGAAGTAGCTTCTTGTAACCAAGCGAACGGTAAAGCGACTGTATCACCAAACCAGCTTTGAGAATCAAAAAAACCAAAAGCTTTTTTCAATCCTTCAATCAACCACATGCTACCATAAAAGACTCTTAGTGGGACACTCCATAAGACGTTTCCGTGACGAGAAAGATGACCACGGAAAATGTTTCGTTGATTTTTAATGTGGAAAAATTCATGGAATATATACTGTACCATGTAATAACCAGAACGAATATCAAAAAAGTATTTTAAGTTAACGATGTGTTTCATTAGCATAGCTAAGAATCCGCTAAGATGAAATTTATCCATTAAATAAGCAACACCATATTTTGAACCGATAGAAACCATTGTTCCTTGGTAATTGGATTCAAATTTATGTTTTTCATTTCCTTCAATGGCAGCAATAATATTAATGGCTGCAGTGTGTCCAGTCTGTTCAGCGGCTTGAACGATCTGAGGAGTTGGTTTTCCTTCCTCTTCTTCGTAATACACAAGATCACCAATAACATAAACGTCCTCTAGATCCTTAGCTTCCATAAATTCATTGGCAACTAAACGACCAGCACGAGCTTTTTCCATCCCAAATTCTGCTGTATCTGTATTGGCTTTAACACCGGCAGTCCAGACTAATGTTTTTGTAGGGATTTCTTCGCCAGATTTCAATAAAACAGATTCAGCTCCGATGCTAACGATTGGAGAGTCTTTCAAGATTTTGATCCCTTTTTTCGTCATGAATTTTTCTGCTTTATCAGCATCTTGACGAGGAAGGGTGTTTAAAATCGTTGGAGCAGCCTCTACAACGATCAATTCGATCTCTGAAGCGTCAAATTTGTATTCTTTAGCTAGAACGTCTTTCCAATCTAACAATTCTCCAACCATTTCAATACCTGTAAATCCAGAACCGCAAACAACAAAACGCATCATTGCTGCACGTTTTGCTGCATCATGCTCGATGGCCGCAGCTGCAACAGTTGTTTCAATGTGATGGCGTAGACGAACGGCATCTTCTAATGACCAAAGAGTGAAGCCGTGTTCTTTAACACCAGGTGTACCGAAATCATTTGGTTCCCCACCCATGCCTAGAACTAAATAATCATACGTATAAGATCCATTTTCAGTCAACACGATTTTTTTATCGTGATCAACAGAAGTAACGGTATCAGTTACTAAGTTAACATTTTTTTTACGAGCAAATAATCGTTGTAAATCGTATTGTATCGCTTCAGGTTCAACGCGTCCTCCAGCTACTTCATGTAATTCGGTCATGTAAGTAAGGTAAGAGTGACGATCGATCAAGGTAATCGTTACATCTTTGTTTTTCTTTAGTTTTTTGGCTAACTGTTTTGTAGCAGCAACACCTGCAAATCCAGCACCAACAACAACCACATTTGTTTGAGTCATTTTTTATAGCTCCTTTTTTAATTTTTTGTAAAATAGATAATATAAAGAATATATGTAAAAAAAATAAACTGAATAATTAACATTTTGCCAAGTTAGTTAAAAGTTTCACAACCACCTAATAACCATATTATACAAAACAAAAGCTAATATGTCTAGACTTTAAGAAAGGTTTTTAAAATAATGCTTTTTTAACGCACTATTTTAGTTTGAAAACTAGCTTCTTATGAAAAAAATCTCAAACTTATTTTAGGAATAGTGTCAAATCAATAAAAGAATAAAGTAAAAGAACACAAGGGCTTGTCACATTACGGACAAATTCCTTATATTTACAATAAAAAGATAAAATCATTCTAAAAAAAAGTTTATTTGTGATTATAAAAATAAGTGATCGATGCATTCTAAAGAGTTTGTATCAGCTATGATTTAATTGCAGATAATGAATTTATAGCTATTTATGCATTTCATATAAGGTGAGTCGATAATTTTTTTAAAAAATAAAATAGAACAATGTGAAAATATAGACAATCAAAAAGAGAACGGTTATACTAATGGTGAGTAGTCTACCAGATGAAGCAGCTAGTTTCTTTTTGCTAGAAAGACTAGGTTATATAAAGGCTGGAGTATTGTTTTTGATATGATTTATGAAAGCAATAAAAAATCAGAATTGATAACTAAACCTCTTATAATGAGTTCTACAACTAAAGGAATGGCCTTGATAAAGATTGTAAAGGGTAATATAAAATGACATAATAAATGGGCCTTAGAAAAATTTCTAAGGCTCATTTATTTTTAAATAAAATTAACGAAAAGGTATAAAAATAGTTGGATAGCAAGGAGTTTTTTTGATGAAAAAAAATGCGCTGATAAAAATAATAGTTTCTTTACTGGTTGTATTGTTCATAGTTGTTGGTTGTGGAAAATCAAATAACGCAAAAGAACGTGCATTAGCTGAAGAACCTTTTGCAAGAACTGAATTTTTGATGGGGACAGTTGTAAAAGTTACGATTTATAATCAAAATCAACAAGCAGCATTGGATGCAGCTTTTAAGCGACTTGAGGGGCTGGCAAACTTGATCACTGTTGATGAAGAAGATGGGGATTCAGAAGTTGAAAAAATCAATCAACAAGCTGGCGTGAAACCAGTCCGAGTATCAGATGATTTGTATTATTTACTGCAAGCAGCTTATGACTATAGTGAAAGTACTGTGGGTAGTTTTGATATGACGATTGGACCAATTACAGAATTATGGCACATTGGTTTTGATGATGCTAGGAAGCCAGATCAAGCTGAAATTGATGAAGCCTTGGCGTTAATTGACTTTTCAAAAGTACAATTTGATGACGATTCTCAAACCGTTTACCTCCCAGATAAGAAGATGCGGTTAGATTTAGGAGCTATTGCTAAAGGCTTTATCACGGATGAAGTAGTGAGTGTATTGAAAGAACACGAAGTAGACACGGCCATTATTGATTTAGGCGGAAATATTTATGTATTAGGGGATAGTACCAGAGGTGAAGGTGTAGGGTGGAACGTGGGTATTCAAGATCCGTTTGAAACGCGTGGAACGATTTTAGGTTCTTTAGCTCTTAGCAACCGATCCATCGTAACATCTGGAATTTATGAACGTTTCCTTGAAGTGGATGGGGTAAGTTACCATCATTTGATGAATCCTGAGACAGGGTATCCTTTTGACAATCAATTAGCAGGGGTAAGTGTGATCACAGAAAAATCCATTGATGGCGATGGGTTATCAACCTCGCTGTTCTCTAAAGGGCTAAAAGAAGGATTAGAATACGTTAATACATTAGAAAAGGTTGATGCAATATTTGTAACGAAAGACAAAAATGTCTATGTGTCTGATGGTTTGAAAGAATCTTTTAAATTAACAAATGATGATTTTACGCTAAAATAAAAATAAAGAGGGATAAAGATGTCGGTAAAAACATTTTTCAAATTAGTAGAGATCCAAACAAAATTAGCGAGTCTTTTCCCATTTCTATTAGGGACGTTGTTTGCGGTTTATTATTTTAATGCGTTTGATTTAATAAATACCCTTCTTTTCTTTATAGCCATGATTATTTTTGATATGACAACAACGGCCATCAACAATTTGATGGATTATCAAAAAGCTAAAGATCAAGGGTATAAAGATGAAGTGAATGTTATTGGACAAGAAAATATACCAGAAAAACGCATTATCCATCTTATTATAAGTATGTTGGTTGCTGCGACGTTTTTAGGTCTTATGCTTGTAGTTAGGACAAATATAATTTTATTGATCATAGGGGCTGCCTGCTTCTTTATTGGAGTCTTTTATACTTTTGGACCAGTACCAATTTCGAGGATGCCTTTAGGTGAGCCTATTTCGGGTTTGGTAATGGGATTCGGTATCTTTTTCATTGCAGCTTTTGTAAATATTAATGATCCTGCTTTATTGAGCTTAGTTTTTGCAGAGCAAAATTTCATTTTAGAAGGAAACATGGTTTCGATCATAGCGCTGTTTTTTGTTTCATTACCGACCGTCTTTTTGATCGCCAATATCATGTTGGCGAATAATACTTGTGATTTAGAAGAAGATATTGTTAACCATCGCTATACACTGCCATTTTATATTGGTAAAAAACAAGCTGTTCAATTGTTTAATGTGCTCGTATACTTGAGTTATCTGGTAATCGTACTAGCTATTTTGTTAAGACTGCTGCATCCAATATTATTGCTCATACTGGGAACCATTGTACCTATGAGAAGAAATTTAGCTGCTTACAACGCCAAACAAGTAAAGTCAGAAACGTTTGTTGTTTCTATAAAGAACATTGTTTTATTTAGCAGCAGTGAAGTGTTTTTGCTAGCTTTAAGTCTATTGTTCAAGTAAATTTTGAAAGAGCGATTGACATGTTTCACAAGTGATGGTAAATTAATTAAGATGTCATTAGTCCGTAGAATAGAAAGAATAGGTGAAAAAAATGAGTGGTAAAAAAACATCTTTAGCTTGCTCGGTATGTGGATCTAGAAATTACTCTAAAAAAGTAAATGAAGGAAGCCGCACAGAACGTTTAGAAATAAAAAAATTCTGTAAATATTGCAACCAACATACACTACATCGTGAAACGAAATAAGAATTAGAAGTCTCAATACCAATTTGGAGGGGATAAAATGAAGAAAATAAAAAACTTTTTTGGCGGCGTACGTCAAGAAATCAAAGCAGTCACATGGCCTACAGGTAAAGAACTTAGAAAATATACATTGACTGTCTTTGTAGTCTGTCTATTATTTGTTCTTTTCTTTATGGTTGTTGACTTTGGAATCGATGCGATCTTAGATTTGATTTTATAAGATGTTTGGAACAGAAAAACCACTAGCGTGAAGTTTTACGTAATGGTATAATGATTATATTAATAAATGCACAGAACCTTCTTTAAGAGTAAATGAAGGTTTTTTTGTATGTTGTAGAAAAAGTCGACTAGCCAATATTAAAAAGAAACGGTTAATAAATAACGAATAGGAGTGATACACGTGGAAGAAATAGAAAGTGCAAAACAGTGGTATGTCTTACACACATATTCTGGTTATGAAAATAAAGTTAAGCAAAATATCGAATCTAGAGCAAGTAGTATGGGTATGGGGGATTACATTTTCCGCGTAGTTATTCCTGAAGAAGAAGAAAAAGAAGTAAAAAATGGTAAAGAAAAAATCAATATGAAAAAAACGTTTCCTGGATATGTTCTAGTTGAAATGATCATGTCTGATGATTCTTGGTATGTTGTTCGTAACACACCTGGTGTAACAGGCTTTGTTGGATCACATGGAGCGGGAAGCAAACCAGCACCGCTTTTAGATTCAGAAATAGAAGTCATTTTACGTCGTATTGGTTTAAGTGCTCGTCATCAAGAAATCAACTTTGAAGTTGGCGAAACAATTACGATCATTGAAGGAGCATTTAATGGCCTTACGGGTAAAATCACCGAGATTGAAATGGAAAAAGCAAAACTTAAAGTTAATGTTGAAATGTTTGGTCGTGAAACAAGTACAGAATTAGATTTTGAACAAGTAGATAAATTGTAAAACACTATCCACTGTAAAGTACAGCCTAAAAAGAGATCAGGACACTTGTCCTGGTCTCTTTTTTAGTGAATTTGAATCTAAAAACGATACATGGTAAGCTTGTTAGCGGCTATTAAAAAAGCGATAACATACTCTCGAAAGAGGAGGCTTCAACATAATAATATAAACAAGTTAGCGGGAAATCGGTTTTTTTGATCTGGAGGTTAACTGATTTCTGGAAAACGGCAGCATGCTTGCTGTATATTTGGTTATCGGAAATCAGAGTTGAACAAGGACTAAAAATTAGCCGAATAAAAAAAGTGGAATGCTTTTTTATATATGGAGGAAAAAATATGAACATGAAATTTGTTGGAATGGCTTTTGGAGTATCTGCTGCGTTAATTTTAACAGGGTGTGGCAATGGTGAAGCGACAGAAAATGGGTCGAATGAGAGTATAAGCGAGCAGCTGAACTACACTATTACAGGTATTGAACCTGGAGCGGGAGTAACTGACTTAGCCCATCAAACGGTAGATGAGTATGAAAACTTGGCAGGTTGGGAACTTGAGGAAAGTTCAACTGGAGGTATGTTGACGATGCTAGACCAAGCAATCGAAAATGAAGAACCTATAGTTGTAACAGGATGGACCCCGCACTGGATGTTTTCAGAATATGATTTAAAATATTTGGAAGATCCAAAAGGAACAATGGGTGAGGTCGAGAGCATCCATACTATTGCAAGATTGGGATTCGAAGAGGAAAATCCTGATGCCTATCAAATTCTTGATACTTTTCATTGGGAAGTAGCAGACATGGAAGCTGTAATGCTTGAAGCGCAAGGCAGTTCTTTTGAAGAAGCATCGACGAATTGGGTAGAAGCAAATCAAGAACAAGTGGATATATGGTTAGAGGGTACTGAACAAGTGGATGGAGAAGAAATTGAAATTGTGTCGACACAGTGGGGTACCGAAAAAGCTTCTAGTACAGTGATGAAAAACGTATTAGAGCAACAAGGTTATGAAGTGACACTGACAGATATTGATCCTGCATTTTTATTTGAGGCGATTGCGAACGGAGAAGCAGATGCATCTCTTTCACCATGGCTACCAACAACACATGCTTCTTTTTATGAAAAAAATAAAGATAAGATTGTTGATCTGGGTGAAAACTTAATAGGGACAAGAACGGGATTTGTTGTTCCGGCCTATATGGATATTGATTCTATTGAAGATTTAGAACTAAAAGAATAAGAGAACAGCAAGGTCAGGTCTGTTTAATAAAGCGGTCTGGCTTTTTCTTCATCGAAAGCAATGCGGCTAGGCATATGACTTGATGCTTTTATTTACAGTCTGATTCTCTATGTTATAAATCCGTTTTGAAATAGGCCAGTCATGAAACTAGACTAGAGGTAATTAGACACTAAAGCTATAATATAATAAAATAAAATGAGCAGGTGAATAGTAATGAAAGAACTTATCCTATTGCTCGCAACTATTGTAAATGAGATCCATGACGTTCTTAATCGAATATTTGGGTCGAGTATGACGGATAAAGATTTGCATTTTTGGATTATCGGCACGATTGGCATGATTCTCTTCTTAGTTGTTTACGTTGTATTTAAGATCATCGAAAAATGGAAATTTAGTGCAACGATTCTTTCGTTTATCTTTACTTTTACGATGCTGACGGTGCTGGTTTTTGCCATTGAGATCCAGCAGGCAATCACGAATCGAGGCAATATGGAATTTGCGGATGCCGTAATGGGTCTGTGGGGATTTATTGTCATTTTTTCTATATATGCTCTTATTATGGGAATCATCTATAGTATCTATTCTCGTACTAAGAAGAAAAAGAAAAAGGGTGCTCCAGATTTGATTGAAGATAAATCAGACGCGGCACTAGATATAGAAAAGGAAACAACTGTTTATCGTTCTCAAATGAAAAAAATAAATAAGTTCAGAAAATAGTTGCAAAACAGATTTTTGAGTGGTATAGTTTTCTGGTACGTTTTACGTATGTGTCAAATGTGGGAGGGGAAATATTAACCCCATTAACCACATCACGGACTCAATCAAGGAGGTATGTTTCGTGGCTAAAAAAGTAGTTAAGTTAGTTAAATTACAAATTCCTGCAGGGAAAGCAACTCCAGCTCCACCGGTAGGTCCAGCTTTAGGGCAAGCACAAATCAACATTATGGGATTCTGTAAAGAATTCAACGCTCGTACTGCTGATCAAAACGGATTAATCACTCCCGTTGTTATTTCTGTATATGAAGATCGTTCATTTACATTTATCACAAAAACTCCACCTGCTGCTGTTTTACTTAAAAAAGCTGCTGG
This sequence comes from Carnobacterium sp. ISL-102, assembly GCF_018612935.1. Classification (NCBI taxonomy): domain Bacteria; kingdom Bacillati; phylum Bacillota; class Bacilli; order Lactobacillales; family Carnobacteriaceae; genus Carnobacterium; species Carnobacterium sp. ISL-102. The sequence continues at coordinate 60,252 of NZ_JAGGRF010000021.1, read as the reverse complement.
TGTTGAATCTGGTTCTGGTGAACCAAACACTAAAAAAGTTGCAAAAGTAACTCGCGACCAAGTTAGAGAAATTGCAGAAACAAAAATGGCTGATTTAAATGCATCAGATGTTGATTCTGCTATGTTAATGATCGAAGGTACTGCAAGAAGCATGGGATTCACTGTAGAAGGTTAATTCTGTATTCCGCTTCTCAGTATCCCTTATGCTTAATTGCATAAGGAATAAGTGGGAGGTAAAACCGTTATAACCACAATCAAGGAGGAAAAAATTATGGCTAAAAAAAGTAAACAATATTCAGCAGCAGCTGAAAAAGTTGATGTTTTAAAAGCTTATTCTTTAGAAGAAGCTGTAGCATTAGTTAAAGATGTTGATTATGCTAAATTTGACGCAACTGTAGAAGTTGCTTATAGACTTGGCGTTGACCCTAAGAAAGCTGATCAACAAATTCGTGGAGCAGTTGTTCTTCCAAACGGAACAGGGAAAACTCAAAAAGTATTAGTATTTGCTAAAGGTGAAAAAGCTAAAGAAGCTGAAGCTGCAGGAGCAGATTATGTAGGAGAAGCTGAATTAGTTCAAAAAATCAATGGCGGATGGTTTGATTTCGACGTTGTTGTAGCAACACCAGATATGATGGCTGAAGTTGGTCGTCTTGGACGTGTCTTAGGACCTAAAGGCCTAATGCCTAACCCTAAAACAGGTACTGTTACAATGGATGTTACTAAAGCTATCAATGAAATTAAAGCTGGTAAAGTAACTTACCGTGTTGACAAAGCAGGGAATGTTCATGCTCCAATCGGTAAAGTATCATTTGACAATGCTAAATTAGTTGAAAACTTCAAAACAATCAATGATACAATATTGAGAGTTAAACCTTCAACTGCAAAAGGCGAATACATCAAAAACATTACAGTAACCACTACTTTTGGACCTGGTGTTAAAGTTGATGCAGGAACGTTTAAATAAATAACTAGTAAAAGTCTTGACCTAGACGATTGAAATTGTTAAAATCGTCTAGGTTAAGAAATATTACCGAAGACAGTAGGTGGCTTGATGCCTTAATTCCCTACCGAGGATGAATATGTGAAAACATATAATTATCCCTCTATGTCTAAGGTGACATAGAGTTTTTTGTATTTATTGAGCTTTATCGTTCTTAAGACAAAAAATTCTAGCCAATCGATTAGGAGGTGAAAAATTAATGAGTCAAGCAGCAATCGCAAAAAAACAAGAACTAGTTGATTTAGCATCAACTAAATTTAAAGAAGCAGCTTCAGTAGTTGTAGTAGACTACCGTGGATTAACTGTTGAAGAAGTGACTAATTTACGTAAGCAATTACGTGATGCAGGAATCCAAATGAAAGTTATCAAAAATTCAGTATTAAGCCGTGCAGCAGAAGCAGCAGGTTTACAAGGAATGGACGATGTTTTCAAAGGACCTACAGCAGTTGCGTTTAGTAATGATGACGTTGTAGCACCTGCAAAAATTATCGCTGAATTTGCTAAAACAGCAGCAGCATTAGAAATCAAAGGTGGCGTAATTGAAGGACGTGTTTCTTCAGCTGAAGAAATGAATTCTCTTGCAAGACTACCAGACCGCGAAGGTTTGTTGTCAATGTTGCTATCTGTACTTCAAGCACCAGTTCGCAATACTGCACTTGCTATCAAAGCAGTTGCAGAATCAAAAGAAGAAGTAGCCTAAGAAAGCATTCTTTTTTTGAAGAAAAAGTAAGTTGAAACAAAAAAACTAACCAATAATGGAGGAAACCAACAATGGCATTAAACATTGAACAAATCGTTGCTGACTTGAAAGAATCAACGATTTTAGAATTAAACGACTTAGTAAAAGCAATCGAAGAAGAATTTGGTGTAACAGCAGCAGCTCCTGTAGCAGCAGCTGGAGCAGCAGCAGAAGCAGTTGAACAAACTGAATTTACAGTAGAATTAACTTCTGCTGGAGACGCAAAAATTAAAGTTATCAAAGCTGTACGTGAAGCTACAGGCCTTGGCTTGAAAGAAGCTAAAGGATTAGTTGACGGAGCACCAACAGCAATCAAAGAAAACATTTCTAAAGAAGATGCTGAAGCATTGAAAGAAGCTTTAGAAGCAGCTGGAGCATCTGTAGAAGTTAAATAATTTAACTCTACTAAGCTTTTGAAAAAGACACGCAGTTCGCTGCGTGTCTTTTTTATCTTTATTGAAATTGTTTAAAATAAAAGTGAGTTATAAAAAAATGAACTAAATCAAGGAGGAACTAGTATGTCAGATCATTATTTTACTAATAATCCAAATGCCGTGAGTGAAACAGCTGCTTGGACATATACTTTACGTGGACGTGAATTTAAATTTGTTACTGACGCAGGAGTGTTTTCCAAAAAAACAGTTGATTTTGGTTCTCGTTTATTGATTGAAACGCTTGATTTTTCAGAAATGATCCCGGGAGATATATTAGATGTTGGATGCGGCTATGGTCCGATGGGATTAGCATTAGCGAAAGAAGATTCGGAACGCAAAGTAGAAATGGTCGATATTAATGAACGAGCATTGGGATTAGCTAAGCAGAATGCATCCAATAATCGATTATCAAATGTATTGATCCACACTTCAGATATTTATGAATCGGTTGAAGGTAAAGAGTTTGCGGCAATTGTCAGCAATCCTCCTATTCGTGCTGGAAAAAACGTGGTGCATGGTATTTTAACGGGCGCTTTTGATCTTCTTAAAAATGGCGGAACATTAACAATCGTTATTCAAAAAAAACAAGGTGCACCAAGTGCGAAAGCGAAAATGGAAGAAACTTTCGGCAATGCTCAAGTAATCGTTAAAGATAAAGGATATTGGATCATTCAAAGCTTTAAAGCGAAAAATGCTTGACTTAAGTAGGAGCATGCTGTAAAATTATCTAATGCATATAGTGTGTCTTAAAGAAGGAAATTTGTTCTGAAATATTGTCCAGAGTAGATTTTTAAAGAAGAAAACAAAAGAAAATGGATTTTTTTTAAAAGTTCACGAATCTTTTGGTTTTTTTTTGTCAAAAAATAGGTAAATATTCAGCTTGTTATTCATTTTTAACAAAAGTAACAGGAATGAAATATAACGATTTGCTTAAAATGATCGCACTAAAAACAGTTTGAGGGGTGAATAGGTTGGCAGGCCATTTAATAAATTACGGTAAGCACCGTACACGCAGAAGTTTTTCACGTATCCACGAGGTTTTAGAACTTCCAAATTTAATTGAAATTCAAACTAATTCTTACCAGTGGTTCTTAGATGAAGGATTGCGTGAAATGTTTAAAGATATTTCTCCAATTGATGACTTTGCTGGAAATTTATCATTAGAATTTACTGATTACCAGTTACAAGAACCTAAATACACCGTTGAAGAAGCTCGCTCACATGATGCAAACTATTCAGCTCCAATTTATGTTAAGTTACGTTTAATTAACAAAGAAAGTGGAGAAGTTAAAGAACAAGAAGTATTCTTTGGCGATTTCCCATTAATGACAGAAATGGGTACATTTGTTATCAACGGAGCAGAACGAGTAATCGTTTCTCAACTAGTCCGTTCTCCAGGTGTTTATTTCCATGGTAAATTAGATAAAAATGGTAAAGAAGGATTTGGCTCAACACTTATCCCAAACCGTGGAGCATGGCTTGAATTCGAAACTGATGCAAAAGACCTTTCTTATGTTCGTATTGACCGTACACGTAAAATACCATTAACTGTATTGGTTCGTGCATTAGGATTTGGATCTGATGATCAAATTTTTGAAATCTTTGGAGACAACGAAAGTCTTCGTTTAACAATGGAAAAAGATTTGCACAAGAATGCTAGTGATTCTCGTACAGAAGAAGCCTTGAAAGATGTTTATGAACGTCTTCGTCCAGGTGAACCCAAAACAGCTGACAGCTCAAGAAGCTTGTTGACAGCTCGCTTTTTTGATCCAAAACGTTACGACTTAGCAAATGTTGGTCGTTATAAAGTGAATAAAAAATTAAACTTAGCAACTCGATTGTTCAATCAAACCTTAGCTGAAACTTTAGTTGATCCTGAAACGGGAGAAATTATTGTTGAATCAGGTACGTTCTTAGACCGCGATCAAATTGATAAATTAACACCTTATTTAAATGATGGTTTAAACAGCGTGACTTATTACCCATCAGAAGACAGCGTCGTTCCAGAACCTGTAGAATTACAATCTGTAAAGGTCTTTTCTCAAAGAGACCCAGAACGCGTTATAAATATGCTTGGGAATAAAATAATCGCAGATGAAACTAAAAATGCAACACCAGCTGATATATTAGCTTCTATGAGTTATTTCTTTAACTTACAAGAAGGTATCGGTAACGTAGACGATATTGACCACTTAGGAAACCGTCGTATTCGTTCAGTGGGTGAATTGTTGCAAAATCAATTCCGTATTGGTTTGTCTCGTATGGAGCGTGTGGTTCGTGAACGTATGTCTATTCAAGATATGGCTACAGTAACACCACAACAATTGATCAATATTCGTCCAGTCGTGGCATCCATCAAAGAATTTTTTGGTTCATCTCAATTGTCACAATTCATGGACCAAACAAATCCATTAGGTGAATTGACTCATAAACGACGTCTATCTGCATTAGGACCTGGTGGTTTAACTAGAGACCGTGCTGGATATGAAGTTCGAGATGTGCATTATTCCCATTATGGCCGTATGTGTCCGATCGAAACACCAGAAGGTCCAAATATTGGATTGATCAATAGTCTATCAAGCTACGCTAAAGTAAATAAATTTGGCTTCATTGAAACACCTTATCGTCGGGTCAACCGCGAAACAGGTCTTGTTACGGATCATATCGATTACCTAACTGCTGATGAAGAAGATAACTATGTTGTTGCTCAAGCAAATGCTCCGTTAAATGAAGATGGCACATTTGCAAGTGATATCGTGCTTGCTCGTTATGTGGAAGAAAACTTAGAAGTCCCTATTAGTCGTGTTGACTATATGGATGTTTCTCCTAAACAAGTAGTCGCAGTTGCAACAGCTTGTATTCCTTTCTTGGAAAATGATGATAGTAACCGTGCCCTTATGGGAGCAAATATGCAACGTCAAGCTGTTCCATTGATCCATCCTGAAGGTCCGCTTGTCGGAACCGGCATGGAACACGTAGCTGCTCGAGATTCTGGAGCTGCAATGATTTGTAAAAATGATGGTATTGTTGAATATGTAGACGCAGATCAAATCCGTGTACGTCAAGAAAACGGCGCTTTGAACAAATACGCGTTAACAAAATTCCGTCGTTCAAATTCAGGTACTTGCTACAACCAACGCCCAATCGTAGAAAAAGGCGACCGTGTTGACAAAGGTGAGATCTTAGCAGATGGTTCTTCTATGGAAAATGGGGAAATGGCATTAGGCCAAAACCCATTAGTAGCCTTCATGACATGGGAAGGGTACAACTATGAAGATGCTATTATCATGAGCGAACGTCTAGTCAAAGATGATGTATACACTTCTATTCATATTGAAGAATTTGAATCAGAAGCACGTGATACAAAACTTGGGCCTGAAGAAATCACTCGTGAACTTCCAAATGTTGGAGACGACGCTTTGAAAGATTTAGACGAAATGGGAATTATTCGCATTGGTGCTGAAGTCAAAGATGGCGACTTACTAGTTGGTAAAGTGACTCCTAAAGGGGTAACAGAATTATCCGCTGAAGAACGTCTATTACATGCTATTTTTGGTGAAAAAGCTCGTGAAGTCAGAGATACTTCTCTTCGTGTACCACATGGTGGTGGCGGAACAGTTCATGATGTTAAGATCTTTACACGCGAAGCTGGAGATGAATTATCACCAGGTGTAAATATGTTAGCACGTGTGTATATTGTTCAAAAACGTAAAATCAACGAAGGGGATAAAATGGCCGGACGTCATGGTAACAAAGGGGTTGTCTCTTTGATCATGCCAGAAGAAGATATGCCATTTATGCCTGACGGAACGCCAGTTGACGTTATGTTGAACCCATTAGGGGTACCATCACGTATGAATATTGGACAAGTATTAGAATTGCATATTGGGATGGCTGCTCGTCAATTAGGCATCCATATTGCAACACCGGTATTTGATGGAGCGTCAGATGAAGATGTATGGGATACTGTTAAAGAAGCTGGAATGGCTGCTGATGCTAAGACCGTATTATACGATGGACGCACAGGAGAACCTTTCGACAACCGCATTTCTGTTGGTGTCATGTACATGATCAAATTGGCCCACATGGTTGATGATAAGTTACATGCTCGTTCAACCGGACCTTACTCATTAGTTACACAACAACCATTGGGTGGTAAAGCTCAATTCGGTGGACAACGTTTTGGAGAAATGGAAGTTTGGGCTCTTGAAGCATATGGGGCAGCTTATACGTTACAAGAAATCTTAACTTACAAATCCGATGATGTTGTTGGTCGTGTGAAAACTTATGAAGCAATTGTTAAAGGCGAAAAAATTCCAAAACCAGGTGTTCCAGAATCATTCCGCGTATTAGTAAAAGAATTGCAATCATTAGGTTTAGACATGAAAGTGTTAAACGAAAATGATGAATTGATTGAATTACGCGATATGGATGACGATGATGACATTGTGAATCCAGATGCATTAAACAAATACGCTGAAGAGCAAGAAAAAATTCGCGCTGAAGCAGCTGAACAAGAAAGATCAAAAGAAGACTAATATAGGCAGAACTCGAATGGCTCTTAAGTTGAAACATACTTAAGCAGTTTTTCGAGGATTCCTTTAAAGGTGTTACAGCTATGAAAAAATGTTGCTGTTTCTTAAAAGTAAAAGTAAAAGATTCCATGTGATAGACGAATTTGAACGAAAGATAGACACCACTATCTATAAATAAAAAAATAGAGCAGGTAGGGCAGCTCAACAAAATAAAGGGAGGTTAGCCCCTTGATAGACGTTAATAATTTTGAAAGCATGCAAATTGGTTTGGCTTCTCCAGATAAAATCCGTAGTTGGTCATATGGTGAAGTGAAAAAACCAGAAACCATTAACTACCGTACTTTAAAACCTGAACGTGATGGTTTGTTCTGTGAACGTATTTTTGGACCTTCTAAAGACTGGGAATGTGCTTGTGGAAAATACAAACGTATCCGTTATAAAGGAATTGTTTGTGACCGTTGTGGAGTAGAAGTTACACGCTCAAAAGTTCGTCGTGAACGTATGGGTCATATTGAATTAGCAGCACCTGTTTCTCATATTTGGTACTTTAAAGGTATTCCAAGTCGTATGGGTCTTGTATTAGATATGAGTCCACGTGCTCTTGAAGAAATCATTTACTTTGCTTCTTATGTGGTCATCGAACCAGGTAGTACTTCACTAGAAAAGAAACAATTATTAACTGAAAGAGAATACCGTGAAAAACGCCAACAATACGGCAATGATTTCCAAGCTGAAATGGGAGCAGAAGCGGTCAAACAACTCTTAAATGATGTTAAATTGGATCAAGAAGTTGAAGAATTAAAAGAAATTTTAAAAACAACTACAGGTCAAAAGCGGACACGTGCTATTCGTCGTTTAGACATCTTAGAAGCATTCCGTAATTCTGGAAACCACCCATCATGGATGGTAATGGATGTTATTCCGATCATCCCGCCAGAAATTCGTCCAATGGTTCAATTAGAAGGTGGACGTTTTGCTACAAGTGATTTAAATGATTTGTACCGTCGTGTTATCAACCGTAACAATCGTTTGAAACGTTTATTAGATTTAAATGCACCTAATATTATCGTGCAAAATGAAAAACGTATGTTGCAAGAAGCTGTTGATGCTTTGATCGATAATGGTCGTCGTGGTCGTCCAGTTACTGGACCAGGTAACCGCCCATTAAAATCATTGTCACATATGCTTAAAGGGAAACAAGGACGTTTCCGTCAAAACTTGTTAGGTAAACGTGTCGATTACTCAGGACGTTCCGTTATCGTTGTTGGACCTTTCTTGAAAATGTACCAATGCGGCTTACCGAAAGAAATGGCTATCGAATTGTTCAAACCTTTTGTAATGAAAGAATTAGTTTCACGCGATATTGCAAGCAATATTAAAAATGCTAAACGTAAAATCGATCGTCAAGATGATGCTATCTGGCCAGTTTTAGAAGAAGTTATCCGTGAACATCCAGTTCTATTGAACCGGGCACCAACGTTACACAGACTAGGGATCCAAGCGTTTGAACCTATTCTTGTTGAAGGTAAAGCTATCCGTCTTCACCCATTAGTATGTGAAGCGTACAATGCCGATTTCGATGGTGACCAAATGGCTGTCCATGTACCATTAAGTGATGAAGCACAAGCTGAAGCTCGTATGTTGATGTTAGCTGCTCAAAACATTTTAAATCCAAAAGATGGTAAACCAGTTGTAACACCTTCTCAAGATATGGTCTTAGGGAACTATTACCTAACTATGGAAGAAAAAGGGCGCGAAGGCGAAGGAATGCAATTTAGTAGTTTGAATGAAGCGATGCTTGCTTACCAAAGCGGTTACGTTCATTTACACTCTAGAATCGCAATCAAACCAACTGACATTCCAGATAAACCATTCACTGAATGGCAAAAAGATAAAGTAATGATCACGACGGTTGGTAAATTGATTTTTAACGATATTATGCCAGCTGAATTTCCTTATATGAATGAACCAACACAAAGCAACTTGGAAGTGCAAACTCCAGACAGCTATTTTGTTGAGGGTGGTATAAACATTCTTGAACACATTCAAGCTCAAGAATTGATCAAACCATTCAAGAAGAAAAATCTTGGAAACATCATTGCTGAAGTATTTAAACGATTCAAAATTACTGAAACGTCTAAAATGCTAGACAGAATGAAAGATCTAGGATACAAATATTCTACAAAAGCTGGTATTACAGTTGGGATTGCCGATATCGTAGTATTAGAAGAAAAACAAGAAATTCTAGATAATGCTCATGAACAAGTTGAAAAAGTAACGAAACAATTCCGTCGTGGTTTGATTACGGATGAAGAACGTTATGAACGTGTTATTGATATCTGGAACAAAACAAAAGATAACATTCAAGTCCGCTTAATGGAAAGTTTGAATGACCTTAATCCGATCTTTATGATGAGTGACTCTGGTGCCCGTGGTAATATTTCCAACTTTACTCAGCTTGCTGGTATGCGTGGATTGATGGCTGCACCGAATGGTCAAATCATGGAATTGCCGGTTACGTCTAATTTCCGTGAAGGTTTGTCTGTTTTAGAAATGTTTATCTCTACCCATGGAGCTCGTAAAGGGATGACCGATACAGCTTTGAAAACAGCTGACTCAGGTTACTTGACTCGTCGTTTAGTTGACGTTGCACAAGATGTTATCATTCGTGAAACAGACTGTGGTTCTGACCGTGGATTAGTTATCCGTGCAATCAAAGAAGGAAATGAAGTTATTGAACCTCTTGAGGAGCGCCTATTAGGACGGTACACTCGTAAAACAGTCTTTAACCCTGAAGATGGAACAGTTATTATTGGTGAAAACCAAATCATTACTGAAGACATTGCCAGAGAAATAATAGCTGTTGGGATCGAAGAAATTACGATTCGTTCCGTATTTACATGTAATACTAAACATGGTGTATGTAAACATTGTTATGGCCGTAACTTAGCAACCGGTTCTGAAGTTGAAGTTGGAGAAGCAGTTGGAACAATTGCCGCTCAATCAATTGGAGAACCTGGTACCCAATTAACAATGCGTACGTTCCATACAGGTGGAGTGGCCGGAGCCGATATTACTCAAGGGCTTCCTCGTATCCAAGAAATTTTTGAAGCTCGTCACCCTAAAGGTCAAGCTGTAATAACTGAAGTTACTGGGACGATCGTATCGATCGATGAAAATCCAGCAGCTCGAACTAAAGAAGTTACGATCAAGGGAGAAACAGATACTCGTTCTTACCAAGTACCATTTTCTGCACGTATGAATGTTGAAGAAGGAGATATTATTCACCGTGGTGAAGCATTAGACCAAGGTTCAATTGACCCTAAAGAATTATTACGTGTTCGTGATGTGCTTGCTGTTGAGAACTACTTGCTACGCGAAGTACAAAAAGTATACCGTATGCAAGGAGTAGAAATCGGCGACAAACATATCGAAGTTATGGTTCGTCAAATGTTGCGTAAAGTACGCGTAATGGATCCAGGTGAAACAGATATTTTACCAGGTACATTAATTGATATCCATGACTACACAGATAAAAACATTGCTACATTGGTAGCTGGCGGAATCCCTGCAACAGCTCGTCCTGTATTGCTTGGAATTACAAAAGCTTCCCTTGAAACAAATAGTTTCTTATCTGCTGCGTCATTCCAAGAAACAACACGTGTCTTAACCGATGCTGCTATTCGTGGAAAACGTGATCCGTTATTAGGATTGAAAGAAAATGTTATCATTGGTAAAGTTATTCCAGCTGGTACCGGAATGGCTAAATACCGTAAAATGAAACCTAAAGGCGTTGGCGTTGTGAGCGAAAATGTTTACAGCATCAACGACCAAATCGAACCTAAATAACAACAAAAGAGGCTGAAACATAATCAGCTGAGAATAAAAAAGAAGGGTCTGCTCATCAGGAAACTGATGGACAGACCCTTCTTTTTTTGTTGTTGTGGCAAGGTATCTGAAAATTTAATAGAATTATTTTTGTTTAATAGTCATTTAAATAATTAAGGTGTTCAAGTAAATATGTATACTTTTCTACATTTTGTCGAATTAATCATTACAGTTAAATAACTGTAGTATAATCAGGATGAATATAAGGTTTTATTTATAAAGAGTAAATAAAAGAACGGAAGGGAGAGAATCAATATGTTATCGTTTTATAATGGTTTTTTTTCTGAATCTATGCGTTTTGATTGCAGCATTATTTGTGTATAAAGAACTCGTGAAAAAGAGTTCTTTCGAAATACAAACTGTAAGTACAGCAATTATAAGTGGTTTATTAGGTGGCCTTTTAGCTGCTGTTTTGATGCGTTTTAATATTGAAACCAGCACGAATTCCATAATCGATCTTCGAATTATCCCCTTCATGTTAGTCATTCTTTATGGAAATTGGTTATCAACTTTTATCACGGCTACTTTAATTATTCTTATTCGGTTTATGATGGGTGTAAGCACTTATTCATTTTATAATATTATTTTTATCCTTGCTTCCTGGGTAATTTTCTGTTTTTGCTTTAAAAAAATTAAAAATCGGTGGGTCTCCATTATAGTTATGCTTACTTTGAGTAATATTGTTTATACGGTATTGACCGTTATTCTTTCAGCAGGTGAGAGTCTTAATATACTTTTAATATCAACCTACTGGATCATTTGTATCTTAGGAGGACTCATCGCTGTTTATATGATGGATTACTTGAATGAGACAGAGCTTATATTTAAAAGAAACAATAAGTATGCCTTTACCGATCCATTGACAGGCTTAAATAATGTTCGTAGTTTTGACTTAGCGTTTAACAAAGCAAAAAGTAAACTTGAAAAATCGAATGAGAGTATTTCTATCATGATCTTAGATATTGAACATTTTAAACAAGTGAATGATACTTATGGCCACTTAGAAGGCGATCTAGTATTGAAAAAATTAGCAGCAATTTTAAAAATGAGTCAAGATCCTAAGGATATTATTTCTAGAAATGGTGGAGAAGAATTTTCGGTGTTGCTCAACGATTGTAACCATAAAGAAGCATATGAAAAAGCAGATTCCTTAAGAAAAGTAGTAGAAAATTCTTTTTTTGCTGTAAAGAATGGAACCATAACGATTCATGTTACAATTTCTATAGGTATTACAACTTATAATGATACAACAATAGAAATCGACCAACTTTATAACCATGCTGACCAAGCTCTGTATGCAGCAAAAAAAGTGGTAGAAATAAAGTTTGTTCTTATTCACAAGTTATTGATTCAGTTTCTAATTAAAAGAAGAATCCTATAAATAGGATTCTTCTTTTTTGTTATATACATAGATTGTTTGGAAAAAGTATTGGTGTTCTGAAAGAAATTTCTTCTGGAATAACGGATTTGCTTGTGAAGAGCCATGGAAACGCCTGAAGCCTAAAAGAAAAGTTGTCATGGTTGTTGCTGCTTTAGCAGCTTACAAACATGATACACTTGGGCGTTATTTGCCCACAGTGCTTCATTTTAGGCTACAAGCAACTCCTATCCCGTCAGAAATTTTAAGTGAGTGGTTAGATTAATCTATTGATACTAAAAATTATAGACCCTATATATCTGAATCATAAATATTTGATCTATTTTATGATTTTACATTAGTTATTGCTGGTTCTTCTTTATAGGTATGATAAACATGTAATAGATGAGTACGTTTATTTACATGAACTTTTTGATAAATATTATGCATGTGAGTTTTTACTGTTCCGATAGAGATAAATAAAATAGCACTGATTTCATCATTGCTTTTATCAGATAAAATTTCACGAAAAATATCCTGTTCTCTTGTAGTTAGATGGTAAGTTTGACAAAAAGAGTCAAAAGTATCGTAGCCTTGTTCAAATTCTTCTTCATCAAGAACAGTTACAAGATTATTATGAATATTTGAGATAGCGGATGTACAGGAATTTTCAGATAGCACAGTATCTTCACTAAGAATTGGAGAAGTTAGTTTTATTTCTAAGTCAAGTGAACTATTATTTAGATATTTAATGGTATGTTTTATAGCAGCAACACTATATATAATGCTTAGAATATCCTCTCCAATATTTCGGTTGTTTATTTTTAATAACAAGGTGGAATAGATATCAAAATTAAAAATAACAATTGTATCCTCAATCAAAATGAACAAAGAGAACCATAAAGAAATTCTAAGGAGCTTTGTATAACGACTGAAAAAAGAATCCTTATATAAATTAGGTTGTTTTTTAAGATGATACAATCCTGCACTTGCAAGATAAGCTAGATAAAGTTGAGCAGGTAAATAATAAAGCCAAACTTTCAACGCACTATCATTCATCATCGGTATAAATAATAAATATATAGTATAAATAATTAGAATGATGTAGTCTATGTAATTTGTTTTCAGCTGTAAAATATAGTAATTAATTAGATAGTATGAGAAAGCAGTACCTAAGACAATAATAGTTTTAAATGCAGGAACGTCCATAAATTGTAGGTTGTAAGAATTACCAAAACCACTCAAAAACTCAGTCATATAAATAATAGTATTATCAAATATAAAGAGTAAAAACATAATAATAATATACAAATAGACAGGTTTTTTAGTTTTGATATAAATAGCAGAAATAGAGGTCAAAGAAACAGAATACAAAATAATTAACAGAATATTGTACAAAAAAATGAGTTCTTTCATGATAAAACTCCTCTGTTTATAGGATAACTGTACTGAAATTTATTTTAAGTATACAAGTAATCTTTAACATTTTCAATGATTCGGGGGGAACTTACCTTAGTATTAAAAGGAAGAAAAAAAGAAAAATTTAAGTGAGTTTAGAAAAGTTTAGTCTAGTTTCTCTTGTGTTAACAAGAAAAACTCATAACTTGCTAGTTCAGTAAAAGACTATTAGTTTAGTTGATAATCTACCTTTAGATAGATTATCAACTTTGAACGCGCGTGTTAAATTAAGGACGTCGAATTGAAAGGGTTTTCAATGGACTAATATTATTATACAGGAGGAGAAAAAGATGACATATATAAAAGATTTTATTACAACAGAAGATTATACAAAAGAAGAGTTGATGGATATCATTCATTTATCTCTTAAAATTAAACAAGCGATCAAAGCAGGATATTATCCGCAATTATTAAAAAATAAAACATTGGGTATGATTTTTCAGCAATCATCTACCCGGACAAGAGTCTCTTTTGAAACAGCTATGGAACAACTTGGTGGACATGCACAATACCTAGCACCTGGCCAAATTCAATTAGGTGGACATGAAACAATTGAGGATACTAGTGTAGTTCTTTCTAAATTAGTCGATATTTTAATGGCACGGGTAGACCGACACCAAAGTGTTTATGATTTAGCAAATAATGCAACGATTCCTGTAATCAATGGAATGTCTGATTATAATCATCCTACTCAAGAAATGGGGGACATCTGTACAATGGTTGAGTTTCTACCAGCAGGAAAGAAAATAGAAGACTGCAAGGTTGTATTTGTTGGAGACGCTACTCAAGTATGTACATCTTTGATGATGATCACGACTAAATTAGGCATGAATTTTATTCAATATGGCCCGAAAAAATTCCAATTGAATGAACAGCTCCAACAATTGGCAAATGAAAATTGCAAATTATCCGGTGGAACATTTAAGTTAACGGAAGACGAAGATGAAGCAATGAAAGATGCAGATTTCGTTTATACTGATGTTTGGTATGGTTTATATGATGCTGAGCTTTCAGAAGAAGAACGAATGACTATTTTTTATCCTAAATACCAAGTTAAGGATGAAATGATGAAAAAAGCAGCTTCTCATGCAAAATTTATGCATTGTTTGCCAGCTTCAAGAGGAGAAGAGGTAACAGATGAGGTTTTAGATTCTGACTATTCAATTGCTTTTGAAGAAGCTGGGAACCGTTTAACTGCTATGAGGGGACTTTTAGTTTACTTGATGGGGAAATTTGGAAAGCAACAGAATTTTGACGCAGCAAAAAAAGTAGAAACAAAAGAAGAATTAGATGAACTGCTTAAAGATCTTGATTTAGACTTTTTGTATCAAAGATAAAACTAGTAAGATTCGCTGGGGCTCACTCATGGCTATCTTTAATCTACAGTAGGCATGAGTAGTTCTTATAATGAAAAAGAGGGGTGTTTCTTTTGACTAAACCTGAAGGTAAGAAAAAATTTAGAATGATAGATGCCGTTTTGTCTGTAATTTGTGTGGTATTTGTTGCAGAAGCTGCAGCTCCAGTTGCGGCTATTGGAAATTCTCAATATTTTTGGTGGATATTCTTAATGATTGGTTTTTTGGTACCGTATGGGTTGATTGCTTCTGAATTAGGAACAACATATAACGGAGAAGGTGGTTTGTATGATTGGGTAAGGAAGGCATTTGGTGCGAGAATGGGGGCTCGGGTATCTTGGTATTATTGGATTAATTTCCCATTATGGATGGCCTCTTTAGCTGTTATTTTCCCAGAAATGATTTCCCTAATCAGTGGATGGGAAGTTAGTACAATTGTAGGTATTATAATTGAATTAATATTTATTTGGATCGTTACATTGATCGCTTTTTTTCCAGTCAGTGATAGCGTCTGGATTTTGAATAGTGCAGCAGTGATTAAAGTATTTCTGGCTTTAATAGTTGGGGTACTTGGTATTTACGGAGCAATAACGCATGGAGTCGCCAATGAATATACAGTACAATCTTTATTGCCATCGTTTGATGTCAAAAGCTTATCTTTTGTTTCGGTTATTCTCTTTAATTTTTTGGGGTTCGAGGTTATTACTACTATGGCTGACGATATGGAAAATCCTAAAAAACAAATACCGCAAGCTATTATTATAGGTGGATTAGTAATAGCAGCAATTTATATATTCTCAGCATTTGGTATTGGTGTAGCCATTCCAACAGCAGAAATTAGCACTAGTAGTGGATTGATTGAAAGTCTTCAACTCCTAACGGGTAACCCAACAGGAATTTTCATTTCGGTTATGACTATTTTATTTTTGCTAACACTTTTTGGAAATATGATTTCTTGGTCTATGGGTGTGAACAGTGTAGCAGCATACGCAGCAGATAACGGAGATATGCCCAGTGTATTTAAGAAAAGAAGAAAAAATGGTATACCCTTTGGAGCGCCTATGATGAACGGGCTTGTTGCTTCGTTTGTTGTTATTATCGCACCTTTTATTCCTAATGAAGACCTGTTTTGGAGTTTCTTTGCACTTAATTTAGTAATGTTCTTATTAGCATACGTACCAGTATTTCCAGCATTTCTGAAATTACGTAAGATAGATCCAAAAATGGAGAGACCGTTTAAAGTGGCTGGCAATAAAGTGTTTTTAAGGCTGCTAGCCTATGTTCCAATGTCGTTAATAATTATTGCGCTTGTTTTTATAGCTGTTCCAATGGATAGCAGTTCAAGTACTCTAAAAGCAACTTTGCCAATTACGATAGGAGCTGTTGTTTTCATATTAATTGGCGAACTCATTATCAAAGTGAAGAGAATTGGTTACTTAAGTATAGAGGAAGAAGGGATTAATTATGAAAAAATTAAAGACTAGTCCAAAAGCAGATGGGTATAGAATGCCAGGGGAATTCGAGAAGCATGATGGGTGTTGGATGATTTGGCCTGAAAGACCAGATAATTGGAGACTAGGTGGAAAACCGGCTCAAAAAGTTTTTACGAAAGTAGCTATTGCAATTAGTGAGTTCGAACCGGTAACTATGTGTGTAAGCAATGAACAATATGAGAATGCTAGAAATATGTTACCTGCACAAATTCGTGTTATTGAAATGTCGAATAATGATTCTTGGATGCGTGATGTGGGAGCAACTTTTGTAATAAATGGAAAAGACGTTCGAGGCATTGACTGGACTTTCAATTCTTGGGGCGGTTTAGTAGATGGACTTTACTTCCCATGGGATAAAGATGATCAGATAGCAGGAAAAATGTGTGATATAGAAAGATTAGATTGTTACCGACTAGATGACTTTATTTTAGAAGGTGGATCCATCCATGTGGATGGGGAAGGAACATTGATCGTCACTGAAGAATGCTTATTGAGTGAAGGCCGCAATTCCACACTATCAAAAGAGGAAATCGAAGAAAAGTTGAAAGAAAATTTAAATGTAGAGAAGATTATTTGGATTCCCCATGGTATCTATAATGATGAAACAAATGGTCATGTAGACAATATCCTTCATTATGTGGCCCCAGGAAAAGTGGTTTTAGCTTGGACAGAGGATCAAAAAGATCCTCAGTATAAGATTTGTCAAGAAGCCTATTCAATTTTAAGTCAAGCAGTGGATGCTAAAAAAAGAAAGTTAGAAATTATTAAATTAGATTTGCCAGCTAACGTCTTGATCACGAAAGAAGAAAGTGAAGGAGTAGATGCTGTTAATGGTACGCTCCCACGTGAAGAAGGAGATCGTTTAGCAGCTTCGTATGCTAATTTTTATATTGCTAATGGCGGTGTTCTCATTCCGCAATTTAACGATCCAAAAGATAAGAAGGCTATTGAAACACTTCAAAATGTATTCCCATACCATAAAGTAATCGGGATTTTTGCAAGAGAAATTCTTTTAGGAGGAGGCAATATTCACTGCATCACTCAACAACAACCTAGTGCAAGTAAAAAGTGAATCATTAATAAAAAAAGCCTTATCAAATTCAACGTAGATAAAAATCTATTTTTAATGGTTTATACTTGTTACTAATATTCAATTAAAGATTCACTTTACACCAAAAAAGCTACTTTTAGAAATACATTTATAATCAATAGTTGGATAGGCAGTGAGGCTTGGATTTATGTCCTAGTCTCTCTTTTTTTTTTTTGCTTTTTTAAAACAAAAGAGAAAGGGCAAAGAGTATAGGAATTATATAGGATATGGTAAGGTAATAACAGAAAGTGGCAAAATCAAAAATTGAAGGAGTGATTTTAGTGGTGAAAACACGAGAAGAATTACCGGAAATGCAAACGAAACTTTATATCAATGGACAATGGATAGAAGGATCTTTAGAAAAAAAGGCGGTCAACAATCCAGCGACCAGAGAAGAATTGATTAAAGTTTCCCAAGGTGGAGAAATAGAAACACTTAAAGCAATCCAATCAGCTAAAGAAGCTTTTCCAAAATGGAAAGGTATGGAATTAGTTGAGCGTGTAAAACTCATCCATGCTATTGCAGATAAAATTGAAGAAAAAGCAGATCAATTGGCTTTGATCATGACTTTAGAACAAGGAAAACCTTTAAAAGAAGCTAAAACAGAAATTCTGATCAATATTCAAAATCTACATTGGAATGCCGAAGAGGCAAGACGTATTTATGGGGAAACTATTCCAGCTCCTAATAATCATAAATATGAAGTCAAAAAGCAACCGATTGGCGTTGTAGCAGCTATAACACCTTGGAACTTCCCGTCAAACATGATCATCCGTAAAATTGCTCCAGCTATTGCAGCTGGTTGTACAGTGGTCCTAAAACCGGCAAGCAGCACACCGTTATCAGCTATTGCGATTTTTGAAATTTTCCATGAAGTGGGTTTGCCGGCTGGAGTAGCCAATCTAGTTATGGGACCATCAAGTAAAATCGGAAAAACTATGACCGATAGCAATGATGTTCGAAAATTAACTTTTACAGGCTCAACAGAGATAGGAAAAATATTGTTTGAACAATCTGCTCAAACAATAAAGAAAATTTCTCTTGAGTTAGGAGGCCATGCCCCTTTTATTGTATTTGCTGATGCCGATATTGATGAAGCAGTCGAAGGACTCGTGGCAATGAAGTTTAGAAATAATGGGCAGGCGTGCACCTCTCCTAACCGTATTTTTGTAAATAAGGCAATAAAAAAAGAATTTATTCAAAAATTAACGGCAGCCGTTAGTAAAGTCACAGTCGGCAATGGGTTAAAAGATGTGATGGCTGGACCGCTTATCAATGAAGATGCAATCGAATCTATCCAAGCTCAAGTAGATGATGCAAAAGAGAAAGGAGCTAAAGTACTCGCAGGAGGTGAAAGATTAACTGAGGGGGAATATGCTGACGGGTACTTCTATGCGCCTACTATTTTAGACAACGTTACAAACGAGATGGCTATTTTTTATGAAGAAACATTTGGTCCGGTCATTCCTTTGATTGATTTTGAAGAAGAGGATGCGGTCATCAAAATGGCAAATGATAGTATATTCGGTCTAGCTTCTTATTTCTTTACGACGGACTTGAAGCGGGCTGAAAAAGTCAGTGAGGCTTTAGAATATGGGTTGGTTGGGATCAACAACACGTCAATCTCTACTTCTGAAGCACCGTTTGGCGGGGTAAAACATTCAGGTGTTGGTCGCGAAAATGGCGTTTACGGAGTACAAGAATTTTTAGAAGTTAAATTTGTTCATACTAAATATCTGGATTGATAGAGCGTTATCCAAAGAGAGGAGGAGCTGGCATGCGCCAATGTTCTCCTCTTTTTTTTTGTATATCAGTTTATCAGCTCATGATAAACCAAGTATTAAAAATATCTTGTAAGAAATAAGCTGAAAAGCTTCCGAAAAATATAAAAGGAGCGAATGGAATAAAGTTTCCATAGTTGTTTTTTTTACTGAGCACCAATGGAAAATTAACTAGAAGGGCAGACAAACAAGCAATCATGATCGCGATCAAAGTCAAATCATAACCAAGCAGCATCCCGATGATGCCTAATAATTTTACGTCTCCACCGCCTATCGAAGTAGATGAGAACTGATATAGAAGATAAAAAAAACTGAAGAACCCAATTCCGCTAAACAAATAAAAATTAAAAGGATGAGGATGGATCACCAATCGACCTAAAAAAACCCACAGAAAAAAGAAAACCATTAAACGATCAGGCAAGAGTTGGTAGTAAAGATCAGAAATGATAAAAATAAGACTAAAAGAAAAGAGACCGGTAATAAATAAACCTTCTTTTGGAAAAAACAAATAAGTAGAAAAGGTATATAAAAAGATAGATCCGGTCAAAACTTCAGTTAGGGGATGTAAAATAGAAATCTGCTGTAGGCAATGTCGACAGTGCCCTCTTTGGATAAGGTAAGATAAAATAGGAATCAATTCAAAGAAATGCAACGTGCTATGACAATTTGGACAATGAGAACGTGGGAAAACAATAGATTGATGAATCGGTACTCTTAAGCCGATCACCATTAAAAAAGAGCCGAAGCAACATCCTGTAAACCAAATAAGTAAAAATAAAATACCTGTCTGCATTTTTTCACCTCAATCAAACTTCTTATGTTAAATATATGCCATTTAGCAAAGAAAGCTTTAAAAAATTAGAAAGGAGGAGTATACTGTTGGGAGTGCAAAAAAATAAAAAAACTTTTGGCAATTTCAACGCAACTTGTTGACAATAATATTAGACCATGTTATGATTCAAAAGGTGCTTTTGTACGCAGATTCCTGTCTATCAGTCGTGCTGACTGGTGCATTGGCCTTAAAACTATACTGAAACGGTTGGTTGCAATTTCGCAGCACTTATTTTTTTGCTGTTAAAAGAACCGCCTGGATGTGTGGACTAGAATAATAACATAGGGAAGGAGGAAACAATCGATGCCTACTATTAATCAATTAGTACGTAAACCTCGTAAATCAAAAATAGAAAAATCTGAATCTCCAGCTTTAAACAGAGGTTACAACAGTAAAAGAAAAAAACAAACAACAGTAAACTCACCTCAAAAACGTGGTGTTTGTACTCGTGTAGGGACTATGACTCCTAAAAAACCTAACTCAGCGTTACGTAAATATGCACGTGTTCGTTTGTCTAACTTAATTGAAGTAACTGCTTATATCCCAGGTGAAGGTCACAACTTGCAAGAACATAGTGTGGTTCTTTTACGTGGAGGACGAGTGAAGGATCTACCCGGAGTTCGTTACCACATCGTTCGTGGAGCGCTTGATACTGCCGGTGTTGCAGATCGTAAACAAAGCCGTTCTAAATATGGTACTAAAAGACCTAAAAAATAAGCTTAAGGCTTAAATAAAATAAAAAATGATTCTAAAAAGATAACTATTATCGAAAGGAGGAATTTGGATGCCTCGTAAAGGTCCTATTACTAAACGTGATGTTTTACCTGATCCACTTTATAATTCTAAACTTGTTACTCGTTTGATCAACCGTATTATGGTTGACGGAAAACGTGGGAAAGCTGCTACAATTCTTTATAATGCATTTGGCATGATCAAAGAACAAACTGGCAATGATCCTATTGAAGTATTTGAACAAGCAATGAAAAACATTATGCCTGTTCTTGAAGTTAAAGCTCGCCGTGTTGGGGGTTCTAACTACCAAGTTCCGATCGAAGTTCGTCCAGAACGTCGTACGGCTCTTGCTCTTCGTTGGTTAGTAAGCTACTCTCGTTTACGCGGAGAAGATACTATGGAACAACGTCTTGCTAAAGAAATCATGGATGCTGCTAACAATACTGGAGCAGCTGTTAAAAAACGTGAAGACACTCACAAAATGGCTGAAGCTAATAAAGCTTTCGCTCATTATCGCTGGTAAAATTTTTTCTAAAGAGGACTGCGGTGCCGTTTGTGCAGCGTAGTCCTCTAAGGAAAAATTGAAGTTTCTTAGTTCAAATTAAATTAAGAGAGGTGTTATTACAAGATGGCAAAAAGAGAGTTTTCTCTAAACAATACCCGTAATATTGGAATCATGGCCCATATTGATGCTGGTAAAACAACAACAACTGAGCGTGTTCTTTATTACACTGGTAAAATCCATAAAATTGGTGAAACCCATGAGGGTGCTTCACAAATGGACTGGATGGAACAAGAACAAGAACGTGGTATTACGATTACATCTGCTGCAACAACAGCTGCTTGGAAAGGCTATCGCGTAAACATTATCGATACTCCAGGTCACGTTGACTTCACTGTTGAAGTTGAACGCTCTCTACGAGTATTAGATGGTGCTGTTGCTTTACTTGATGCACAATCAGGTGTTGAGCCTCAAACTGAAACAGTTTGGCGTCAAGCAACAACTTATGGTGTACCTCGTATTGTATTTGTAAACAAAATGGATAAAACCGGTGCAGATTTCATATATTCTGTAGGAACGATTCTTGACCGTTTACAAGCAAACGCACATCCAATCCAATTGCCAATCGGTTCTGAAGATAACTTCACAGGAATCATTGACTTGGTTACAATGAAAGCTGAAGTTTATACAAATGATTTAGGAACAGATATCCGTGAGGAAGAAATCCCTGAAGAATACGTAGAATTAGCAAATGAATGGCGTACAAAATTAATTGAAGGTGCTGCAGATACAGATGAAGCTTTGATGGAGAAATATCTTGAAGGTGAAGAAATTTCTGAAGAAGAATTGAAAAATGCTATCCGAAAAGCAACACTTAAAGTTGAATTTTACCCAGTCTTATGTGGTTCAGCATTTAAAAACAAAGGTGTTCAAATGATGCTTGATGCAGTCATTGACTACCTACCGTCACCACTTGATGTAGCTGCAATCCAAGGAATCTTACCAGATTCTGAAGAAACTGCAGAACGTCATGCAGATGACAGCGAACCATTCTCAGCATTGGCATTTAAAGTTATGACTGACCCGTATGTAGGTCGTTTAACTTTCTTCCGTGTTTATTCTGGTACGTTACAAGCAGGATCTTATGTACAAAACTCAACTAAAGGAAAACGTGAACGTGTAGGACGTATCTTACAAATGCATGCGAACTCTCGTAGCGAAATTCCTGAAGTATTTGCTGGAGACATTGCAGCGGCTGTTGGTTTGAAAAACACGACAACTGGTGACACTTTGTGTGATGAAAAAGATCAAGTGATCTTAGAATCAATGGACTTCCCAGAACCAGTTATCCAAGTAGCTATTGAACCAAAATCAAAAGCTGACCAAGATAAAATGGGTGTTGCGTTACAAAAACTTGCTGAAGAAGATCCAACTTTCCGTGCTGAAACTGACCACGAAACTGGCGAAACAATTATTGCCGGTATGGGTGAGTTACACTTAGATATCATTGTTGACCGTATGAGACGTGAATTCAATGTTGAAGCTAGTGTTGGTGCTCCACAAGTTTCTTACCGTGAAACATTCCGTGGTTCTACTAAAGCTGAAGGTAAATTCGTTCGTCAATCAGGTGGTAAAGGTCAATACGGTCACGTATGGATCGAATTCTCTCCTAATGAAGAAGGAAAAGGTTTTGACTTTGAAGATGCAATCGTTGGTGGTACTGTTCCTCGTGAATATATCCCAGCAGTAAAAGCTGGTTTAGAAGCTTCATTAAACAACGGAGTTCTTGCTGGATATCCATTAGTAGATATTAAAGCAAAACTTTATGATGGTTCATACCATGATGTCGATTCAAATGAAACGGCCTTTAAAGTTGCTGCTTCAATGGCATTAAAAAATGCTTCTAAAAAAGCAAATCCAGTTATCTTAGAGCCTATGATGGGCGTTGAAATTACAATTCCTGAAGATTATTTAGGAGACGTAATGGGACACATCTCTGCTCGTCGTGGACGTATCGAAGGTTCTGAAGCTCGTGGAAATACTACTATCGTTAAAGGTATGATTCCATTAGCAGAAATGTTCGGTTATGCAACTGCATTACGTTCAGCAACACAAGGTCGCGGTACTTTCTCAATGACATTTGATCATTACGAAGATGTACCAAAATCTATTTCTGAAGAAATTATCAAGAAAAATGGCGGATCAGCTAACTAATTTTAATTAGCTCTCCGACCGTAAGTATTGATTTTCTAACGAATAATCGTTATAATTTTTACAAATGATGGGGATAAAATGAAAGTTTCTATTCCTATCAATAAAAAGAACTCACTATGAGGAGGAAATACAAAAATGGCAAAAGAAAAATATACTCGTAATAAACCCCATGTTAACGTTGGTACTATCGGACACGTTGACCATGGTAAAACAACTTTAACTGCTGCAATTACAACTGTATTAGCTAAAAGAGGTTTTGTAAGTACTGCAACTGACTACGCTTCAATTGATGGAGCTCCGGAAGAACGCGAACGTGGAATTACAATCAACACTTCTCACGTTGAATACGAAACTGCAGAACGTCACTATGCTCACGTGGACTGCCCAGGACATGCTGACTATGTTAAAAACATGATCACAGGTGCTGCACAAATGGATGGAGCTATCTTAGTAGTATCTGCTGCTGATGGCCCAATGCCACAAACTCGTGAACATATTCTATTGTCTCGCCAAGTTGGTGTTCCATACATCGTTGTTTTCTTAAACAAAGTTGATATGGTTGATGATGAAGAATTACTTGAATTAGTTGAAATGGAAGTTCGTGACTTATTGTCAGAATACGATTTCCCAGGCGACGACACTCCAGTTATTTCTGGTTCAGCACTTAAAGCTCTTGAAGGCGTTGAAGAATACGAAGATAAAATCATGGAATTAATGGATGCTGTAGATTCTTACATTCCAACTCCAGAACGCGATACTGACAAACCATTCATGATGCCAGTTGAGGATGTATTCTCAATTACTGGACGTGGAACAGTTGCTACAGGACGTGTAGAAACTGGACAAATTAAAGTCGGTGAAGAAGTTGAAATCATCGGAATCCATGAAGCAACTACTAAATCAACTGTTACTGGTGTTGAAATGTTCCGTAAAATGTTAGACTTTGCTCAAGCAGGGGATAATATTGGAGCATTATTACGTGGGGTTGCTCGTGAAGACATCCAACGTGGACAAGTATTAGCTAAACCAGGTTCAATTACTCCACATACAAAATTTACAGGTGAAGTTTATATCTTATCTAAAGAAGAAGGTGGACGTCATACTCCATTCTTCGCTAACTACCGCCCACAATTTTATTTCCGTACAACTGACGTAACTGGTGTTGTTGAGTTACCAGAAGGTACTGAAATGGTTATGCCAGGAGACAACGTTTCAATCAGCGTTGAATTGATTGCACCAATCGCTATCGACCCAGGTACTAAATTCACTATTCGTGAAGGTGGACGTACTGTTGGAGCCGGCGTTGTAGCTACAATCGAAGCTTAATCAACTCTTGAAAATTAAAAATTTAAAATGACTCTATCTGGGATAGAGCGTGTCCGTCCGAGAAAAAAGCCTTGTCAATGCGACAAGGCTTTTTTATATTTCTAATGATAAAAAAAGTTAAGAAATGATTAATTCAAATAAAATTCCTCTCATAATTTTATCATTAATATGTTACACTAAACAACAATAGTATTAAGGAGTGATTAAATTGATGAAAACAGTAGATATTGACTGGAAAAATTTAGGTTTCAATTACATTAAAACGGATCACCGATATATTTCTTATTGGAAAGATGGGAATTGGGATGAAGGAACATTATCAGAAGATAATAAAGTTCATATTAGTGAAGGGTCAACAGCCTTACACTATGGACAAACTGTTTTTGAAGGAATGAAAGCTTACCGAACGAAAGATGGTTCAATCAATTTATTCCGACCTGATCAAAATGCAGAGCGTATGCAACGAAGCTGCAGACGTTTAATGATGCCGAGCATACCAACAGATATTTTTATTGAAGCCGTTAAAAAAGTAGTAAAAGCGAACGAACAATATATTCCGCCATATGGTACTGGGGGTTCTTTATATCTTCGCCCTTATATGATCGGGATCGGCGATAATATTGGAGTGAAGCCTGCAGAAGAATACTTGTTTTCTATTTTTTGTATGCCTGTAGGTGCTTACTTTAAGGGTGGATTGACCCCGTCAAACTTTGTTGTTTCTGATTATGATAGAGCAGCAGGTAACGGAACCGGCGCAGCAAAAGTCGGTGGAAATTATGGTGGTAGTTTACTCCCAGGTGCAGAAGCTCATAAACGTAATTTTAGTGATGCAATCTATTTAGATCCAACGACTCACACAAAAATAGAAGAAGTCGGCGCGGCAAATTTCTTTGGGATCACAAAAGATAATAAATTTGTTACACCGTTATCTCCATCTATATTGCCCAGTATTACTAAATACTCATTGCTGTATCTTGCGAATGAACGTTTAGGATTAGATGTTGTTGAAAGAGAAGTCTTCATTGATCGATTAGATGAATTTGAAGAAGCTGGTGCTTGTGGAACGGCAGCTGTTATCTCGCCAATTGGTGGAATCCAATATAAAGATGATTTTCATGTCTTTTATAGCGAGACAGAGACAGGACCAATTACTAAAAAACTATATGATGAATTAACAGGCATCCAGTACGGCGATATAGAAGCGCCAGAAGGATGGATCGTAAAAGTATAGGAATAGTTGGAAATCATGATCTAGATCAATGACATGTTAATATAGAAGAAATAAAATAGTTAAACAAATAAATAGACAAATAAAATAAAATACGCTAAGATGGGAAATGTTGATGTATTCCTAACTTAGCGTATTTTTTTTTTGAAAAAAAGCTGAGAATAAAAAGCAAAAATAAATTTTGAAAATTATTTTGCAACTATGGATAAATTAATTTATTGAATAATCAAAAAAGGCTTGATTAAAAGAGTTATTTTTTGTATAATATAAAAGGTGCTGATTTCACAGGGAATCGTACTGGGTACTCGAATGAGAAACCCAATGGCTATGAAACGAGAGGTTGCGACACACCCGGCCGCTTTGCCACGGCGAGTGTGACGGATATTTTCGTGGAGCAATGTCTAATTTATAAAAATAGGCGAAGGAGGGAAAAATAATGGCAAAACAAAAGATTCGTATCCGCTTAAAAGCATATGAACATCGTATCTTAGATCAAGCAGCGGAAAAGATTGTAGAAACAGCAAAAAGAACTGGTGCTAGTGTATCTGGTCCAATTCCATTGCCAACAGAAAGAACTCTTTATACAGTGATCCGTGCGACTCACAAATATAAAGATTCTCGTGAACAATTTGAAATGCTTACACACAAACGTGTGATTGATATTGTTAATCCAACATCAAAAACTGTTGATGCTTTAACAAAACTAGACTTACCGTCTGGCGTAGATATCGAAATCAAGCTTTAATTTTAACTAAAAAAAATAATATAATGGAGGTGTACTCATGACCAAAGGAATCTTAGGAAAAAAAGTAGGAATGACGCAAGTCTTCACTGAATCAGGTGAATTAATCCCAGTAACTGTAATCGAAGCAACTCCAAACGTTGTTTTACAAGTTAAAACAGTCGAAACGGACGGTTACGAAGCAGTTCAATTGGGTTACCAAGAGAAACGTGAAGTATTGTCGAATAAACCTGCAATGGGTCATGTAGCAAAAGCAAATGCTACTCCTAAGCGCTTCATTC
The DNA here is from genome assembly GCF_018612935.1 of Carnobacterium sp. ISL-102. Lineage (NCBI taxonomy): Bacteria > Bacillati > Bacillota > Bacilli > Lactobacillales > Carnobacteriaceae > Carnobacterium > Carnobacterium sp. ISL-102. The sequence continues at coordinate 33,265 of NZ_JAGGRF010000021.1, read as the reverse complement.
GTGAATTTAACGATGTTGAGCTTAGTGAATATGAAGTAGGACAAGAAGTGAAAGTTGATACTTTCAAAGCTGGAGACATCGTTAATGTAACGGGGACTACCAAAGGTAAAGGATTCCAAGGTGTTATCAAACGCCACGGACATAGTCGTGGACCAATGTCCCACGGATCCCGTCACCACCGTCGTCCAGGGTCAATGGGTCCTGTAGATCCTAACCGTGTGTTCAAACGCACATTACTACCAGGTCGTATGGGCGGAAACCGCGTAACTATCAAGAATCTTGAAGTTGTTCGTGTTGACGTTGAAAATAATGTACTTCTTATTAAAGGGAATGTACCTGGGTCTAAAAAATCCTTAATCCAAATTAAATCAGCTTTTCAAAAAGCTAAATAAAAATTAAGAGAGGAGGAACAAGGAAATGCCAAACGTAGCCTTATTTAAACAAGATGGTACTCAAAATGGCGAAGTAACTTTAAACGACGCTATTTTCGGTATCGAACCAAACGAAAATGTTGTTTTTGATGCAATCATCATGCAACGTGCTTCATTACGCCAAGGTAATCATTCAGTAAAAAACCGCAGTGCAGTACGCGGTGGTGGACGTAAACCGTGGGCTCAAAAAGGAACTGGTCGTGCTCGTCAAGGGTCAATCAGATCTCCACAATGGCGCGGTGGTGGAATTGTCTTCGGACCAACTCCACGTTCATACAGCTACAAACTTCCAAAAAAAGTTCGTCGCTTAGCAATTAAATCTGTTCTTTCTACTAAAGTAATAAGTGGAGATTTAATCGTTGTTGACGCATTGAACTTTGACGCACCAAAAACTAAAGAGTTTGCACAAGTGTTAAAAAATCTAAACGTTAATTCTAAAGCATTTATTGTAGTAGAAAACGACAATGATTTCGCAACATTATCTGCTCGTAACCTTCCAGGAGTTAAAATTGTAGCTTTTGATAACGTTACTGTGTTAGATGTTGTAGCGCATGAAAAATTGATTTTGACACAGACTGCTCTAACTAAGCTAGAGGAGGTTCTTCAATAATGGATGTACGTGACGTAATCTTGCGCCCAATTATCACTGAAGCAGCAATGGCTGCTCAAGATAATAAAAAATTCACTTTCGAAGTGGATGTTCGCGCAAACAAAACTCAAGTAAAACAAGCGATTGAAGAAATTTTTGACGTAAAAGTTTCAAATGTTAACATCATGAACGTACGTGGAAAATTAAAACGTATGGGTAAACATACTGGATACACAAAAAAACGTCGTAAAGCAATCGTAACTTTAACAGCTGATTCAAAAGAAATCGTTTTATTTGAAGCTTAATTAAAGCTATAAAATAAACATCGGGAGGGAAAACACGTGGGAATCAAAAAGTATAAACCTACCACAAACGGCCGTCGTAATATGACTGGTTCTGATTTCGCAGAAATCACTTCAACAACGCCTGAAAAGACATTGTTAGAACCAAACAGAAGAAAAGCCGGTCGTAATAATGCTGGTAAAATTATGGTACGTCACCGTGGTGGCGGACATAAACGTAATTACCGTGTAATTGACTTTAAACGTAATAAAGACGGTATCGTTGGTATCATCAAAACTATTGAATACGATCCAAATCGTACAGCAAATATCGCATTAGTACAATATGTCGATGGTGTTAAAACATACATCATTGCTCCTAAAGGAATTCAAGTAGGACAACAAATCATTTCAGGAGATACTACAGATATCAAAGTTGGAAATACTCTTATGTTAGATAACATTCCTGCTGGTACTGTAATCCATAATATTGAAATGAAACCTGGAAAAGGTGGACAATTGATTCGTTCTGCTGGAACTAGCGCGCAAGTGTTAGGTAAAGAAGGCAAATACGTAATGATCCGCTTGAATTCAAGTGAAGTTCGTTTGATTTTAGGAACTTGTCGTGCAACAATCGGTTCAGTTGGTAATGAACAACATGAATTGATCAATATTGGTAAAGCCGGACGTTCTCGTTGGTTAGGCAAACGCCCAACTGTTCGTGGATCTGTAATGAACCCGAACGATCACCCACACGGTGGTGGTGAAGGTAAAGCTCCTATCGGACATGCTGGTCCAATGACTCCTTGGGGTAAACCTGCTCTTGGATTGAAAACACGTAATAAGAAATCTCAATCTAATAAATTTATCACACGTCGTCGTAAAACAAAATAAAATCAGGTTAGTTGGTTTTACCAACTTTCCTAAGGAATGGAAGGAGGTTCACCCATGGGTCGTAGTCTTAAAAAAGGACCATTTGTCGATGAACACTTAATGAAAAAAATGAATGCACTAGCTGAGAGCGGAAAAAAATCTGTCGTTAAAACTTGGTCACGTCGTTCAACAATTTTCCCGAGTTTCATTGGTTACACAATCGCAGTCTATGATGGTCGTAAACATGTACCAGTTTATATTCAAGAAGACATGGTCGGACACAAATTAGGTGAATTTGCACCAACAAGAACATACCGCGGTCACACTGCGGATGATAAAAAAACTAAACGTTAATTTTGAGAGGAGGATAACTCGATATGGCAGAACAAATTACAGAAGCTAAGGCAACTGCAAAAACTGTTCGCATTGCAGCTCGTAAAGTTCGTTTAGTTGTCGATCTTATTAGAGGGAAGAGCATTGGGGAGGCAATTTCAATTTTGAAATTCACTCCACGCGGTGCTTCACCAGCAATCGAAAAAGTTTTGATGTCAGCAATTGCTAACGCAGAACATAACTACGATTTAGACGTAGAAAACTTGGTAGTAAGCGAAGCTTATGTCAACGAAGGACCAACGATGAAACGTTTCCGTCCACGTGCAAAAGGTTCAGCTGCTCCAATCTTGAAACGCACAAGCCACATTACAGTTGTGGTATCTGAAAAAAAGGAGGGGTAATCTGTGGGTCAAAAAATTAATCCAACAGGCTTACGTGTAGGTATTATCCGCGATTGGGATTCTAAATGGTATGCAGAAAAAGATTTTGCAAACTTTTTACACGAAGATATCGCTATCCGCGAATATATTGCAAAAAAACTAAGCGAAGCTTCTGTTTCTAAAGTTGAAATTGAACGTGCTGCTAACCGTGTTAACGTTTCAGTACACACTGCTAAACCAGGAATGGTAATTGGTAAAGGTGGATCTGAAGTTGATGCATTACGTAAAAAATTAAATGATTTAACAGGCAAACGAGTTCACATCAACATCGTGGAAATCAAACGCCCTGACTTAGACGCTAAATTAGTTGCTGAAGGAATTGCTACTCAACTAGAAAGCCGTGTTGCTTTCCGTCGTGCTCAAAAACAAGCTATCCAACGCACAATGCGTTCTGGAGCTAAAGGAATCAAAACAATGGTTTCTGGCCGTTTAAATGGTGCAGATATCGCTCGTAGCGAAACACATTCAGAAGGAACTGTTCCACTTCATACATTGCGTGCCGATATCGACTACGCATGGGAAGAAGCAGCTACAACTTACGGTAAACTAGGCATCAAAGTTTGGATCTACCGTGGAGAAGTTCTTCCTGTAAAAAAGAACACTGAGAAAGGAGGGAAATAATCATGTTAGTACCTAAACGTGTAAAATTCCGTCGTGAGTTTAGAGGTAAAATGCGCGGTGAAGCTAAAGGTGGGAAAGAAGTAACTTTTGGTGAATGGGGTTTACAGGCTCTAGAGTCAAAATGGATCACAAACCGTCAGATTGAAGCATCTCGTATCGCAATGACACGTTACATGAAACGTGGTGGGAAAGTATGGATTAAAATCTTCCCTCATAAATCATATACGTCTAAAGCTATTGGAGTTCGTATGGGTTCTGGTAAAGGGGCACCTGAAGGTTGGGTCTCACCAGTAAAACGTGGTAAAATCATGTTTGAAGTTGATGGAGTTTCAGAAGAAGTAGCTCGTGAAGCACTTCGTTTAGCTTCTCATAAACTACCCATTAAAACTAAGATTGTAAAACGTAAAGAAATTGGTGGTGAATCGAATGAAAGCTAATGAACTTAAAGAGTTAACCACTGCTGAAATGGTTGAAAAAGAAAAAGCATTTAAAGAAGAGTTATTCAATCTAAGATTCCAGTTAGCTACTGGCCAACTAGAAAATACTGCTCGCTTAAGTGAAGTTCGCAAATCGATTGCACGCATTAAAACTGCGTTACGTCAAGCGGAATTACAAAAATAGTTGATTGGCAAAGGAGGTCACCGTACAATGAGCGAAGAACGTAACCAACGCAAAGTATATCAAGGTCGTGTCGTTTCTGACAAAATGGATAAAACCATTGTTGTCGTAATTGAAACTCAAAAGAAACACAGCCGTTACGGTAAACGTATTAAATACTCTAAAAAATATAAAGCACATGATGAAAACAGTACTGCCAAAATTGGCGATATCGTAAAAATTATGGAAACTCGTCCGTTATCATCTACTAAACATTTCCGTTTATTAGAAGTTGTTGAAGAATCTGTTACTATTTAAGGTTTACAACAAATAACCTAGTTTCCCAATCTGGAAGGAGGATACAACCGTGATCCAAACAGAAAGTCGTTTGAGAGTTGCAGATAACTCAGGAGCTCGTGAAGTCTTAACTATTAAAGTTTTAGGCGGATCAGGCCGTAAAACTGCTAACATTGGTGATGTTATTGTTTGTACTGTAAAACATGCAACACCAGGTGGCGTTGTCAAAAAAGGTGAAGTCGTTCGTGCAGTTATCGTTCGTACTAAATCAGGAGCTCGTCGTGCAGATGGTTCATACATTAAATTTGATGAAAATGCATGTGTAATCATCCGTGACGATAAGAGCCCACGTGGAACTCGTATCTTTGGACCAGTTGCTCGCGAATTGCGTGACAACAACTTCATGAAGATCGTTTCACTTGCTCCAGAAGTTCTTTAATAATTACCATCCACAAAGGAGGTGCGTGTAAGACATGTACATTAAAACAGGTGATAAAGTAAAAGTTATTACTGGCAAAGACAAAGGGACTGAAGCTGTTGTATTAAAAGCTTTTCCTAAAAAAGATCGTGTAATCGTAGAAGGCGTTAATGTTATGAAAAAACATCAAAAACCTAATTCAGCGAATCCACAAGGTGGAATCATTGAAATGGAAGCCCCTATACACGTTTCGAATGTTATGCTTATAGATGCTTCAACTGGCGAACCAACTCGTGTTGGCTTTAAAGTAGAAGAAGGTAAAAAAGTACGTATTTCTAAAAAAACCGGTGAAGTTTTAGATAAATAATAGATAAGGAAGGAGGTATGAACTTCATGAACCGCCTTAAAGAAAAGTATATCAAAGAAGTAACACCATCAATGGTAGAAAAATTTGGTTACAAATCAATCATGCAAACACCTCAAGTAAATAAAATCGTTATTAACATGGGTGTGGGTGATGCTGTATCAAATGCTAAAAACTTAGATAAAGCTGTTGAAGAATTAACAGTAATTTCTGGTCAAAAGCCATTGATCACTAAAGCTAAAAAATCAATTGCTGGCTTCCGTTTACGCGAAGGTATGCCAATTGGAACTAAAGTAACACTACGTGGAGACAGAATGTACGATTTCTTAGATAAATTGGTTTCTGTTTCACTTCCTCGTGTACGTGATTTTCACGGAATAAGCAATAAATCTTTTGATGGACGAGGTAACTATACATTAGGAGTTAAAGAACAATTAATCTTCCCGGAAGTTGACTACGATAAAGTAGACAAAACTCGCGGAATGGACATTGTTATTGTAACTACTGCTAATACAGATGAAGAATCTCGTGAACTTTTAACACAACTTGGAATGCCATTCCAAAAATAATAATAGGAGGCGAACTACGTGGCTAAAAAATCACTAATTGCTAAAAACAAACGCCCTGCTAAATTCTCAACTCAAGCATATACTCGTTGTGAACGCTGTGGACGCCCACACTCAGTTTACCGCAAATTTAAACTTTGCCGTATTTGCGTCCGTGAACTTGCCTATAAAGGACAAATTCCAGGCATGAAAAAAGCAAGCTGGTAATACGATACTCGCATAAAGGAGGCTAAATTCAATGGTCATGACAGATCCGATTGCAGATTTTTTAACTCGCGTACGTAATGCTAACCAAGCACGTCACGAGTCATTAGAAGCACCTGCATCAAAAATTAAAAAAGACATTGCTAACATTTTGAAACGTGAAGGTTTTATTAAAAACGTTGAATACATGGAAGATGACAAACAAGGCATCATCCGCGTTTTCTTAAAATACGGAAAAGATAACGAACGCGTTATCACAGGATTGAAACGTATCTCTAAACCAGGTTTGCGCGTTTACGCTAAAGCTGGCGAAGTACCTAAAGTTCTTAACGGACTTGGTATTGCGATCGTATCAACTTCTGAAGGTGTTATTACAGATAAAGAAGCAAGAACAAAAAATATCGGTGGCGAAATAATCGCTTACGTTTGGTAATAAGTAAGAATAATCAAGGAGGTGTATTGCTGTGAGCCGTATAGGTAATAAAACAATCACTATCCCTGAAGGCGTAACGGTTACTCGTAATGAGGACATCGTTACCGTTAAGGGACCAAAAGGTGAATTGAGTCGTTCTTTCAGCCCAGTTATCACAATGAATGTAGAAGACAACGAAATTAACTTCTCTCGTCCAAATGACTTGAAAGTAAATCGTGCACTACATGGCACAATGCGTGCTAATTTAAACAACATGATTGTTGGTGTAACTGTTGGTTTTGAAAAAACATTAGAATTAGTTGGTGTTGGTTACCGCGCACAAATACAAGGTGAAAAACTTGTATTGAACGTTGGTTACTCTCATCCTGTAGAATTTATTCCAGAAGCTGGAATAAGTGTTGAAGTTCCTGCAAATACTAAAGTAGTAGTTAAAGGAACGAACAAAGAGAAAGTTGGCGCTTTAGCTGCTAACATTCGTAGTACGCGTCCACCTGAACCTTATAAAGGTAAAGGAATTCGTTATTCTGACGAAGTTGTACGTCGTAAAGAAGGTAAAACAGGTAAATAATAGCCTGGCTGCCTAAAGAATCAAACATAAAATTAAAGAGGTGACAATTGTGATTACAAAACCAGACAAAAACAAACTACGTCTGAAAAGACATGGTCGTGTACGTTCTAAAATTTCTGGTACTGCAGAGTGCCCACGCTTAAACGTGTTCCGTTCTAATAAAAACATCTACGCTCAACTTATTGATGACGTAGCGGGTGTAACGCTAGCAAGTGCATCTTCATTAGACAAAGAAGTTTCAGGGGAAACAAAATCAGCACAAGCTTCAGCTGTTGGTACAGCTATCGCTAAAAGTGCTGTAGAAAAAGGTATTAAAGAAGTAGTCTTTGACCGTGGTGGATACCTTTACCATGGCCGTGTTCAAGCTTTAGCTGAAGCTGCACGCGAAAATGGACTAGAATTTTAAAAAAAGGAGGAATACCACACATGGTTTACATCGATCCAACACATTTGGAATTAGAAGATCGTGTCGTTTCAATCAATCGCGTAACTAAAGTTGTAAAAGGTGGACGTCGTTTACGTTTTGCTGCTATTGTTGTTGTCGGAGATAAAAACGGACACGTAGGTTTCGGTACTGGTAAAGCACAAGAAGTACCAGAAGCTATCCGTAAAGCAATTGAAGATGCTAAGAAGAATCTTATTGTAGTACCTATGGTTGATACTACGATTCCTCACGCAGTTATTGGTCGTTATAGCGGCGGTAACATCATTATTAAACCTGCTGTTGCCGGTTCTGGAGTTTCTGCTGGTGGTCCCGTACGTGCCGTATTGGAATTAGCTGGAGTTGCAGACGTAACAAGCAAATCATTAGGTTCAAGTACACCAATCAATATGATTCGTGCAACTGTTGATGGCCTACTACAATTGAAACGCGTTGAAGATGTTGCAAAACTTCGCGGTAAAACTGTAGAAGAAATTATAGGATAAGGAGGACATTAAGAAATGGCTAATTTAGAAATCACTTTAAAACGTAGCATTATCGGACGTCCTCAAAACCAAAGAGATACAGTTAAAGCTCTTGGCTTGAAAAAAATCAACAGTACTGTAGTTAAACCTGCCAACGAAGCTATTGTTGGTATGGTAAAGACAATCTCACATTTAGTTGACGTTAAAGAAGTATGAGAACAAGTAAGTAAACTTTAATTTAAGGAGGTGCCTAATCTATATGAAACTTCATGAATTACAACCCGCAGAAGGATCTCGTAAAGTGCGTAATCGCGTTGGACGTGGGACTTCATCAGGTAACGGTAAAACATCAGGTCGTGGCCAAAAAGGACAAAACTCTCGTTCAGGTGGTGGCGTACGTTTAGGATTTGAAGGTGGACAAACACCATTATTCCGTCGTGTACCAAAACGTGGATTTACAAATATCAATCGTAAAGAATTTGCTGTTGTGAATCTTGATGCTCTAAACCGCTTCGAAGATGGAACAATCGTAACACCAGCATTATTCATAGAAACAAAAGTTGTCAAATCTGAAAAATCAGGGATTAAAGTTTTGGGTAATGGTAAAGTTGAACGTAAACTTACTGTTCAAGCAAGCAAATTCTCCAAAGCAGCTAAAGAAGCTATTGAAGCTGCTGGTGGTTCAATTGAGGTGATCTAAATGATCAAACTACTTATAGAGTCCTTTAAAGCAAAGGACATTCGAAGTAGAATTCTCTTCACTTTAAGTATTTTGATCGTATTTAGACTTGGAACTAAAATAACGGTTCCCGGTGTTAATGCGGCTGCTTTACAAGATCTATCCTCAAATAGTTCTTTGTTCAGTTTGTTAAATACATTTGGTGGGGGAGCATTAGACAGTTATTCTATTTTTGCGCTAGGTGTTTCTCCGTATATAACCGCCTCAATTGTTGTTCAACTATTACAGATGGATATTATTCCTAAGCTTGCTGAATGGGCAAAACAGGGCGAAGTAGGTCGTAGAAAATTAAATCAAGTTACAAGATACTTAACGGTTGGTTTGGCGTTTGTTCAAGCAATCGGTATCTCGTACGGATTTAACGCTCTAACGGGATCTGGATTGGTTCTCAATCCCGGCACGGATACGTACCTTATGATTGCCGTTATGCTAACTGCCGGAACAATGTTGGTTATGTGGCTTGGTGAGCAAATTACAGTTAAAGGCTTTGGTAACGGGATATCAATGATTATCTTTTCAGGTATCATTGCTCGAGTACCTTCTGATTTAAGTGGTTTTTACAATTCGCAAATAAGAAATGCTGGAGATGAAATGGCGCAAGCTATTCTCTTCTCGGTCTTAATTGCCATTGCTTTTGTAGCAATTGTTGTAACCGTCGTTTATGTCGAAAATGCAAAAAGAAAGATTCCTGTTCAATACTCAAAACGCTCAGCTGGCTCAGGTCAGGACACTCACTTGCCGTTAAAAGTAAATTCAGCTGGTGTTATTCCAGTAATTTTTGCAAGTTCATTTATTATGACACCACAAACGATCTTAGGATTCTTTAGTGCTTCGAATGCAGATGCACAGTGGTTTATTATTTTAAATAAAGTATTTAATTTGCAAGAACCAATCGGAGCAGTTATTTATACTGTTTTAATTGTAGTCTTTACTTATTTCTATGCATTCATTCAAGTGAATCCAGAGAAAGTCGCTGAGAATTTACAAAAACAAGGCGGATATATTCCTAGTGTGCGCCCTGGAAAACCCACTCAGGATTTTATTTCAACAACGTTATCACAGTTGAGTACAGTCGGAGCGGTCTATCTGGGTGTTATTGCAATACTGCCTATACTTGCGTCAAACATTTGGGATTTACCTCAATCTGTTTCTCTAGGTGGTACTAGCCTACTTATCGTAGTTGGTGTTGCATTAGAACTTATGAGACAACTTGAAGGTCAAATGTCTAAAAAAAGTTATCAAGGCTTTATACAATAAGAAGTAAGTGTTGGGGATTTTCCTCGGCACTCATTCTTACATTTAAGGAGGGAAATTATGAATCTCATTTTAATGGGTCTTCCTGGTGCAGGAAAAGGAACGCAAGCTGAACAAATTGTTGACACATATCATGTGCCGCATATTTCAACAGGGGATATGTTCCGAGCTGCAATCAAAAATGAAACAGCCTTAGGATTAGAAGCTAAAGCTTATATGGACAAAGGTGATTTGGTGCCTGATGAAGTTACAAACGGAATTGTAAAAGAACGTTTGGCTGAAGCAGATACTGAAAATGGATTTTTATTAGATGGTTTTCCAAGAACGCTTAACCAAGCGCACGCTTTGGAAGAAATTTTAAAAGATCTAAACAAAAAATTAGATGCTGTTGTTTACATCAGTGTTAATAAAGATATTTTAATGCAACGTTTAACTGGACGGATCATTTGTCGTTCATGTGGCGCGACTTATCATAAAATCAATAAACCACCAGTGGTTGAAGGTACGTGTGATCGTTGTGGCGGACATGATTTCTATCAAAGAGACGACGATAAACCTGAAACAGTTGAAAATCGTATTAGTGTTAACCTTGAGTTGACCGAACCTTTACTAGACTTTTATAAAGAACGTAATGTGTTGTACACTGTAAATGGTGAAGAAGATGTTAAAGATGTTTTTAAAAATGTCCAAAACATAATTGAGAACGCTAAGTAATTGAACAGAGGAACAATGGCTTCATTATTTTCTTGATATAAATCACTGCCAGCTAACTCACGATTAAAGTTGTTTGATTAGTAATCGAGCGAGGCTACTTGTCACTATATTTAATTTGTGGTACAATATTCGAGGTGTTGACATTTCAATGCTGATATGTTGTGTTATTATAAGAAGATTAAAAAAATAGAAGGTGAGGGCTAAGTGCGCTCACTGTTTATCGCGTGAAAATGCGAAACAATTTTAAGGAGGTACTAGGCGTGGCGAAAGACGATGTCATTGAAATTGAAGGAATAGTCGTTGAAACTTTGCCGAATGCAATGTTTAAAGTCGAACTTGAAAATGGCCATGTTGTATTGGCTCACGTTTCAGGTAAAATCCGAATGCACTACATTAGAATCCTACCAGGAGACAAAGTAACAGTTGAGTTGTCCCCGTACGATTTATCACGTGGTCGCATAACTTATCGCTTTAAATAATTGTACTCCGTCAATAAAATAGGAGGTATAGTTCATGAAAGTAAGACCATCAGTAAAGAAAATTTGTGACAAATGCAAAGTTATCCGTCGTAAAGGACGTGTTATGGTGATTTGCGAAAACCCTAAACACAAACAACGCCAAGGATAATCATTTTAAAAAAACAGGAGGTGTAATTGTTAATGGCTCGTATTGCAGGTGTAGATGTTCCACGTGATAAACGTGTAGTAATTTCTCTAACTTATATATATGGAATCGGTAAAAACACAGCTCAAGAAATATTAAAAGAAGCTGGCGTATCAGAAGAAATTCGTGTACGTGAATTGTCAAATGATCAATTAGACGCTATTCGTGCGACAGTTGATAAATTAAAAGTTGAAGGTGACCTTCGTCGTGAAGTAAGCCAAGATATCAAACGATTGATTGAAATCGGATCATACCGAGGTATACGTCATCGCCGTGGTTTACCAGTTCGTGGACAAAACACGAAAAACAACGCGCGTACTCGTAAAGGCCCAGCTAAATCAATTACAGGCAAGAAAAAATAAAACACTAGTAAGGAGGTAACCTCATGGCAAAAAAAGTTACACGTAAACGTCGTGTTAAAAAGAATGTAGAAAGCGGAGTTGCACATATTCGTTCTACTTTTAATAATACGATTGTAATGATTACAGATGTACATGGAAATGCGATTGCATGGTCTTCAGCCGGAGCTTTAGGATTCCGCGGATCAAAAAAATCTACTCCATTTGCAGCACAAATGGCTGCAGAAGCAGCTGCTAAAGTAAGTATGGAAAACGGAATGAAAACTGTAGAAGTTGCAGTTAAAGGACCAGGTTCTGGTCGTGAAGCAGCAATCCGTTCTTTACAAGCTACAGGTCTAGAAGTTACAGCAATTCGTGACGTAACTCCAATTCCTCATAATGGATGCCGCCCTCCAAAACGCCGTCGTGTTTAATTGAGAGCCGCTTCATTTATTGTAGGTAGCACTCATTAACATGAACTTAACGTTTTGAAAGGGGTATAGATAGAATGATCGAAATTGAGAAACCAAGAATTGAAACGATTGAGATAAGCGATGATGCCAAGTTTGGTAAATTCGTTGTAGAACCACTTGAACGCGGTTATGGTACAACGCTAGGTAACTCACTACGTCGTATTTTGTTGTCTTCTCTTCCAGGAGCAGCAGTAACTACTATTCAAATTGATGGTGTATTACATGAATTTTCAACTGTCGATGGTGTTGTTGAAGATGTAACATCAATCATTTTAAATATTAAAAAACTTGCTCTCAAGTTATATTCTGGTGAAGACAAGACGATTGAAATCGATGTTAAAGGTCCAGCTGTTGTAACAGCAGCCGATATCATTTATGATAGCGATGTTGAAATTTTAAATCCTGACTTGTACATTTGTACAGTTGCAGAAGGCGCACGTTTCCATATACGCATGACAGCAAAATCAGGACGAGGATATGTAAGAGCTGAACATAATAAACAAGATGATATGCCTATCGGCGTATTGCCAATCGATTCAATTTACACCCCTGTCAGTCGTGTGAATTATCAAGTCGAGAATACTCGAGTGGGTCAAAAAAATATTTCTGACAAATTAACACTTGATGTTTGGGCCGATGGTTCGATTAGTCCAGAAGAAGCTGTAAGTCTAGCAGCTAAAATTCTTACAGAACATTTAAACGTCTTTGTAAATCTAACTGATGAAGCTCGTAAAGCTGAAATCATGGTAGAAAAAGAAGAAACGCATAAAGAAAAAATGCTTGAAATGACGATTGAAGAACTTGATCTATCTGTTCGTTCATACAACTGTTTGAAACGTGCTGGAATCAATTCTGTTCAAGAGTTAACTGATAAAACTGAAGCTGAAATGATTAAAGTACGTAATCTAGGACGTAAATCACTTGAAGAAGTGAAATTTAAGTTAGCTGAATTAGACTTAAACTTACGCCAAGACGACTAGTACTGTAACAAGGGAGGAAATGTACAATGGGTTACCGTAAATTAGGACGTACAAGTTCACAACGTAAAGCAATGCTACGCGACTTAACTTCTGATTTGATCATCAACGAACGCATCGTAACAACTGAAGCTCGTGCTAAAGAAGTCCGTAAATCAACTGAAAAGATGATTACTTTAGGCAAAAAAGGCGATTTACATGCACGCCGTCAAGCTGCAGAATACGTACGCAATGAAGTCGCTTCTGTTAAAGAAGAAGGCGAAGATATCGTTGTTCAATCAGTCTTACAGAAATTATTTAGCGATGTTGCTCCACGTTACGCTGAGCGTCAAGGTGGATACACACGTATCATGAAAACTCAACCACGTCGCGGCGATGCTGCACCAATGGTTATTATTGAATTAGTTTAATTTTGAAGATGCTGCTAAAATGACGAGTTGCCGCGTGTATTTAGTGCATATGAAAAATAGTTAAGTTCAATTTGCTTCACTTTTTGGATGTATGTAAAGAGTGTTATGATGATGGGATCAATAAACTTTGGTCCTAAGTCTAGCTCGAAACTTCTCTTGAACTGAGATTGCTCATTCAAGAGGGGTAAATTCATCAAAAGAAAGTGATTTTTTTTTGTCTTAAGAAAGGGAACAAATAGGTGGGGGTGTCCATATATTTGTTTCCTTTTTTAGTATAAAAAGATATATATGCTAAACAATAGGATTATATGACAAATAGTGTTGGTATTTTAAAATAAAATTTATTCTAAAATGGAAGGGTTTGCTTGTGGAGCTATGGGGTCGCTATCCTTCGTGGATAAGGGGTAAAAATGCTCTTTGACGAACAAGTGGAGAAAAGAATAGGTGTCACTTGTCTATGCAACAGCGCTTCATGGGATGAGTGAGACCTAAAAGACTTGTCGCTCTTTCCTCAAGGTGGCTCTCATGAACAAGTAGAGCCATAAAATGTGTTCATTCATCCATGAAAGAGGAAATCAATTTTAAAATAAGGTTTTTTCATAAAAATATTAAAAATTCTGTTAAATAATGTCATGACACCCCCCGAAAAAGATTGTGTAATGTTATACTGTTAAGGCAATAAGTGATTTAAGAGTTAACAAAAGGGATAATTTTTGAGCTTATTGCAACGTGCCTTATTTTTTGTTAGGCTTAACTAACTTTGTATTTAAAAAACTGGATGAGAAAGCATTCTTTTTTCAGTGTAAAGAACGTGAGGAATGTTCAATGGATAAAATTATAACGTTAAAAGATATCTCTTATCAGTATCATGAAACCGATGATAGACCAGCGCTAAGCAATATCTCTCTGTCAATCGAAGAAGGCGAATGGATCGCGATCATTGGTCATAATGGTTCTGGTAAATCAACGCTTGCAAAGACCATTAATGGATTGGTTGCTCCTAGTCAAGGTGAGGTGACGGTTGGCGGGCTTATTTTAAGCGAAGAAAACATTTGGGATATCCGTGAGATGGTTGGAATGGTTTTTCAAAACCCGGACAATCAATTTGTGGGATCGACCGTGCAAGATGACGTTGCCTTTGGACTAGAAAACCAAGGCATTCCTAGAGATGAAATGATCGAACGCGTTAAAAGTGCGATCACACGAGTGAATATGCAAGATTTTATGGAAAAAGAACCGGCTCGTTTGTCTGGTGGACAAAAACAACGGGTAGCTATTGCAGGTGTAGTAGCTTTGCGCCCACAGATCATTATTTTGGATGAAGCTACCAGTATGCTTGACCCTCAAGGCAGACAAGAAGTTCTGGCTACGGTCAAGGAGATCAAAGAAAAAGCGAATTTAACCGTTATATCGATCACACATGACATCGATGAAGCGGCAAATGCTAACCGTGTATTAGTGATGAAAAATGGCGAATTGGTAAAAGAAGGAACGCCTGAAGAGATTTTTTCTTATGGCGAACAACTCATTGAAATGGGTCTTGATCTGCCATTTGCTGAAAAGCTGAAAAGTGATCTGCGAGATCGCGGTATTGAGGTTCCAGCAGATTATTTGACTGAGGAAGGGATGGTGGACTGGCTATGGACATTACTTTCGAAAAAGTAGGCTATACTTACCAAAAAGGAACACCTTTCCAAAATAAAGCCCTTTACGATATCGATCTACATATCAAAGAAGGCAGCTTTACAGCTCTAGTAGGTCACACCGGCAGTGGGAAATCAACCGTGCTGCAACATTTGAACGCACTGATGAAACCAAGTGAAGGAACGGTGACCATTGGCGACCGTGTCATCACATCACAATCAAACAATAAGAATTTGAAAGGCATCCGCAAGAAAGTGGGGATCGTCTTCCAATTTCCTGAATCGCAATTATTCGAAGAAACTGTCGCAAAGGATATCGCTTTTGGACCAAAAAACTTTGGCGCTACTGAAGAAGAGGGCATTGCATTAGCTAAGCGTATGCTGCCAATTGTGGGCTTAGATGAGTCTTATATGGAACGCTCACCATTTGACCTGTCTGGTGGCCAAATGAGACGTGTGGCAATTGCCGGCGTTTTAGCGATGGAACCTGAAGTGTTGGTCTTAGATGAACCGACTGCTGGTTTAGACCCGCAAGGACGAAAAGAAATGATGGATATGTTCTATCGATTATATCGAACGCAAGGATTGACGATCATCTTGGTCACACATCAAATGGATGACGTAGCAAATTACGCAGATCATATGGTGGTACTTGAAAAAGGTACGGTCATTAAAGAAGGTGCGCCTAAAGACGTGTTTAAAGACGCAGCTTGGCTTGAATCGAAACAATTAGGTGTTCCTGCAACAGTTTCATTCGGCAGCCTCTTGAGCCAAAAAACAGGTCTTGTCTTCAATGGATTGCCATTAACAACAGCTGATTTAGCGGATGAGATCGCTAAAGCCTTGAAACAGCAGCCAAATGATTCAAAAGCAGGTGATGCTGAATGATGGATAAATTGATTTTTGGCCGTTACATTCCTGGGGATTCGTGGATCCATAAATTAGATCCGCGTGCCAAACTCTTAAGTACTGTTATTTTTATCGGAATCATATTCTTAGCCAATAATTGGCAAACCTATCTGCTGTTATTGCTGTTCGCATTAACAGCGATCGGCTTATCGACGATCAAGTTGAGTTTCTTTATCAATGGCATCAAGCCGCTGATCTGGCTGATCCTCTTTACGGTCGTCTTGCAAGTGCTCTTTACGGGTGGAAGTACGGTCTACTTTGATTGGGGTCCGATCATCGTCTCTCGAGAAGGTTTGCTGAACGGAGTATTTATCTTTTGCCGCTTTGTCTTGATCATCTTCATGTCGACATTGCTGACATTGACCACTATGCCGTTATCATTAACGGATGCGATCGAATATTTATTGCGTCCTTTGAAAGTCGTTAAAGTACCTGTTTACGAAATTGCCTTGATGTTGTCGATCGCATTGCGCTTTGTGCCGACATTGATGGATGAAACAGAAAAAATTATGAATGCCCAACGTGCTCGTGGAGTTGATTTTGGAGAAGGCAATATTTTTCAACAAATGAAAGCCATCGTTCCGATTTTGATCCCATTATTCGTCAGTTCCTTTAACCGTGCAGAAGAATTGGCAACAGCCATGGAGGCCAGAGGGTACAAAGGCGGCGAAGGACGAACGAAATACCGTCAACTCGAGTGGGTCTCACGTGACACGACCGCTATGATGGCGTATGCTTTACTGACAGTCGGATTAGTCGTATTGCGAAATTGATGCAAGAGGAAAAAGAACCTTTCTGCTAAGCTATGAAAGGTTCTTTGACTTTTAATGCCCTAAGAACAAGTTAGTTTAAAAGGAGTTGAACAAATGGAATGGATACGGTATAAAATGATCGTGGAATACGACGGAACACATTTTGCTGGGTTTCAAATCCAAACACACGATCGTACAGTGCAAGGCGAGATCCAAAAAGCTTTGAAAATCATGACTAAAGGCACAAAAGTAATCATTTACGGATCAGGACGGACCGATTCTGGGGTACATGCCAAAGGGCAAGTCATTCATTTTGATTACCCGTTTATGATCCCAGCTAAAAATATGCAGCGTGCATTAAACAGTTTAACGACGGATGAGATTTTTGTGAAAGACGTTTCGATCGTCGAGACTGATTTTCATGCCCGTTACAATACATCTGGAAAGAAATATCAATACCGTATCGATCTAAACGAGATCCCAGATCCGTTTAAACGGTTGTATACGTTGCATCACCCTTATCGGATCGATATGGAAAAATTAGAAAATGCGCTAAAAGATATTGAAGGAAAACACGATTTTTCCAGTTTTTGTGCCAGCAACAGCGGCAGAGAAAACAAAGTGCGCACGGTCTATGAAGCTAGTGTCGTAAAAGATGTCTTCAACAATGAATTGATCTTTACCTTTAGGGGAAACGGCTTTTTGTACAATATGGTCCGCATATTTGTCGGCACATTACTGCAAATTGCTAATGGGCTGCGCCCGGCAGATGAGATCAAACGGCTGCTGGCAGTTCAAGACCGCGATGAAGCTGGTCCAACTGCTAAACCTCAAGGATTGTATTTGATGGAAGTCTATTATAAAGCATCAGAAGCTGTAAAAGACTTTGATCATCAAGAAGGCATTGTAGTAGAAAAGCAGGTGCAGAATGAATTGGATTATTCGGTTAAGTGAACAAAAAGACTTTCCCCAATTGAGAACCATTGAAAATCAAATCTGGCATTTAGGTAATACGCCCCATGTGACGACTTATGAAACAGTAGCGGATTACCAGAAGCATTATTCCGCTGGTTCCCAACTAGTCGCATTAGCAGCCAATAGCCAAGAAATAGCAGGATTTTTAGGATTCCATCCACCAACTAACTTGACGACTCACCAGAAGGTATGGGAAGTCGATGTAGGCGTTCATCCAGCTTTTCAAGGTAAAGGTGTAGGAACAGCCTTGCTAACGGCTATCAAGGCTTTAGCGGTTAAACAAGGAATCCACAAATTAAGCTTGCGCGTATTGTCTACGAACCCGGCAGCGATCCACTTATATCAAAAAAACGGCTTCCAAGTAGAAGGGCGTTTGAAAGATGAATTTTGGATCGAAGGCCAGTTTATTGATGACCTATTGATGGCTTACTTTTTAGATTAGTCGTTACAGTTGATATGAAAAGTTCGTAGTTTTAAAAAATAGAGCAGTACAAACTAAATAGTGTAGGTAGATTAAACTAAAATTTCTTCTGGAATGGACGGGTTTGCTTGTGGAAAGCTATGGGAACGCCTGAAGCTTGAAACCCTTAATCTTCAGACTTTTAAGCCTCAAACAAAGCATAAGCACTAAAGCGTTAATGCTTTGTAATTCGCATTAAATCCTTGACATAGCTACAAGCAACCCCTATTCCTCCAGAAATTACAACTAAACTTGTGACACCATACCCCATTGTTAAAAATATAAAATCGATAAGCCTATCCAAAATTTTCAAGATATGAAAAAATTAATTTATTTCTATTAAAATAATTGACAAAATTCATTATAAAGGTTAAAATATTAAATGGTATTGTTTGCCCCCACGATGAGCCCCGGAAACTTATTGTGCATTCAAACAAACAGATAAGAATATGGAGGAATAAAACGTGCGTACAACTTATATGGCAAAACCAAATGAAGTAGAACGTAAATGGTATGTGGTAGACGCAACTGATATCCCAATGGGACGTATGTCAAGTGTTGTCGCAGCTATTTTACGTGGAAAAAATAAACCAACTTACACACCAAATGTTGATACAGGTGATTTCGTAATCGTAATCAACGCTGACAAAACGAAATTAACTGGTAAAAAAGCAACTGACAAAATCTATTACCGTAACATCGATGGTAATCCAGGTGGATTGAAACAAATCTCTGCTGGTGCATTACGTACTAAAGATTCTCGTAAATTAATCGAATTGTCTGTCAAAGGTATGCTTCCTAAAAATACTTTAGGTCGCGCTCAAGGCATGAAATTACATGTTTACGGTGGAGCAGAACATAATCACCAAGCGCAATTACCTGAAGTATTAGACATCACAAACTTAATTTAAGGAGGGAATATCGATGGCACAAGCACAATATATTGCAACAGGAAGACGTAAAAATTCAACTGCCCGTGTACGTTTAGTACCAGGTACTGGAAAAATCATCATGAACAAAAGAGACATCACTGAATATATCCCATTCCCATATTTACACGAAGTTGTTAAACAACCTTTAGCTCTTACAGAAACTTTAGGTAGCTACGACGTACATGTAAACGTAAATGGTGGTGGATTCACTGGACAATCAGGAGCAGCCCGTCATGGGATCTCTCGTGCGTTACTACAAGTTGATCCAGACTTCCGTACTGCTTTAAAAGCAGCAGGTCTGTTAACTCGTGACCCACGTATGGTTGAACGTAAAAAACCAGGTCTTAAAAAAGCGCGTAAAGCTTCACAATTCTCAAAACGTTAATATTGCTGGAGCCGTTGCGAATTCATTCGCTTACGGATACAGTATGGGACGGAGATTTCGCGAGAAATCGAGTACCATTCAATTACAATGTTCAAAGGCACTTTCCAATATTTGGAGAGTGTCTTTTTTTTATTGACCTTTTCTGCTTAACGAGTAGCGTAATTAGCAAATTTTCGGTTATATTATTTTTTGATTTTCTAGTAACGTGGGTAAAAATAGCTAAAGTAATTTGAATACTTGTATGTCCTAAACTTTCTTGTACATCTTTTACATTTGCCCCACTTTCAAATAATAAAAAAGCATTTGGATTACAGAAAACCTGAGGAGATATTTTAGGTAAACAATTATTCCTAATTATTTGATTAATTCAGTTGCTTCACTCTTAGATTTAATATAAATTTTTCGTAGATGTGACCAACTCTGTGCTTTATAGATTTTAGAAGCATAATCAACTTCTTTTTATCACAACGATGCTGATACTGATAATTTATAGATACAAATTGTTCTTTAAAAGCTGTTAACAAAGAAATAGCTCTACCCTGGAAAGGGCAGAGCTATTTCTATACGGGAAAACTCTATTCTTCTTCGAATAATTCTTTTATCAGAGCTTCTATTTCTGTTCTTAATTTATCCGTACCAGCTTTATCAATAGTAATCGAATCACCATCGAAAATAAGCAAGTCACCAACTTCACTACCTTCAGGTAACTTTTTTTTTGGGAATATCACGCATGTCAGAATCAAATTCTATTACTGCTAGGTTACCTTCAAAACGATCAATAATACCTTTTTTCATTTTTATTTCACCGTCTTTACCGTAATTTTTGAACCATTAGATGTAAATATAACATTACCAGATTTATCTGTTCGATAGACAGTTGATTTTACAGCTTTTAATCGATTTAAAGCAGTTGAAGTAGGATGGTCATAACTATTTTTACCTACAGAAATGACAGAATATGTAGGTTTCGCTTTATTTAATAAGTTTGCAGTTGTTGAATCTTTAGAACCATGATGACCAACTTTTAAAACGTCAACTTTAGAAATTAAATTTTTTGCTAGCATATCGGTTTCTGCTTTTGCTTCGGCATCACCCATAAATAAGAATGCTTTTTTATTATGTTTAAGATGTAAAACAGCACTCCAGTTATTCAAATCACTTTTAGCATATGTTTTTACTGAAGCAAGAAATTTCAACGTAATATCTTTGGCTATTGTAGGAGTTTCAACTCCTTGTTTAGCAACCGTAATTTTTAATTTTTTGTTTTTTACTGATAAAAGAAAATCATTATATGCTTGAGTAGTATAACTTATATTCGGTGCATAAACTTTATTCGCTTTCATGTTTTTAATGACATAAGCTAATTCACTGACGTGATCAGCATCCGGGTGAGCGGATATAACCGTAGTTAAAGTAGTAACTTTATATTTCTTTAAGTACTTAACAACCTCGGGACCTTTACCTTTATCGCCACCGTCAATTAATATATTTTCATTAGGCGTTTAAATCAGGGTAGCATCACCTTGACCAATATTAAAAAAATGAACCTGAACCGAACTTGCAGCTTCAACATCTTTAATTACAGTAAAAAATAAAGCAAATAATAGCATAAGAGTAAGGAATCTTATTTTCTTCATAGGTACTCCTCCAAGTAAATAATGCATGCTAATTTATACTTTTCCATTTAAAAACATATATTATTTTTAGAAAAGAGTATAGTAAACTAACAAGTAAATTATTTTAGGAAAAAGGAGAATTTAAATCTTCATCGAATTTAAGCATTTTCTTTAAATTTTGCAAATCTTTAGTGTGAAGATCAGCTAATTCTTTTGATAATTCAATAGCAAAAAGCTTATTAGGGCTAGAATATGGTTCACATAATTCAAGAAAGCTAAATTATACAAAATAGTGTTCTTCTAGTTCATATGCTTTTAGAACAACCCCTTCATTGTAGTACAGGAATAAAATAGTCATATGTAGTCTCCTTTAAATTTGATACTTTTACTATACGCAGATTAATTCAAATAATTTATAATTAAGTATATGATTGTTTTTATTTAGAAAATTAGTTTAAAATTAAGTAAGGTCTCACTATTTCCAACTTCATTGGTCCCAGTATAACATCTTGTAAGTTAATTAATTGAATTCAGGTTGTCTAAACAAGAAAGTTAAAGAAGGTAGATATAAACCAAAAAAAATTTGTTAGTAGCAAGATAGATTGAAAAAAAGATTTTTTAGTCGTTATTTAAACTCTTAATATGAATCATTCAAGATGATAGACATAAATAAAACTATAAAGGCGGGAAGACGATTGAAAATCTTAATTACAACTGATCAGTACGTCCCTGCTATAAATGGAGTGGTCACATCTATAGTCAATTTACAGAATGGGTTACAAAAACTAGGGCATGAGGTCAGAATACTCACATTATCAGGGAATAGGAAGTCATCACATAAAGATGGGGTTATATATATTGGATCTACTGGTGTTGGTAAAATATATCCTAATGCAAGGCTGGCCTTTTCTGTTGATGAGGAATATATTCAGGAATTAGTTAACTGGTATCCAGATATCATCCATTCGCAATGTGAATTTAGTACATTTTTTATGGCACAACAGATAGCAAAGGAAGTTGATATACCAATTATTCATACTTATCATACTTTATATGAAGATTATACTCATTATTTTTCACCGAATAAAAAATGGGGTAAAAAGATGGTTGCAATTTTTACTAAACAAGTTTTGAGTCACAGTGAGTGTGTAATCGCGCCTACTGATAAAGTGCGTTCCTTACTAGTTGACTACGGCGTGAAACAAGAAATACAAGTTGTGCCAACAGGGATAGATTTAGAGAGAGTTAAAATCCAGTTGGATGACATAGAAAAAGAAAGACTTCGGAGCAAGGTAGGTATTCCCTCTAATGACCGTGTGCTTATATATGTCGGGCGACTAGCAAAAGAAAAAAATCTAGAAGAGATATTATTCTTTTTTTCACAATTAAACAGACAGAATATCACCTTGCTAATAGTGGGTGATGGACCACATCGCGCAGCATTAGAAAAACGCGTAATAGATTTGGGTATTTCCAATCATGTTATTTTTACAGGAATGATTTGTTCACAAGAAGTGAGTTCTTATTACCAATTGGGGGATCTATTTGTTAGTGCATCAAACAGCGAAACACAAGGATTGACTTATATAGAAGCATTAGCTAACGGGATTCCGGCTCTTTGCAGAAAAGATCAATGTCTGGAAAACGTGATTGTGGATGGTGTAAATGGTTGGGAATATCAATCATTTCAACAGTTTAAAGAGAAGTTAGATGAGATACTAGAAAAAGAAGGGCTACAAAAGCGTTTAAGTAAAAATGCTAGAGAAATTGTAAAAGGTAACTGTTCTTCAAATGATTTTGCAAAGAGAGTTGAACAAATTTATCAGACTACAATAAATCATCATCATTAAAAGCTATGGGATACATCTGACTAGGATAGTGCGCAATAAATACAATAGGAGTAATCGATTATGGAAAGTAAAAACAAGAGGAAAAAAATGGATGTTTTGGCCGTTTTAATTACAGTAGCATTCATATTTTTTATTGTTTACGGTATGTATACAAAAATTTTATACTCGGAAAGTGCATTAAATGCCTACCTTGAAAAGTTTGGTATATGGGCACCAATCATATTTGTTGTTTTTCAAGCTATTCAAGTTGTGTTTCCTATCTTACCTGGTGGAATCGGAATGCTCGGGGGATTAGTGATATTTGGGCCTCAAATGGGGTTTATTTATAACTATGTTGGCATATGTATAGGATCGGTTTTAGCTTTTTTGATTGCTAAACGGTATGGTATGCGAATAATTAAATCACTCTTTATCCCTAGATTGCATGGCAAGTACATGAAATGGACAGAAAATAAAAACTTTTCAGTTTTATTTACACTAGCAATTATTTTCCCGATTGCTCCAGATGATTTTTTGTGTTATCTCGCTGGGACAACAAAAATGAGATTATTAAAATTTACACTGATCATTCTATTAGGAAAGCCTTTTGGAATAGCAGCTTATAGTTTTGGACTAAACGCCGTTTTCCAATGGTTAGTTCAGCTGCTCAATTAATTTAAGGAGGAAAAGCATGATGATACTAAGATATGTTTATTTTGTATGGCAAGATAAATGAAGGTTTTATTGTATTCAGGATCTTTGAAGATAGTGAATAAAAGCGGTATAGGACAAGCGGTACGCCAACAGGAAAAGACCTTAAAACTATTAGGTATTCCTTATACTATGGATAGCAGAGATGATTTTGATATTATTCATCTTAATACTATTTTTCCGGATTCCCGAATCATGAGCATAATGTCAAAGAGGAAAAGCAAAAAGGTTATTTACTATGCACATTCTACTATGGAAGATTTTAAAAATTCTTTTCGGGGTTCAAATTTGCTTGCACCAATTTTAAAAAAATGGATAATTTATTGCTATAATAGTGCTGATATCGTTATTACACCTACAGAGTATTCAAAAATGTTATTAGAGAGTTATGGATTAAAACGTCCTATATTTAGCCTTTCCAATGGAGTTGATATTGATTATTTTGAACGGAATTACGATGCACGCAAAAGGTTCCGTGATAAATACGACTTGAAGGAACAAGAAAAAGCAATCATCTCAGTTGGGCACTATATTGAAAGAAAAGGTATTTTAGACTTTGTAAAGATAGCAGAGCAAATGCCGGAATATCAGTTTTACTGGTTTGGATATACAAACTCACATCTTGTCCCACATTCAGTAAGGGAAATAATTGAAAAGTCTTTGCCAAATCTTCATTTCCCCGGCTATGTAAATAGAAATGATTTGAGAGATGCCTATTGCGGAAGTGATTTATTCTTGTTTCTGACACATGAGGAAACGGAGGGTATAGTCTTACTTGAGGCTCTCGCTTCTAAAATACCTGTTTTGATCAGGGACATTCCTGTGTATAAAGATTGGCTGTCAGATGGTGAAACGGTGTATAAAGGAATTACTATCTACGACTTCAAAGAAAAAATAACTCAAATTTTAGAAGGCAGCCTTCCGGATATAACCAAAAGTGGTTATCGTATTGCTGAACAGCGTGATTTAAAATTAATAGGTAGGTTGCTTATTAATATATATGACCAGTAAATCTTATATTTTATAAGGGATTTGTGAAAAAGAAAGGTTGTGGAGATAATGGGTTTGCTACTTTTGGCCTGTATGATCTACGTGAAGCAAAGGCTGATCACTATGTGATTCAATTAAAAAACAATCGTAAATTAGGTCAAATAGCTGAAAAGTTAATGCTTTACGGTAATAATTAAAAAATAAGAAGAGTGAGAAGTTCATTATCATTCAACGCCCTATCAAGCATAAACGTAGCCTAGTTGGCATTGGATCTGTATAGGGTCAAATACTTGAAGCCGGCGAATTTCTCTTTCGTCATGTTTTTATTGTCATGAATCTTTCTGACCTGATCCGCATTTTTATTGCGTCTTAAACAGAATAAAAATGCGTTTATTTCTTGTTGAGTATATAATGGTTGGATATTGTAGCTCATTTAAAAGTCCTCTCCTCTAACAAAAGCGATACATGATTTCATTCGTTATATCATACGTTCCTATATTGAAGGTCACTATAAAAAAAGAACCCTATAGAGACAGTATTCTTGGTACACGTTTTTATATAATTTCATGTATTGTAATTTCAAAAAAACAAATTTAAGATTAACCTAGACGAATATATTTCCTTGATTTATGTCATACTATAAATAAAAATTGAAAAGAGGTTTTTTATTTTGTTTTTAGCAGATCGATTAGTAGGAGTTTTAGCTTATGGAATACCTATATTGTTATTAATTTTGATTGGTTTTTATTTTTATAATAACAGAAAAAAACGGTAGAAATCGTACAAATTAATCTCTTGTCTTTCAATACATGATTCTATGTAATTTCATGTATCTAAGTAATTAGAATTGGTAAATCTCAGCTCGTTAAGAATTATATCCAACTATAAATGTCCAAAAGAGTATATAAAGTGAAATTAACGTAATTATTGTCCCTATAACTATACTAATTAAAGCTGAGGTTTGGCTTTGTTTTTGTATTTTAATTCCGGTAGTTATTAGCAAAATTCCACCAATCAAAAAAATTAATTCAAAAAGCAATATAGGCCATTTAAATTCTATCATACTTTTAAAGATTCCCATAAGTCACCTCCCTTTCACCAGTGTAACTAAAAATTAATTGTATTAGGTATACTGATAAAAAAGAACCTTAGTAAAATAAGATTCTACATACACTATTTTAAGCATTTTCATGTATTCATATCGTTTTGACGTACTTGAATAAGTACGTTATAATAAAAGAAACTAAAAGGAGGAATAGTTTATGTCGATCGTAAACCCTAGTCAAGCTAGAAAAGTCTTTTACCAATTATTGAAAGACGTTAATAAAACTAATGAACCCGTTTATATCTCAGGAAAAAATGAAGAAAGTGAAGCGGTTATGGTCAGTAAAAAAGACTGGGATGCTATTCAAGAAACCTTGTACCTTCATTCTTATGGAGTAGCTGATGTGATTCACCAGCGTGAACAAGAAAATGAATTTGTTGCATTGGAGGATATCGATTGGGATACTCTGTAAAATTAGCAAAATCAACTATGAAAGACCTTAAAAATTTAAAATCTGCTCATTTAGATCAAAAATTTAAAGATTTAATGGACGTATTAAAAGAGAATCCGTTTCAAAATCCGCTGCCTTATGAGAAATTAGTTGGTAATTTAAAAGATAACTATTCACGCCGTTTAAACATTCAACACCGGTTGGTTTATTCGGTAGATAATGACGCAAAAGAAGTCATTATTTGGTCTGCTTGGACGCACTATGAAAGATAGAAACTTATTTTTTAAAGTAAGTTTCTATCTTTTTTGATTAAAATGATGAGAAAAAACCTTGTCAAAGTAAGTTCTTCGATACATTATTTTATCTGATTTCATGTATTGAGATGTTTTAAATCGCCGATTTTAAAATTAAGCTAGACAAATAAAAAAGCCATTCGTGGTACACTCAAAATGTATTTCCGACAAAAGAAGACATAGGAGTGATCACGAATGACCTACACACATCTTACCACGGATGAGCTAGTGATGATAGAATCTTATTACCACAAAAGTATCCCAGTTGCGAAAATCGCTGCTTATTTGAATCGAACGCGAACACCCATTTATAACGTCATTAATTTCTTTAAAGAAGGCCATACAGCCCTTGACTATTACTAGCGGTACCAAGAAAACAAGAAGCGTTGTGGCCGTCATAAAATCATCCTTTCAAAGAAACAACAGACCTACATCAAAGAGAAAATTACTCAAGGTTGGACTCCTGATGTCATTATTGGTCGGGCGGAAGAGTCCATTAAGTGTTCTGTTCGTACCCTTTACCGCCAATTCAAAGAAAAAATCTTTGATGAAACCACACTCCCAATGAAGGGGAAGAGAAAGCCAAATGGTCATAAAGAACGTCGGGGAAAACAGGCTTTCAAGCGGAATATCTCAGAAAGAGAGAAAGATTACCCTCAATTCACTAAAGAATTTGGACATATAGAAGGCGACACCATTGTAGGTGTCCAGCATAAAAGTGCGGTCATAACGTTAGTGGAACGTTTGTCGAAAGTCATTATTACCTTGAAACCTGATGGACATAAGGCCAGCGACATTGAAACAGCTATGAATCATTGGTTTCAAGTCATTCCAAGAAACTTATTCCGCTCTATCACGTTTGATTGTGGAAAAGAATTTTCTAACTGGAAATCATTATGCAACCGCCACGATATCGCCATTTATTTTGCGGATCCTGGAACACCTTCACAACACGCTTTAAACGAAAATTCTAACGGTCTCCTCCGAAAAGATGGCTTGCCAAAAGAAATGGACTTTAATCAAGTCGACCAATCGTTTGTTTCCTCCATTGCAGACAAGAGAAATAATATTCCAAGAAAATCATTAAAGTATCAAACACCTTTGGAAGTATTTTTTAGTTATATGAGTGAAGATATTTTGTCTAGCTTAATTTGACAAATCAGAATGAGAAGTGTAGAAATAACATATACAGCGTGATAGAGGAGTGGGTAAAGATGAATGCCATTTGGTTTCGCCACGATTTAAGACTACATGACCATCAGCCGTTTTTGAATGCGGTTAAAAATGGTGAAGGAGTGCATGCCGTATTTGTGTGGGACGAGCGTTTTGATGAAGAAGACCTATTGAATATGAAGCGGATAGGAGCAAATAGACGACGCTTTTTGATTGAAAGTCTGGAGGATTTGGCAACTTCTCTGCATACTTATGGAATCAGACTTACAATTTTACACGGAAAAATTAAAACGGTTTTATCGAATTGGCTGATCGACCAGCGTATTGAGCATGTTTTTGTGCATGACCATCCGGGTTTTGAGGAACGTCAGGATTTGTCAAGACTTATGGCAAAGATGTCCGAGACTAACTGGCATGTGAGTGAGGGGCATATGTTGTTCAGGCGTGATCAGCTGCCTGTCGAACTTGCGGCATTTCCCATGTCCTTTACACGATTCAGAAAAAAAATTGAAACAAAGCTGTCTGTTCCCAAAAAAAATCATCCATACACCGGATCAGAATGGGATGTGATTCAGGAAGCATCGGGGAAACAACCCGAAATAAGACTGGTTAAAATGCCTATAGCTCTTGAAGAGTTAAAGGACAAATATCCCGGAAGCACAGGTATTGTGAAGGGTGGAGAAACGGCAGGTCTTGAACGACTTCATGCCTATGTAGATGATCCGAAGCACCTCTTCACCTACAAAGAGACACGTGACGGACTGCTTTCTTTTGATGACAGCTCCAAGCTGTCATTCTGGCTTTCAAACGGCTGTTTATCGCCGAAAAGGGTGTATCAGACTATTATGCAGATGGAAGCCGAACACGGTAGAAATGAATCCAGTTATTGGTTGTTTTTTGAATTACTTTGGCGTGAGTATTTTCAGTGGCTCATGCTGGCTACGCAAGAGCGCTTATTTTTAAAGAAAGGTTTGTTGGAAAAGGAATTGATCTGGCATGACGACTTGAGGCACTTTGAAGCCTGGAAAAAAGGCGAAACCGGCTATCCGCTGGTTGATGCGGCCATGGTGGAATTGAATGCCACAGGCTACATGAGTAATCGGGCAAGACAAAACGTAGCAAGCTTTTTGACGAAAAATCTTGCTGTCAACTGGCTTTGGGGGGCAAAATACTTTGAAGAACAGCTGATTGATTACGATCCTGCAAGCAATTACGGGAACTGGGCCTATCAGGCAGGCGTTGGAACGGATATGCGTGAACTGCGCGCTTTTAATGTAGTGGGTCAAGGCATTCGCTACGATCCGAAAGGACGTTACGCTAAGCACTGGCTGAAGCTCCCCGAGAGTTTACCGGGGCACGTGGTTTATAATCCTGAAGAGTTGCGGAAATTCGTTGACTGGCCTCAGACTATTGTAGACCAGGAGGAATCTCTGAGGAAGCGTACAAAAGAATTAGGTCTAGAGTAAACCTTTCAGAACATCGAGGTCATCTCCATCAAAATTCTGTGTCAAAGAAATTTAAAAAATAGACCTTATGAAACATTCAAAAAAAGCTGCTCCTTGTAATGAATAAGGGGCAGCTGCAGCTTTTACTGATTATTTCATTGTCCGCATTCATTGTTGTAATCGTCTGATTTGTCTAGCTTAGTGTGACAAATCAGATTCTAAAGTATATTTTACTAATTGGTATAATCAGTAAAGAAAAAGTACTGACGGTTCTTTCAAGATGCAGATAACTATATAGCAGTTTTGTTAATGAGTTACTATTATCATTAGAAAATATTGATATCCGCCACTGTGAATTATCATTAGTGACATGATTATTACCAGCCAGTGACACAAAGATCACCACACATTGTCAAGAAGGCTACCATCAAAATAATAATTGAACTAAAATAACAGTACCTCCCATATAATAAAGGAGCACAGACATGTGCAAAACTATTGTATCGGAGGTATTTTGTATAATTTTCACTGTCGTAAAAGAATGAAAATGGTCGATAATGATGTGAGTTTACAAGCTATTTCGGCAAGCACTGGGAACGGTCGACCGAAAGTTACTGAAATACTTCAGCTGGCTAAAGAAAAGGGGCTAAAATGTCCTTTGTCAGAAGAAATGGATGATCAGTGGATAGAAGACTTTTTATATCTACCAAGCCCTTTTATGTATTCCTTCACGACCATCCATTTAAATTCAAAATTATATTTAGCCATAAAAAAATGACCTCCAAACGTTAGATTTTTGGTCTAACATTTGGGGGTCAGTATATTTCACCTTATCATTAACCTTGCAATCCTCTTTCTTGCCTACTCATATCCTCGATAACAATATCAAATATTTCACCCAAAGAAGAACAATATTCTACAATTTCCCAAGGTTTATTTGTATGGAAATGTAATTTTATTAAATCAGAATCGCCAACAACAAGTAAGCAATCTCCTTCAAAATTTTGAGTTATATTTTGATTAATAGTATCTTCAGATAAATTTTCACCTTCTATTAATAATTGTGTATCGTACTTAAATTCAATCATAGCTGTTCCTCATTTCTTAGTGTTAAAAAGTAGTAAATAAAATACTCACTAAGTCTAACATATAAACATGCTTAACAAATATTGCTTTTTGGTTAAACTACGAACTTAATTCAATTATAACTAAGAGCCATTAATTAATACTTTTCTTTAAAGATTCAAGATTATTTTTCATGAGTTGAATATAGTCTATACCTACATCTTGATCTTCTTGAGTTATTCCTTCAATTGGGCTTAGCACAGCTAATTCTACGCCAACCTCAGTTGCTAATGTTTCAGCTATTTTAGAAGAAGCATTATCTTCAAAATAAATATAGTTTACGTTGTTTTCTTTTGCAAAAACAGACAATTCTGCTAGCTTTGCTGGACTTGGTTCTAATTCAGGAGATAATCCTGAAATTGCAATCTGAGTCAAATCATATTGCTGAGCAAGGTAAGCAAACGCTGCATGTTGAGTAACAAAAGTACGATTTTCTGCTCCTTCAAATGCTTTTTCAAATTCTTGATCTAAGTCAGCTAATTTTTGAATGTATGTTTCAGCATTAGCTTCATAAAGGTCTACATTATCTGGATCCGCTTCTATAAGACCTGCCTGAATAGTCAATACTTCTGTTTGAGCCAAAACAGGATCTAACCATACATGAGGATCAATAGCATGAACATGATCTTCTTCACTATCTTCTACATGATTTTCTTCATGATCATGTTCTTCCAATTCTTCATTATGAATAAAGTCTATTCCTTCACTTGCATTAACAATTACTGTCTCGCTATCTTTAATGTTTTCTAATACACTAGGTACCCATGTTTCCATATCATCGCTATTGTAAATAAAAACATCAGCATTTTCGATATCTGCAACCATTTTTGCACTTGGTTCAAAATCATGTGGTTCTGTTCCTGCAGGTATTAATAAAGAAATATCAGCAGTATCCTGAACTATATTTTTTGTAAAATCGTACATGGGATAAAAAGTAGTTACAATTTGCAATTTTTCATTGTTGCTCTCACTGCTTTCTACTTCACTGGTGCTTCCAGACTGAGAACTTTCTGTTCCACAGGCTACTAATAAGGCAGTTGAACCAATCAATGATAATAATAACTTTACTGTGTTAACCTTTTTCATTCTTACACACCCACCTATTTTTTAATTAATTCAGTTTCTCTTAAAGGTACAATTTATGTATTACAGTTATAAATTATATTTAAAACGAAACGATTACGATTTAAATGTTAAACTATTTCTATTTTATTAGCAAGCTTTTTCTAAATTAATTTTAAAACTGATTCATATAATGAAATTATCCACCAAGACTAATCTATGCTGATAATCCTCACTAATTAGGGGGAATTATCAATTGACAACTATTTTTTATCAGATACAATATAGTTAGTTAAACTAACTATATTGAGGTGTATTTATGAAAGAAAGTATAATGGATAGCAGGGATGTTGTTTCAAGGTTTTGCCGTCTCCAGATGAATAAAAAGATGGGTATACCTATAAGAGCCAGTGAGATGGGTGCATTAATATATGTGCAAAAAAGTGAAGATAAAGTGACACCGCTTATGATAAGTAATTTCTTCGGAATAGCAAAACCTTCTGTTACTGATATGATTGATTCACTAATTAAAAAAACATATTTAATTAAAAAACCCTCTAAAATAGACAGAAGAAGTTATACGGTAGAAGTTACCGAAAAAGGCCATGAACTCCTGGAATCTACAGCTAAAGAATACCTTAGAACCATGGATTTACTTGAAGAGAAAATGGGGGATCAAAAATTTAGTTTGTTCATTCAATTGCTACAAGAAGCAAATGAACTATTAAGTGAGGAGTGAGAATGATGAAGGTATTAGTGACGGGTGCATCAGGGAATGTCGGAAGCTATGTAACAAGAGAATTAGTGAAACTTAAAGAACCAGTAGTGGCTGCAGGTACGAATATTCAAAAATTAAGTGATCTATTTGGGAATCAGGTTGAAACGGTCTATTTTGATTTTCAAGACAAGACCACTTTCGACAAAGCATTGGAGGGTGTAGATAGAGTATTTCTTATGCGACCTCCTCACCTTGGGAAGCCCGAGGATCTATATCCGATCATTGATGCATTTAAAGCTCATAATATTAAACTAGTGACCTTTCTTTCTTTGATGGGTGTTGAAAATAATCCAATACCTCCTCACCATAAAATCGAAAAATATATTGAAAAACTAGAAATTCCTTATGCTCATGTTCGCCCAGGATTTTTCATGCAGAATTTATCTGGCATTCACTCTACTGAAATTAGAGAAGAAAATAAAATTTTTATTCCTGCTGGAAGAAGTAAAACTAGCTTTATCGACGCCGCTGACATAGGATTTGCAACAGCTGTTTTACTTCATAATCCAGAGAAATACAAAAATACAGCACATACAATAACCGGTCCAGAGGCTTTGGATTACTTTGAAGTAGCAGAGGTTTTGAGCAAAGTAACAGGAAGAAAGATTACGTATACAAAACCTGGCTATTTGAAATACAGAAATTATTACATTAAAAAAAGAGGTTTAGATAAAGCCTATGTCAACGTGACAGTAGCATTATATTTTATGACAAGAATGGGAACAGCTAAAGAAATTACTAATGGTTTTTATGAATTAACTCATAGAAAACCTCGCACATTTGAAGAATTTTCTAAGGATAACCTGAAATACTTCACTTAACAAATATTTTAAAAGTTTTTTACCAAAAATAATTTCACTTATTTTTTCAAGCAGCATGACAATAAAAATAGACTTTTTCTTGTACAAAAGGAGTGACATAATGAAAATAAAAAAAAAACAATTTTGGATCCTAGCAATTTCATATGCAGCTGTAACATTTATTTTGAATAATGTACTTCATACGACTATAGGTAGCTTTTTAATGCAATTAAGTTCCTTAGCTTTAGCCTTTGGACTAATTTTATTTACATATAAAATACTTGAAATCTCAATCAAACAATTTACGAAAATTTCAAGTTTAAGTTAGCCACTTGTAGCTATTCTATTTTACGCCTTACTTTCTAGCTATTGAACTGAACTGAGTTGAGCCCTAATTGTTAA
>NZ_JAGGRF010000020.1:0-30308 GCF_018612935.1 Carnobacterium sp. ISL-102 | reverse complement strand
AAAAGACATCATCTTCGGATGATGTCTTTTTTCTTCATTAATTGAGTTACTATCAAATGCTTTAGTTTATACTATGTGATCTCTTCAGAAAAAAATTGTTTTTGATAGTCCAAAGTTGATTAGTCCAAAATAAAAACTCGATCCTCAAAAAACTAAATTGACCGACTAAAGTGCAAAAGTATTCGTTTGTTTTTTAAAAATGACGAAAATTTGTCTGAATAAAACGATTAATTGAATAAAAGGTTGACAAACGTTGGTTGATTACTTACTATTTATAACCGATAATGCTATAATGATAAAAAAGAGGTGAAGAAGATATGATAACTATTAAAAATGAAAGAAAAAAAGTCTCTTGTGAAACTATGCAAAAAACTATTTGCCCTAAATTCGAACATACATTTGCTATTTTAGGCAAAAAGTGGATGGGACTTATCATTGAAGTGTTATTAGAAGGTCCTCAACGATTTAAGGATATTGCTGCTTCTATTCCAAATCTTAGTGATCGTGTATTAGTTGAACGTTTAAAAGAACTTGAACAAGAAGGTCTTGTGTCTCGTACGGTAGATCCAGATGCGACGATGAGAGTAGCATACAGCTTAACTGAAAAAGGTCAAGACCTTAAAGTAGTAATGGCTGATGTTCAAAAATGGGCCGATAAATGGATATGTGCGCCAGAAGCCTAATCTTATTGAAAAGTACTTGACCTTTAAGTCAAACTTACGTTAAACTAAATGTGTCTTTAAAAAGAATAGCAATAAATACAATGATGGAAAAAAAGTAATTTGGATAATCTAAATGAGAGAACAAGTGTCGTTGGCTGAAAACACTTGATTAGAAACCAAATGAACATTCACTTCCTGAGTTGACTTTGGGAATTACACTAAGCTTGTTAAAAGTAATGAATAAAGTTCCGGTCTACGCCGTTATGTAAATGAAGTGTGAATTTTAGCGTAAGCTTGGTTCAAACAAGGGTGGTACCGCGAATGTAGCCTCGTCCCTTTTAGGGATTGGGCTTTTTGTGTGCTCAAAAACAGCTTGAAAAGATCGATCCAGTAAAGGATAGATCATAAATTTATTTAAAGGGGAATAAAGATGGACTTAAAAGATAACTTACAATTGTTAAGTAAGGAAGCTGTAGAAAAAATTGAAGCAGCAAAAGATTTAAAAACACTTGATCAAGTACGTGTAGCCTATTTAGGTAAAAAGGGTCCAATTACTGAAATTTCAAAGGGGATGAAGACTGTTTCTCCTGAAGAACGTCCGATTCTGGGTGCACTTGTAAATGAAGTGCGAAATGAAATTACTACACGCTTGGAAGCAAAAAAAGCAATTTTAGAAATGGAAAAAATCAATCGAGATCTAGAAAGCGAATCCATCGATGTGACATTGCCTGGTAGCCATGTAGCTATAGGTCAATCGCATGTATTGACTCAAATAATGGAAGAAATCGAAGACTTATTTATTGGAATGGGGTATCAAATTATAGAGGGGCCTGAAGTTGAGGAAGACAGCTACAACTTTGAACGGATGAACTTGCCTAAGGAACATCCTGCTCGAGACATGCAGGATACTTTCTATATCACAAATGAAATTCTAATGCGTACCCATACATCTCCAGTCCAAGCTCGAACAATGGATAAACACGACTTTTCA
Organism: Carnobacterium sp. ISL-102; assembly: GCF_018612935.1. Classification (NCBI taxonomy): domain Bacteria; kingdom Bacillati; phylum Bacillota; class Bacilli; order Lactobacillales; family Carnobacteriaceae; genus Carnobacterium; species Carnobacterium sp. ISL-102. Next base: position 28,655 of record NZ_JAGGRF010000020.1, on the reverse strand, counting down.
AAAGGTTCGTTGAAAATGATCAGCCCTGGGAAAGTTTACCGTCGCGATAGTGATGATGCTACCCACTCTCATCAATTCCATCAAATGGAAGGTTTAGTGGTAGCAAAAGATATCACAATGGGAGATTTAAAAGGTACCTTAGAAGTTTTTGCTAAAAAACTATTTGGCGCAGAACGCGAAATACGCTTACGTCCAAGTTATTTCCCGTTTACGGAACCTTCTGTAGAAGTAGATGTCAGCTGCTTTAAATGTAGTGGAAAAGGTTGTAATGTTTGTAAACACACAGGTTGGATCGAAATTCTAGGTGCTGGTATGGTTCATCCGAATGTACTTGAAATGTCTGGGATCGATGCAACCATCTATAGTGGTTATGCATTTGGGTTAGGTCCAGATCGTGTAGCGATGTTAAAATACGGGATTGATGATATTCGTCATTTTTATCAAAATGATGTTCGTTTCTTAAATCAATTCAAGGTAAAGGAGTAAGAACATGAAGGTATCTTATCAGTGGCTAAAAGAATATTTAGATTTATCAAATGTAACACCAGAAGCGTTGGCAGACAAAATGTCACGAACTGGTATCGAGGTTGAAGACGTCAGCATACCAGAGACAGGTTTGCAAAAAATCGTTGTTGGACATACCGTTGAAGTGGTCGATCATCCTGATTCAGATCACTTGCATATTTGTCAGGTAGATATTGGAGAAGAAGAACTATCTCAAATCGTTTGTGGGGCACCTAATATAGCTGCTGATCAAAAAATCATTGTTGCCTTGCCCGGATCTCGCATTACGGGAAATGTGAAAATCAAAAAAGGGAAAATGCGCGGTCAAGTATCAAACGGAATGATCTGTTCATTAGGTGAATTGGGTTTCTCTGAAAAAGTTGTTCCCAAAAAATATGCAGAAGGTATATATGTATTGTCAAAAAACGCTGTACCTGGGGACGCCGTATTTCCTTATCTTGCGATGGATGACGCAATTCTTGAATTGTCGATCACACCTAATCGTGCGGATGCTTTGAGCATGCGTGGGGTTGCTCATGAAGTAGGAGCCATCTACGATCAAAAACCGGTGTTTCCTTCTTTTGAATTAACAGAAGACGAAACAGATTCAGTGGAAAACTACATTAAAGTTGCTGTAGAAAACAGTGAAGATGCACTTAGCTATAATGTCCGCATCGTTAAAAATGTGAAAGTTGCTGAAAGTCCAATGTGGTTACAAACAAAATTAATGAATGCCGGTATTCGTCCTTTGAATAATGTAGTAGATATTACGAACTACATTTTACTTGAATACGGACAGCCTTTGCATGCATTTGATTATGACCAACTACAATCAAAAGAAATCATCGTTCGTCATGCGAAAGATGGGGAGGCTCTAACCACTTTAGATGGTGAAGAACGTTCGTTAACTTCAGAAGATATCGTGATTACTAATGGTTCTATACCAGTAGCATTGGCAGGGACAATGGGCGGACTTGATTCAGAAATTGAAGAAGAGACTGTGACTGTTGCAATTGAAGCAGCTGTCTTCGAACCAATCTCTATTCGTAAAACAGCTAAAAGGTATAATTTAAGAAGCGAAGCGAGTTCTCGTTTTGAAAAAGGAATCAATCCTGCAACTATTGTGACTGCAGGAGATCATGCAGCAGCCTTAATAGCTGAACTAACTGGGGGAACAGTAGTAGCAGGCACTGCTTCTGAAACGGCTTTAGAAATAAAAAATAGTGTTGTCTCTATTACATTGAACAGGATCAATGGTTCTTTAGGAACTTCTATTACAATTGAAGAAGTAATGGTTATTTTTGAGCGACTTGGTTTTGATGTTAGTGAAAAAGATGGCTTATTCGAAGTGGTGGTTCCACCGCGTCGTTGGGATATTGATATAGAAGCAGACCTAGTAGAAGAAATTGCTCGTATTTTTGGGTATGATAATCTGCCTTCTACTTTACCAGTAAGCGCAGCTAGACCTGCAGCTTTAGATGACAAACAGCGTCTTATTCGTCATACACGCCGCTTTTTAGAAGGAGCAGGCTTATCACAAGCCATTAGCTATGTGCTCACTACTCCAGAAAAGGCTGCTCAATACATGATGCGTGAAAGTGAAGCAACTCAACTAGAAATGCCTATGAGTGAAGACCGCAGCACATTGCGGATGAATTTATTGAGCGGTTTGCTAGATGATGTTAGTTATAATAAAGCGCGAAAAAATAAAGATGTTGCTCTTTATGAAATCGGTCGTGTATTTTATAAAGAGGAAAGCCGAACGCTGCCAATTGAAGAAGAGCATTTGGGGGGAGTATTGACTGGATCTCTATTAGAAAAAGATTGGAAAGGTCAGCCTCAAAAAGTCGATTTCTTTGTTATGAAAGGCATATTAGAAGGATTACTAGCTGCATATGGATTAACAGAGGCTATAACTTTCGTTTCAGATAACAAACGTGAGGGAATGCATCCAGGACGTACAGCTGCTCTTTACTTAGGAGAAAAGGAAATTGGATTCGCTGGTCAAATTCATCCTTTAGCAGCAAAAGCATACGAGTTAGATGAAACTTATGCTTTCGAATTAAATGTACAAGCAATTGTAGAAGCTGAAAAAGAACCTACTATTTATGAAGCTATCCCAAAATTCCCAGGAATGACAAGAGATATTGCTTTATTGGTAGATGAAACCATTACAAATCAACAATTAGTCGATTTGATTTATAAAAAAGGCGGCAAATATTTAATCAACGTACGCTTGTTTGATATTTATCAAGGTCAGAATATTGAAGATGGCAAAAAATCAATGGCTTACACACTGTCTTATTTAAACCCTACTGCAACTATGGTAGAGGAAGAAGTTTCGAAAGCTTTTGATAAAGTAACAAATGCGTTAGTTGAAGAGTATCGAGTTGTTGTTCGTTAAATCTAATTGCTTGCTATAGAAAATTAGACAAGCGCGTTGATCGTATCGCTATTGAATAATTTTTAAAAAAATACAAAAGAGTCTTGCTAATAGCAAGGCCTTTTTGTTATGCTAGCAAGCACAAAACAAAAAAAGATTACAGTATCTTTTTTGTAGTCTAAAAAAGGCAATTCAGGGGGAAATTTATGGAAAAGAATGAATTAAAAAAAGAAGTAAGTGGTCTTACGGCGTTAACTGTTGTAGTTGGGACAGTCATAGGGGCAGGTATTTTTTTCAAGCCAACAGCTGTTTATGGTGCAGCCGGTGCCCCGGGATTAGGCCTGTTAGCTTGGTTTGTGGCAGGAGTTATTACCATTGCTGGTGGATTAACGGTTGCAGAAATTGGAACGATCTACCCTCAAACAGGTGGAATGATGATTTATTTAGAAAAAGTATATGGAAGATGGTTAGGTTTTCTAGTTGGATGGGCTCAGATGATCATCTATTACCCAGCGAACATAGCAGCGCTAGCTATTATTTTTTCAACGCAATTTGTTAATTTATTTTCTTTATCCGATAATGTGATCGTACCAACAGCTATTTTAACGGCTATCTTTTTAATGGGCGTAAATTTTTTAGGAACAAAGTATAGTGGGCGGATCCAGACAGTCGCAACTATTTTAAAGTTGATTCCTCTTTTAGTGATCATTGTGGCAGGATTACTCTATCCTGGTGGAGGCGTAATAAGGTTGATACCTCTCTCAGTGGAAAGTCATCCAGTATTGACTAGTTTTGGATCAGCTCTTATTGCTACCTTGTTTGCCTATGATGGCTGGATCAATGTCGGAACACTTGCTGGGGAAATGAAAAATCCTGGCAAGATGCTGCCGAAAGTGATTATTGGAGGATTATCAATCGTTATGGCCGTGTATTTATTAACCAATATTGCTTATTTGTTTGTCTTAGACAGTACACAACTAGCCGGAACAGATACACCCGCTGCTTTAGTTGCTTCTCGTCTTTTTGATGGGATCGGCAGCAAGTTAGTGACGATAGGAATATTGATCTCTGTATTCGGAGGAATAAATGGCTATATCATTTCTGGGTTACGTGTTCCTTATGCTTTAGCAACTCAAAAAATGTTGCCGTTTAGCAACTGGTTTGCCAAAGTCAATCCTAAAACGAATTTACCAATTAATGGTGGTATTGTTATTTTAGGAATCGCCATTTTGATGATTTTAACTGGACAGTTCAATCAGCTGACAGATCTAATTGTTTTTGTTATTTGGTTTTTTATTACTTTAACCTTCGTTGCTGTTATTATTTTAAGAAAAACTCAGCCAGATATTGAACGACCGTATAAAGTTCCTTTATATCCGTTCATCCCATTGATTGCTATAATAGGAGGACTATATATTATCCTTAATACTTTGATTGTTCAGCCAGGAAATGCCTTTATTGGTATTTTTCTAACACTGATAGGAATACCGGTTTACTTCTATTGCAAAAAGAAATATGGAGTACCTGGAAAAGACTAAATGAATCAAAAAACCTCCACTCTCTGATGATCAACGAGTGGAGGTTTTTTTTGATGAATGATCAGCTTACGCCAATGATCTTCTTGGCTTTTTCTGTGTTCGCAAAATGCAACTTAGCGTATTTTCTAAGTAGCGGTATTCCACCTTGTTTTAAAAGTTTTGCAGCAACTAAATCAACATTGCTGCCAGCCCCAGATGGGATTTTGAGACCTGCTTTTGCAGTTAATTCATCTAATCCTTTTAGGAAAGCATAGCGAGCAATAATAGATGCAGCCGCTACAGCCAAATGATGGCCTTCGCCTTTTGTTTGAAAATAGACACTTGCTGTTATTTGATTTGGTTGATCATTGATGTGTTTAAAATAAGTCGCTGGCAGTTCAAATTGATCGATTAAAATGCCATCTGGTTTTTGAGGTCTGATCTTCTCAAGGACATGACATAAAGCTTGATTATGTAAAATAGCTTTCATCTTACCTTGTGTCATTGTTGGTTGAATAGTATTGTATTTTTCAGGCATAACATTCAGTAAGCTGTGCGGTAAGAAAGTAATCAAGTCTTTTGCTACACGAATAATTTCAGGATCCTTCATATCCTTCGAATCGCGCACGCCCAATTCCTTTAACAAAGCCAGTTGAGAATGGTCAGCATAAGCGGCAACAACCGTTAATGGACCAAAATAACTTCCGGTTCCGACTTCATCGCTGCCAATAACTGACCAGTTGTTAAAATCTTTTGGTAAAGGGGTATTCAAAGATGAAGCGGACGATTCTTTTTTTTTTGGTGCGACAATGGAGGCTTTGGATTTCCAAACAGCCGCTTCTTTTTCAGAATTTGCACCTTGAAATAATACTTTGCCGGAATTATACCCCGTTATATTTACAGCTTCTTTTTTAGCAGCAAAAAAACCGCCAGGAGGAGTAGAGGATTTCAAATAATCAGTGTAATACTGTTTCATATCTATTAACGTTTTTTTGGAAACTAAGAGTACTTCATTAGACATTGTGTCACTCATTTCTTATTATTAATGCATTAGATAATAGTTTACCATATAAATCCAACTATTATAGAAGTGATATTAAAATGAAATGAAAAAATGTGCAACTATTAGGTGATTCATGGTAAAATAGGGGAAATGTAATTTTTAGGAGGGGCGGCTATGTCAAAAGGGAAAATTCGGTATAAAACTATTATAGCAGGAAGACCTTACACGATTATCGGAGCTAGACCCGAAGAACACATGAGGTCAGTGTCTAAAATGGTAAATGAGCAAATGCAACAGATTGAATCATTATCAAAAGGGTTGGACTCCGAACGTAGAGCAGTTTTAGTAGCGGTAAATGCTGTATCGGATCAAATTAATATGCAAATAGAAGTAAATACTTTGCAAAAACAAATAGTAGAATTAGAAAAGAAATTAGAGAAAGCTCAGGAATTGAAAATAAGCGAAGAATAAATTCCTGAATAAAGGTGATAAATATGTTGATGACAGTTCTTATAATAGTTGTTTTGGCCATAGGAGCTTACAGTGGAGCTAGAAGAGGTTTGATTCTTCAATTCGTTTTGACAGTAGGTTACTTTGTTTCATACTTATTGGCAAGTCAGTATTATCAAATACTGGGACCACATTTAGAATTGATCGTCCCATATCCATCTGCATCTGAAAGTAGTCAATTTGTTTTTTATGATCAAGCATTAGCTTTTAATTTGGATGGTGCTTTTTATAATGGTGTTGCATTTATCATCATCTTATTTATTGGGTGGTTGATCACACGGTTTATTGGCGGGTTATTAAATGTTGTAACAGTTATTCCTGTCATAAAGCAGTTGAATACTTTAGGTGGGGCATTGTTGAATTTTATCGTTTCATACGTTGCTGTATTTTTAATTTTATTTTTATTGACGATGCTTCCGGTAGATGCAGTACAAGAAGCATTTAAGAATAGCTGGTTAGCACGTACGATTTTAGAAGATACACCAGTCATTTCAACACAATTGTATAACTGGTGGATAGAATTATCATTAAAGTGAGAAATCAGTTAAATAGTTTTAAAAAAATCGTTTCTCTTAAATTAGGGGGACGATTTCTTAATGTCAGCCAGATAATCACAACTTTCAACAGAAATAAGTTTAGAAAAATGAAACTTAATTAAATAAAATTAAGTACGAGGTGGAACAGATGAATAAAAAAATCCTTCAAACACTAGAATTCAATAAAATTATCCAAGCTGTCGTAAATCTTGCAGCATCTGATTTAGGGAAAGAACACGTCTTATCTTTAGCTCCTTCAATCAATAAGGAAGAAGTAGAATCGTGGCAAGATGAAACAGAAGACGGAACAAAAATTTTGAAATTACGAGGTAGAATGCCGATTCCAAAATTACAAAATGTTCGTCCCCATCTAAAACGTTTAGATATCGGTGCTAGCTTAAATGGATTAGAAATCGCACAAATCGGAAAAATTTTGCGCACAACTTCTGAAATAAATCGTTTTTTCGAAAAATTAAAAGAATCTGGAATTGAAATGAAACGGTTATATGATTTAGCTGAAAATTTTATTACAACACCTGCTTTGAATCAATCGATTCGTGAAAAAGTAGATGAAGACGGCCTTGTTATGAGTGATGCAAGTCCTGCCTTAAAAGGAATACGCACGGGCATTAAACGAGGGGAAAATAACGTTCGTGAAAAATTAGATGGAATCGTTCGCGGAAAAAGTGCGCAGTATTTAAGTGATACGATCATAACGATCCGCAATGATCGGTATGTCATCCCTGTGAAACAAGAATACCGCAGCCATTTTGGCGGCGTGGTACATGACCAAAGCTCGACAGGTCAAACGCTATTTGTTGAGCCGCAAAGTGTAGTAGAATTGAATAATCGCTTACGTCAGCTTCAAATTGAAGAACGTCGTGAGATCGATCGTATCTTAGCTGAAATTTCAAATGAGATCGCCCCATATAGCAAAGATATTTTAAATAATATGTTTTTATTAGGGAAATTAGATTTTATTGGTGCAAAAGCAAGTTATGCTAAAACGATTGCTGCTAATCGTCCATTTATAAACGATGAAAACGAAGTGAAATTATTAAGTGCACGCCACCCTTTATTGGATCCTGAATCTGTTGTAGCGAATGATATTTTAATTGGTGGAGAAAATCAAGCAGTCATTATCACGGGCCCAAATACCGGTGGGAAAACCATCATCCTAAAAACATTAGGATTATTGCAATTGATGGGACAATCCGGGCTGCAAATACCGGTTGCCCCAGATAGTCAAATCGGCATATTTACTGAAATATTTGCTGATATTGGAGACGAACAATCGATCGAACAAAGCTTAAGTACCTTTTCTTCACATATGACAAATATCGTTTCTATTCTAGACCGGATGGACAACAAAAGTTTGATTATTTTTGATGAACTGGGAGCAGGAACAGATCCACAAGAAGGCGCTGCTCTGGCAATAGCTATTCTGGATAAAGTAGGTACTGTTGGTAGTTATGTTATGGTAACGTCGCATTATCCTGAATTAAAAGCCTATGGCTATAATCGGCCACAAACAATCAATGCTAGTATGGAGTTCGATGTAGATACATTGAGTCCAACTTACCGTTTATTGATTGGCGTCCCAGGCCGCAGTAATGCTTTTGAAATCTCTAAGCGATTAGGTTTAAGTGAAGAAGTGATCGATTCGGCTCGCCAATTGATTGATGGAGAAAGTCAAAATTTAAATGAAATGATCACCGATTTAGAAAATAGACGTAAAATGGCTGAAACGGAATATCTTGAAGTACGCTATTATGTAGATGAAGCTGAACAACTGTATATTGATTTACAAACAGCTGTGCAGCAGTTTTATACAGAACGTGAAGAACTGATGAAAAAAGCTCGTAAAAATGCCAATAGTATTGTCGAAGAGGCAGAAGAGACAGCAGATCAAATTATTAAAGAGTTACGTAAAAAACAAATTTCAGGTCAGTATGAAGGTGTAAAAGAACATGAACTGATCGATGCTAAAAAGCAACTGTCTGGATTAAGACAAGAAGAAGCTTTAGCAAAAAATAAAGTGTTGAAAAAAGCCAAAGCGAAGCAAGTTATGAAACCAGGTGATGATGTTATGGTCCAGTCATTTGGGCAAAAGGGCGTTTTAATGGAAAAAGCAGACAAAAACTTTTGGGTCGTTCAAATGGGTATGTTGAAAATGAAACTTAAAGAAAGTGATTTAACTCTGACTGAGCCAGAAAAAGAACCTAATCGTAAAATGATCACATCAGTACGTTCAGAATCAAGCAGTCATGTTTCGCCTCAATTAGATTTAAGAGGTGAAAGATATGAGAATGCTTTAGCAGAACTAGATAAATATTTAGATGCAGCTCTTTTAGCTAATTATCCTCAAGTTACGATCGTACATGGAAAGGGAACAGGAGCTATCCGCCAAGGCGTGACTGATGCATTAAAAAAACACCCTTCGATAAAAGAATTCCATTATGCTCCACCTAATCAAGGAGGAAATGGTGCAACGATCGTAGAATTCAAATCATAAACCTTTTGGTAGATATTAAAAGAAATTTTTGCTATAATAAAATGATGATACAGCTTACTAATAATAAGCTGTAAAAACAGTATTTAGGAGGAATAATAATGGTACAAGCAGTAACTGATGCAAATTTTGAAGCAGAAACAAAAGATGGTTTATCAATAACAGATTTTTGGGCAACATGGTGTGGCCCTTGTCGCATGCAATCACCAGTATTAGAAGAACTAGATGAAGAAATTGGGGATAAAGTAAAAATAGTGAAGATGGATGTTGACGCTAATTCTGAAGTACCAAGCTCTTTTGGTATTATGAGTATTCCTACGTTATTAGTTAAAAAAGACGGTCAAGTTGTTGAAAAATTGATTGGTTATCATAATAAAGAACAAATCGAAGATGTTATCGCAAAATATAAATAATCAAAAATAGTAAAAACAGGATTGGGACATTTGTTCCGATCCTGTTTTTTTATATTCAGGGTAGACGTTTCTTTCTATGATTCTTCCCCCGAATAATGATCTAAATAATAAACAATTTCTTTTTTGAGTTCTTCCTTTAATGAAAAATCTTCAATGGCTTCTAATAAATAAAAACCTTTTTTGATCCATAGTTCTGATTCAGTTTTACCTAATTTAGTTAAAATAATACCTTTTCGTACGTACAATACGCCAAGCATGCGGTACCTTCCATTTTTTTTACTTAATGCGATTAAAGTATCTGCTTTTTCAAGAGCTTGCATATAGTTTTTATTTTCCATTAGCAAATAAATTAAATTCATGGAGTATGCCAACTTTAATGCTGTTGCCTCATGAAAATGATCGTAATTTTCTAATTCTACTAAGGCACGTTTTGAAATGAGAAGAGAAGTATCAAAATCAAAGAAGAAAAGGATATTATTCAATAAATGTAATTCTGTTAAGTACCACTTATCGAGCTGAGCAATTCGATGCCAAACTTTTTCGGCATAGGGTGCTGCTTGTGATAAGTCATTGGTTTTTGAAAGTGTAATAAGAGCACTACAAATGTTGAAAATATCTTGTATAACATTATCTTTGTGTTCGGTTAAATAGATTTTTGCTGTTTCTTTAACTTTAAAAAGGATCTTTAAATCACTATTTATGGCAATCGTTCTGAATTGATAGAGTATGGCATCTTTTCCCTGTAATTGATAGTGGTTATGAATGTAGTTGAATTCTTCATGGCTCATATCTAAATTATTTAAAACTTCAAAATATTTAGTGATGGTTGGAACAATACTGCCTGCTTCAAACTTAGTGTAGGTCGAGCGTGCCATAGCATCTTTTGCAACATATTGTTGGGTATAGTTTTTATTTTCTCTTATTTTTTTTAAATCTTCACCAAAATTTTGACAGATATATGTCATTACTAAACCTTCTTCCAAAAAAAAATGTGATTATATGAACATTATATAGGAAAGTATAAATCATTTGCTATAATGAAGTCAAAGTTAGGAGGGATTACATGAAGAAGATGTTAAAAAAGTTGGTAGCATTTTTGCCAGTAATCTGGTTCGTTGGCGGAGGAGGCTAAAGCAAGTCTAGGTTTGTCTTTCATTACTTTGACCTTAGCTAATTTTTTGAATGAGTAAGAGTTGGATAATCTACTGGCGGCTTCTTGCTCATTTTTGGATCATAACAAATAGGCCTGTCGTTTAAGAGTGGGAGGGACATTATGGAAGTAAATGTATTAGGAGTAAGAAATAGCTATGCTTATATTCTTGAGGGGAAAAATATTTTCAATACTTTACCTGTAGATGAAGATGATCTGATTGAAAATGCTGATGGAATTCTTGATTGTCCTTTTGACGGAGTGCTAAGAAAACATAAATTATCTTTAAGAGATTTAAATGATATGAAAACCACAAAATTATTATTTGTAAAATTAGAGGGCGAAAAAACCATAGTTTTGAATACGATCTGTCTTAATTTAAATATGTAAGTACTTAAAATTAAATAAATGGACCGTAAAGCGTTGATCCTAAATTAACGCTTTTTTAAACTGTGCAATTAAAAATATTGATATACTTAAAGGGAGTACTTAGTATTTTATTTTCTAACAGACAAAATTATTAAGGGATGGGTAGTTTAGATGAGAGCGATGTATATCCGATCAGAAGATGAGTACCTCTACTGCAGAGTTTTAGGAGATGGGGAACCTTTACTATTACTTCATGGAAATGGCGAAGATCATCAAATATTTGAACAACAATTGTTGCATTTTAGTAAAAAATTTAAAGTCATCGCATTAGATTCGAGAGGACATGGATGCTCCAATCATGGGGAAAAGCTGTTAACATTTCAAAGAATGGCTCAAGATATCCTTGTAATTTTACGCTACCTTAATTTATCAAAAGCAACGATCATGGGTTTTAGTGACGGAGGAAATTTAGCACTGTATTTCGCTAGTCATTATCCAGAAAAGGTGAACAAACTTATTGTGGTTGGTGCTAATTATAAAGTAGATGGATTAGAAAAAAAATCATTAACTGAAGTGAAAAGAGACTACATTTTATTTGCTATTTTAAGTAAATTTTCTTCGAAAGCTGAGAGAAAAAAACAAGTCATTGATCTTATGTGGCATCAATTAGATTTGAAATCTGTTGATTTAATAACCATAAAAGCTCCTACATTGGTAGTAGCGGGTGAGTATGATGTTATTGAAGAAAGTCATACTAAAAAACTGCATAAATTGATCAGCACAAGTAAGCTAGTCATCGTACCAAAAGCAAGTCATTTTTTGATGGTTGAAAAATATAAAGAATTCAATCAACTCGCAGAGAATTTTTTGTACGAAAAAACCAGATCTTCTTAACTCATTCAAGCGTGCGAACAATTAGGAAGCAATCATATAGAAAGTCAGAACTAATTTCTTGAATAGTTTCGATGATATAAATTATAATAACAATGCAGAGCTGTTAGTATAATTTATTACGAGTTGAAATTTTGCTTAATCATTTACTATTCGATCTAGTTTCAATAACTAGGTTGAATAGTAATTGAAACTGTGTTAATCTAATATTAAATAGAAAATAAATGACAAAGATTTTTTTCAGCAATAGTGCTTATTTGCCATGGGTTTTCAAGGAGGAAATAGATATGAGAGAAGAAACAATGTATACAAAGAAATACTTAGTCACCAATGAAGTTCTGAATGCAATCACTCATGGCATAGGAGCTATTCTAAGTATAGTAGGAATGGTATTACTCATTATGAAAGCTGTGAACACAGGAACCACTTTAGAATTGGTTTCTTATTGTATATATGGCTTTTCACAATTTTTACTCTACTTAAGTTCGACACTTTACCACAGCCTCATTTTTACACGTGCAAGAAAAATTTTTAAAATCTTTGATCACAGCAGCATCTTTCTGTTGATTGCTGGGGCATATACGCCTATCGCTCTGATCACGATCGGCGGGGCAATAGGATGGACTTTATTTGGGATCGTTTGGGTAATTGCTATTTTTGGAATTATCTATAAATGTCTCTGGATTGAAAAATTCAAAAAAATGTCGACTCTTTTATATATTGGTATGGGGTGGCTTAGTATATTTGCTGTCAAACCAATGTATATCGGATTAGGTTTTGAGGGATTTGCTTTATTGTTAGCTGGAGGACTCTCATTTACAATTGGGACCATTTTTTACAGTATGCGTAACGTTAAGTACATGCATGTCTTATGGCATTTATTTGTTTTAGCAGGTACTGGATTTATCTATTTTTCAATCTTACTATATGGATAAAAATAAGTTTGAGGAAAGCAATCTGCTTTCCTCAAACTTATTTTTTGTTGCTAACTAATATATGGCTTTAAGTGACGAGCTAGCCGATAGAACTTTTCTTGTGTTTTTTTTAAAATAAGTTGTATAATTAGACAGTTGAATAAGATTATTCAAGGAGGGATGAAATGAGTATTGGTTATGCTTGTTTAACAATAGGAATTCCGGGAACAAGTATTAGAACTTGTCGGAAAGTAAATGCAACAGAAGAAAAACTAAAAGAATTGATTCTTTTTAATTTGGAGTCACTTGAAAATATTATAGATTACAATATAAAAAATAAAATCAAATTATTTCGTATTAGCTCAGATATCATCCCTTTTGGTTCAAGTCCGGTCAACACATTAGCATGGTGGGAACTATTTAAACCTCAATTTGAACAGATCGGACAAAAAATCAAAGCTGGTGGAATGCGTGTATCGATGCATCCCGGACAATATACGGTATTAAATTCACCAGATGAAGATGTTGTATCGAGAGCGATTGAAGATTTAAATTATCATGCACGCTTTTTAGATAGTCTTGGAGTCGGTTCCGAACATAAAATAGTGTTGCATATTGGTGGTGTCTACCAAGAAAAAGAGATTGCTGTGAAGCGTTTTGTCAGCAGTTATCAAATGTTATCAGATACAATAAAAAAAAGACTGGTAATTGAGAATGATGACCGTTCTTATACCGTTTCTGATGTATTATCGGTTAGTCTAATGACAGGAGCTCCGGTTATTTATGATAATCTTCATAATGCTATCAATACAAGTGATGTAACAAAAGATGATGCTTATTGGATTGAACTGACCCGCAAAACATGGAAGCCTGAAGATGGTCCTCAAAAAATACATTATTCTCAACAAAGTGCAATGAGCCGAATAGGGGCACATACGCGAACAATTTCACTTGATCCATTTATGGATTTTTATCATCAGGTCTCAAGAGAAGACTTGGATATTATGTTAGAGGTAAAAGATAAGAGTCTTTCTGCTATAAAGTGCATTATTGCGACAACACCGCAGCAGCATGTCAAATTATTGGAAAAAGAATGGAGTCTGTATAAATACAGTGTTTTAGAAAGATCACCAAAGCTATATGATGCGATACGTCAATTATTAAAAGATAAAAATAGTTTTCCTGCACTAGATTTCTATCGATTAGTGGACCAATCATTAGAAATGGAAGTGACAACAGGAACTGCGGTGAATGCTGCTGCTCATGTTTATGGTTATTTTAAAAATAAAGCAACAGAAAAAGAAAAAATTGCTTTTTTTAAACAATTAGATAAAGTTGAAAAAAATGAGGGCTCACTAAAAACATTAAAGAAAATGTTGTGGAAATTAGCTGTAAACTACAATGAACCTTATTTGCTTGAATCATATTATTTTATACTTTAAACTAAATAATGCTTAAAAAATGATTGATGATGGGTAAAAATTGCAGTATACTACTTTATTAGATCAAGAAAAAATCTATTAATTCACATATGAAAGAGGATAAAATATGAATATACAAAAAATTGTCGCCTTAGTCATTTTACTTTCAGGAGTTATTTTACTTGTTTACGGATTTGTAGAGAGCAATCAGGTTTCATTTATTACGGGAATTGTTCTGATCGTGATCACGATTTTAGATTATATGAAATTAAAAAACAAGGAAAAATAACGGTAATAAGTCAATATCCGTTAATTAACATATGAAAAAATGCTTAGTTTTTTTAACCCTTCTTTGACACTTATAGAAAAAACCAATAAACGCTGATTATACAGCTTTTATTGGTTTTTTTTATGTAGTTAAAAAGAGTGCTTTTTTTTCGAAGATAAATTTTTTTAACAGTCGTTATGTAATGTATACTGCGATTTATTTCTTTAAGGGGCATTACAGTAAACAACTGGAATAGTAGTTGTGGAGTGTACTTAATGATTGGGTCATTCTGGTGGAAATAACCATCCGAATAGAATATAATAAAATTAATAAATAGGATAGCGGTCCACACTTGCTGGAGAGACATTTTATTTTAAAAGAGAGAGGGGTTTTAACTGATGAGAGAGATTACACATGCTAAATTAAGGAAATTCAACATGATCATGGGAGGCCTTCATTTGCTTCAAGGGCTTGCAATGCTTTTTCTGGCGACAAGCGTGATCCAAACAATTGGGGAATTTTCGCCACAAATCACGCAAAATTATTTGGCGTTCAATCAAGAGACGAGTTCACTTGAACTGGAATCAAAAGTATTGTTCGACTTGCCATTCGGTATTTTAGTGGCTTCATTTTTATTCATCTCGGCTGGTGCACATGCACTTATTTCGATACCAAAAAAACTGAATGATATTTACAATTCAGATTTAGAAAAGGGCATTAATAAATTCCGTTGGTTTGAGTACGCAATTAGTTCTTCTATTATGATTGTTTTGATTGCGACGTTGTTCGGAATCTATGATATTGCATCGCTCGTATTAATATTCGCAGTCAATGCGACGATGAACTTATTTGGTTTAGTCATGGAACAATTGAATACTGGTAAATCAAAAGGAAACATCATCTGGGGGCCGTTCATTTGGGGTTCAATTGCCGGTATCGCACCTTGGATAGCCATCCTGTTGTACATGTTCGGCAATGGTAATTTTGATCAGGTCCCTTGGTTCGTATGGGCCATCGTCGGGACGTATTTTGTGGCATTCAACACTTTCCCCGTAAACATGATTTTACAATACAAGAAAATTGGGAAATGGAAAGATTATGTCTATGGTGAAAGAATCTACATCATCTTAAGTCTTGTTGCCAAATCTATTTTGGCTTGGCTGGTTCTTTTCGGAGCCATGCAGCCTTAATTTATAAATATTTTAAAAAAAATCAAATAAAAATAAGAATGAAAGCCTGCTATTTGAGAGGTCTTCGTTCTTATTTTTTAGGAAATGATAAATTTTCTAAGTGTAAAATTACTTTTTAGGTCAAATAGTATCCTCGTTAAACATTGCTAAACGAATCAAGACAGCCTCTCATGAAAAATGGATGATTGGCTTTTTCAAAAGGTCAGCAATGATTGCTTGAAAGATAGCCACAGGAAGATAAATGATGAGGCTGGAAATCATGCCTAGTTCATAGGACAGGCTGCTTTTCTTGATGGCCTTGCCTTTTATGCGACTAAATAAAGCGCTCAATGCGATGCCGTGGACATTCCCAATCATGATGGAACGGATCGCTCCTAAGATTCCTGTTGCTTTATTTTCTCCATACAGTGATACGATACGGTTCCATGATTCTTCAGTTGGGTTGCCACGAGTATCTGCATAGTGTTGAGCAAACAGAAAGGCGGGCATTTCATCGGAAGGGATATCATCAGCTGTTCCGGTCAATAGATTCTGTATTTCCTGATTGCTAAAGCCTTGTTCAAGAGCCATCTTTGTGTGGGCATAAGAACAAACTTCGCAACCGTTGACCTCCGTCACACCCAACATGATCCTTTCAATGAGTTCTGATTGCAATGATTTGTCTTTTTTGGCTTTGATCATGTATTTCATTGTCCGTAATCCCTGATAAAGAATGGGATAAAACTCTTGGACTGAATAGATTTTTTTGTAGAATTCTTGTGCCATTTCAGTCTCCTTTTACTTTGTCATCGTCACATTATAGTCTCACCAACAATCATTATACCCCACGGTGTATATATTGTACATTATTATGTTTAACTATAAAAAGTAAAATAAGAATCTGATGCTTTTAAATGCATAAGAATATTTTTTTGTAATAGTAGATCACGTGAAATAGCGTCATTTGTAATAAAGGAGTTTGTCAAAAGATGAGCTATTTCGATTCTTAAGCTATTGTTCGATAGGTAAATACTGAAATATCGCGTCTATTTCTACTAGTTAGTGAAAAAGAGCAAAGTAATTAGTGCTTTTAAGAACTAAGTGTGGTATGCTATTGGATGTAGATGTACGTGGTGTTTCACTTTTTAGAGGTCAAACGATTGTTTTTTCTTGTGTTTAAATAAGGTATAGGTTCGAATCCTATCTTCTACATTCTCAACTACCTTAACTAAAGGTAGTTTTTTTTACTTTATAAGGAATTAATACAAAAGATATTGATGGTTTGTAAGGTTAAATAAATTTTAAACCGTATTATTTGGGAACGCCTTCTTTATTTGGTACTATTATGTTGTAGAAATTAAATATGATAGGAGGGCAAATAAGTATGGTGAAAAAATTCAAAGGTGCTTACCAATCAGTTGAGGAAGCTGCAGCTCAAGTTGAACATTTGATTACAGAAGGTTATCAGCCTGAAGATATAACTGTTGTTACTCATAAAGAAAATAAAGGTACGATTGAAAGTTTAACTATTGCAGAAGTGGACCCTATTCTTAATAAACAAAATAAATCAGTATGGGATCGTGTCAGAGATACGTTTAGTGAATCAGAGGTCGAGAACCCGCTTAAAAAATATAAATTAGATTTTGGAATTACAGAACGATACAATAAAACAATAAAGCATGGTGGTTATGTGATCATCACTGAGGAAACAGAAGCAAACCAAGTGGATCATCATCCAAGAAATAGATTGATAAAAGATAAACATGATCCCACTTTGCCGACTATTGGTGAGGTATCAGCATCTGTTAAAGGAAAAATCCCGACTGGAAGTAACAAAGGACCTTCGATAGAAGGGATTCCTCTAAAAGAATCTGATGGAACATTCGGTGGGAATCATCCAATCGACAATCCAAGTATGCCTAGAGCACCAGGAACAGACTTACAACGGGATATTCAAGTAGATAAATAAAAGTGTATCGAAAAGCGAATTGAGACAACTGTCTCAATTCGCTTTTTAGCTTTGATCAAGAGGAACAAAAGCTCCTTTAGTTATTGATAGTTTATTGGTAGAAAGTCTGTTAAACTTAATATCTAAATACATAGATATTAGGGGGAAAAGTTATGCTAGAAGTTAAGAATTTGAAAAAAACTTTCGGAGCACTGACAGCTGTTGATAATATCAGTTTTACGATTCCGGATGGTCAAATTCTAGGTATGATCGGTCAGAATGGAGCAGGAAAAACGACAACTTTTCGGTTGATATTAAACTTTTTAACAGCTGATTCTGGGGAAATTTTATGGAATGGACAACCAATAAAAAAAGCGGATTATGATATTATCGGTTATTTACCAGAGGAACGTGGCTTATATCCTAAAGTTTCAATAGAAGATCAAATTATTTATTTTGCGCAATTACGAGGGAAATCTAAAAAAGAAATCAAGCCTCAAATAGATAAATGGATGGAAAAGTTTCAAGTTAAAGGAAAGAAAACGGATAAAATCAAATCGTTATCTAAAGGCAACCAACAAAAAATCCAGTTGATTGCTACGCTGATCCATCAGCCTAAGCTCGTTATTTTGGATGAACCGTTTAGTGGATTAGATCCCGTTAATGCTAGTTTATTAGAAGCAGGGATCAAAGAATTGAAAAAGCAAGGAGCATCTGTTATCTTTTCTAGCCACAACATGAATAACGTTGAAGATATCTGTGATCATTTAGTTATGTTACGAGATGGTAAAATGGTATTAGATGGAACAGTTCGCGAAATCAGAGAGCAGTTCGGACGGAAAAAACTATTTTTGGAAACACTAGTTTCTAATGATGAATTAAAAGAGATGCCAGGAGTATTGAAGGTCGAAACGACAAAGGATGGTTTAAAAGTTCTTGATTTAGAACATCCGGAAGATGGAAAGGCAATTTTTGAAAAAGTGACAAAAAATGGTTATATCACTACTTTCAGTCAGCAGCCACCCACTATAGAAGAAATCTTTAAAATGAAAGCTGGTGAACCTATTGAATAAGTTTTGGGTGATCGTGAGTGATGTCTATAAAAAAAATGTTAAGTCCTTTAGTTTTTTAACAATGGTACTTTCACCTATAGTGATGCTCTTGATCATTGGTGGAGTTGTCTATTTTATCGATCAAACTGAAAATGATACGCCTGAAATTGCTATTTTAACAACTGACCAAGAAGTACAGACGCTATTAGCAACAGAAGAAGATCAATTTACCATCAATAAAGAAATTACAACTAAAGAAGCTGCAGAAGAAGCTATGAAGCAAGAAGAGTTAGATGGTTATTTGGAAGTCAGCTCTGAAAATCAACTCGTTACCGCTAAGTATGTGGATACGTCGTCCAGTGATACTTTGAATGTGACTGTTTTAAGCGGTCTTTTGACAGCTATTCAGTTAAATAGAAAAGCTGCGGAATATGGATTGACACAACAAGAAACCAAGGAATTAATATCGCCAGCTAATCTAGCAACTGAAACGATCGATTTTGAAAATGGCGAAATAAGAAGCCAAGACAGTACTGCTGAGACCATCAAAATGTGGAGTTCCTATATTGTTGGGATCGCAATTTTTATTTTTATTATTAATTATGCAAGCATTATTGGGACAGAAATTGCATCTGAAAAAGGGACACGGATCATGGAAGTGATTTTATCAAGCGTTTCTTCAACTGTTCATTTTTTCGGGAAATTAGCAGGTATTTTATTGGTTTGTCTGACACAAATCATTATATATGTTATTTTGATTTTGATTGCTTATCCTTTTGTGAAAAACATGAAATTTATTCAAGAACTCTTGCAAGGCATTGATCTTGGAGAGTTGTTGAGTAATTTAATTGGCACAACACTTATTTACTTTGTATTAGGAATCATATTGTATGCTGGATTAGCAGCCTTCTTTGGTTCATTAGTAACTAAAATCGAGGATGTCAATAAAGCTGTTACACCTTTGATTTTCTTGGCAATGATTGGATTCTACGGTGGGTTATTTGCTTTCGCTAGTCCAAATCAACTTATTGTTAAGGTTGGTTCGTATATTCCTTTTTTCACACCATTCATTATGCCGTTTAGGGTAGCAAGCGAAACGGTCTCAACTGTTGGAATAGGGATTTCTATCGTCGTGATGATTGTGTTCACAATATTATTCACCTTGTTATCACTAGTTATGTATCGCTCAAATGTGCTAGTCTACTCAGATGCTGGAATGATGAAAACGATGAAAACATCTTGGAGTATTTTAAAAAATGAACGGAAAAAATAAAATCAAAAAAACTGGGCTATTTGCATCCCAGTTTTTTTGATTCGATCATAATTTATGCCTGGAAGATCTTGAAGGTAAAGCTTGTTCATCTGATTCAGTAAGTTTATCATTCATCAGACTATTTTTTTCATCTCGATTATCCTTGTTATCATCCAAAATAAAATGAGTCAATGGTTCTTCAATTGATAAACGGTCTTGTGCATCTGATTGCACGATAAAAGTAATGATTTTTGTTTTCTTATTGACTTCAGTTAGAGCTTCAGTATACAAACTATCTTGCATTTGAATTTGTTCAGCTAGAAATCCAGCTTCTAAATTAAAGCTAGACTGTACGTGTTCTAAACGAGCCTGCACAATTTCACCGGACAAAGTATAAATCTGTTTGTTGTGTTGACCCTTACTCAATTTTAGTAGGCCAAAACCGGATTTATCAAAAAATTGAATAATATCTTGTCTGTTTTTAAGTGGGTATTGTCTAGCCAATTCTTTGCCAGCCCAATATAAAATTTCATGTGTATCTGCTCCTAATAAATTGGGTATCAATATATCTCTGATCAATTCGTATCCAAACAAGGAAGGCATATCATTAAATTTTTCTAGATCCACTTGTTGTTCATTTTTGCTTCTACTCACTTGCTCATTCACCTCTTCTGTCATTCACGATTTATTATAACGTGATTTGAAACAGAAACCTACACTTTTACAAAAAAATGCGATTCAGTGATTTTTAACAAATAAAAAAGGGGTATTTAAATATTTATCAAAGTTAATTTACTTAATCCCTTGAATTTAAGTGTAAAAAAAGGGAAAATAAGAAGAGTGTACAAATGAAACTAAATTGAGGTTGTTAAAAATGAAAAAACAAGCGATAGGTTTTATAGATTCAGGAGTTGGTGGTTTAACTGTAGTGAAAGAGGCTATGCGACAACTTCCAAATGAATCCATTTATTATGTAGGAGATACTGCCCGTTGCCCTTATGGCCCAAGACCTGAAGAACAAGTCAGACAGTTCACTTGGGAAATGACGCATTTTTTATTGAATAAGGATATTAAAATGCTCGTAATTGCTTGCAATACTGCTACTGCAGTAGCTTTAGAAGATTTGAAAAAGAAATTAGCTATACCAATCATCGGTGTTATCTTACCCGGAAGCCGCGCTGCCATCAAGGCAACAAAAAATAATCGCATCGGAATCATTGGAACTGAAGGTACGGTAAATAGCGATAAATATAAAAAAATGATTCAATCAAAAGACCTTTTGACATCCGTGAATAGTTTAGCTTGTCCAAAATTTGTCCCTTTGGTTGAAAGTAATGAGTACAGAAGTTCGATTGCTAAAAAAATTGTCGCAGAAACTTTGAAACCGATCAAAAATAAAAAAATCGATACATTAATTTTAGGCTGTACTCATTACCCTTTGTTGAGCGCTATAATTCAAAACGTGATGGGAGATTCAGTGACATTGATTGATTCAGGTGCGGAAACGATCAGTGAAGTGAGTACTATTTTAGATTACTTTAATCTTGCAGAATTAAGTGAAAACAAAGAAGTTTCCGAACGAAAATTTTTCACCACAGGATCTACCCACATGTTTAATGATATTGCCTCTCAATGGTTAGGCGATGAGGCATTAGATATTGAACATATTAAGTTAGGAACAGAAAAAATTTAAGCTAGAGCTAAGAGCTCGACTAAAAAAGTGAGGTTCAAGTATGCGCGCAGATGGTAGAAAAAATGACGAAAATCGATTGGTGACAATAGAAACCAATTATTTGAAACACCCTGAAGGATCGGTATTAGTTACTTTCGGTGATACGAAAGTAATTTGTAATGCAACAATTGAAACTAAAGTTCCACGTTTTTTAAAGGGAATGAAAAGCGGCTGGGTCCATGCTGAATACAGTATGCTGCCTAGGGCTACTAATACGCGAAATATTCGTGAAGCAGCTAAAGGTAAACTAAGCGGCCGTACAATGGAAATCCAACGGCTGATTGCTCGTTCATTACGCTCAAGCATCGATTTAGAAGCGTTAGGAGAACGTTCTATCACGGTAGATTGTGACGTGATCCAAGCAGACGGTGGAACGCGTACTGCTAGTGTGACAGGCGCATTTGTAGCTTTGAAATTAGCTATTCAAACATTGTTAGATAGTGGTGAATTGGCACTTAGTCCTATAAAAGAAAATGTAGCCGCTATAAGCGTAGGAATTTTAACGGATGGACAAGCTGTGTTAGATTTAAATTATTTAGAAGATAGTGCAGCAGATGTGGATATGAATTTAGTTATGACTTCTGGCGGACAATTTGTTGAAATTCAAGGTACAGGTGAAGAAGCTACCTTTTCTGCCGATCAACTTTCAGTATTATTAGAATTTGGGAAAAAAGGAATCAAAGAATTGATACAAATACAAAATGATGCTTTTGATCAAGCGGTCGCTTTAAAAAATGAAGAAGTAACGATTCATCAGGCGGTTGCCAAAGATGAAATTTTAATTGCGACAAATAATGTTGGCAAAGCAAAAGAATTCGAAGCGTTGTTTGCTGAAAAAGGATTCAAGGTGAAAACATTGCGCGATTTCCCAGAGATTCCTGAAGTTGAGGAAACAGGAAACACATTTAAAGAAAATGCACTATTAAAAGCAGAAACGATTGCCCATACACTCAACATGGTAGTGCTAGCTGATGATTCAGGATTGAAAGTTGATGCACTAGATGGTGCACCAGGAGTGTTCTCTGCTCGTTATGCTGGGGAATTTAAAAGTGATGCCGCGAATAATGCAAAATTATTGCATGAATTAACAGATATACCCAAAGAAAAGCGGACTGCTCAATTTCATTGTACTCTTGCACTTGCTTTACCAGGTAAAGACAGCTTGGTTGTTGAAGGCGAAGTAGAAGGATCCATCTTGACCATTCCTAAAGGGGAAAATGGTTTTGGCTATGATCCGTTATTTTTTGTTGAAAGTAAAGGCAAAACAATGGCCGAGTTGTCTCAAGAAGCTAAAAATACTTTAAGTCATCGTGCGGTAGCATTAGAAAAATTAGATGAAGTATGGGATGAATGGATAAACCGTTAACATAATGCATCATTAATGGGGGTAAAGCATGAAAATATTAGTTATAAGCGATAGTCATGGGGATCGGGAAATTTTAGTTGAACTCGTTGAACGCTATAAGGATGAAGTAGATCAAATTTTTCATTGCGGTGATTCCGAATTGGAAGCAACAGATCCAATTTGGGATTCAGTGATGGCAGTTAGAGGGAATATGGATTTTACTGATGAGTATAAGTTGACACAAATCGCTGATGTAAAAAATGAACGCATATTTATGGCTCATGGGCATCGATTTAATGTTAATCATGGCATGCAGGAGTTAGTTTATGCAGCCCAAGCAGAAAATGCGGATTATGCATTTTTTGGGCATACTCATCAAGCTAAATCTGAAAAAATAAACAATATAGTAGTAGTGAATCCTGGTAGTATTTCAGAGCCGAGGGGTCACTATCAAGTACCAACTTACGCCATTGTCGAGAGCGATGAGCACCAAATAGCGGTTACTTATTACAATAGAGCACATAAATCCATGGATGAGTTAAACAGTCATTTTTCTAAAAATAAGTAAACAAAAAGCTTTTTAAACTGGCTTATCATTTTTTGTTTATTTCTATTGAGTTACTACTCTTTAACGAACTTTTAACGTAGAATAGAATAGTACTTGGATCTAGTAATCTAAAGAAAGGAAATGAAGATAATGATTGGGAAAGAAAT
The DNA here is from genome assembly GCF_018612935.1 of Carnobacterium sp. ISL-102. Taxonomy (NCBI): domain Bacteria; kingdom Bacillati; phylum Bacillota; class Bacilli; order Lactobacillales; family Carnobacteriaceae; genus Carnobacterium; species Carnobacterium sp. ISL-102. The sequence continues at coordinate 5,052 of NZ_JAGGRF010000020.1, read as the reverse complement.
TGGTAAGATGTTACTGGAAAATAAAGAGAATCTTTTGATTCCAGCTGACAGAGTAGCCCATGTTCAAATGAATAATCGATTGAATCATGCATTATTAGTTCTTACAAAAATAGGGTATTCAGTTATTCCGGTTCTAGATAATAATTATAAAATTAGAGGACTTATTTCTATGCCCATGATTATTGAAGCGATAACAGGATTAGAAGATATCAACTTTGATAAATTAGGTGATATAGTGGTTTCAGATGTGATGAACACTGATTTTGCTGTGGTAAACGACCCTTATGATCTAGAAGAAGTTCTTCATTTATTAGTGAATCATGCATTTATATGTGTAGCAAGTGACGATGGCAGTTTTATTGGGATCATCACGAGAAGTGAAATCTTAAAAGGAACGAATCGAATTGCCCACGAGTTTGAAAATAAATATGATGTGATCCGAAAAACAGAACATTTGCATTGAAAAGTTACTAATTAGTAAAGGATGATGAAAATGAATGCTAATGAAATTATTGAATTTATAGCTAAAAGTGAAAAAAAAACACCAGTAAAAGTTTATTTAAAAGGTAAATTAGATCAACTAAATTTTCCTGAATCCATCAAAAATTTCACAACTGATGAAGTAGGTACTATTTTTGGTGAATGGAGTGTGATTGAACCTTTCTTAGAAGAGAATAAGGAATGGATCAAAGATAAAGTAATTGAGAATGATCGCCGTAATTCTGCTATTCCATTAGTGGATATGAAAAAATTTAAAGCTCGAATTGAGCCAGGTGCTTTTATACGGGATCAAGTCGAAATAGGTGATTCAGCCGTGATCATGATGGGCGCTGTAATTAATATTGGTGCAATCATCGGTGAAAAAACAATGATCGATATGGGTGCTGTATTGGGCGGGAGAGCAATAGTTGGGAAAAACTGTCATATAGGTGCAGGCACAGTATTAGCAGGTGTAGTCGAACCGGCTAGTGCTCAACCCGTTATTGTAGAAGATAATGTTTTGATCGGGGCTAATGCAGTTGTATTGGAAGGTGTTCGAATTGGAGAAGGTGCCATTGTTGCAGCAGGTGCTATTGTTATCCAAGATGTTGAACCTTATACCGTTGTAGCTGGAACACCGGCAAAAAAAATCAAAAACGTTGACGAAAAAACAAAAAGTAAAACAGGTTTAATTGATGCTTTACGCGAACTATAGATATAAAAAAAGATAAAATCAAAAGAGCGTGAAACAGATAGGAGAAATCTCATTCTGCTTCATCTCTTTTTTTAGAAGAGAGTGAAGAAAATGACACAAGAGAACCCTTTTATCCAAATGCGAAGAGAATTGCATTTGATTCCTGAAATTGGTTTAGAAGAGTACAAAACGCATGATTATCTAATGTCTAAAATCAAAAAGTTGCCACAGGAAAATTTAAAAATAAAAACATGGGAAACGGCTATTGTAGTCCGTGTAAAAGGCAGCGTTGGGGAAAAAACGATTGGTTGGAGAACCGATATAGATGGTTTGCCAGTAATAGAAGAAACAGACTTACCTTTTCGATCTATTCACGATGGAAGAATGCATGCCTGTGGTCATGATGTACACATGTCGATTGCATTAGGATTATTAACGTATTTTAGTTCTCATCAAACAGTAGATGATTTAGTGTTTATTTTTCAACCAGCTGAAGAGAATGTGAGCGGAGCAAAAATCATTTATGATAGTGGTTTTTTAAATGATTATATGCCAGACGAAATTTATGCACTGCATGTGAAACCGGATTTACCAGTAGGAACTTTAGGAACAAAAGTAGGAACGTTATTTGCTGGCACATGTGCGATCAATGTAGAATTTCGCGGTACAGGCGGACACGCTGCATACCCGCATGAATCGAATGATATGATAGTAGCTGCAAGTCAATTTATCAATCAAATTCAAACGATCATTAGTCGAAGTGTTAACCCAATGGAAGGTACAGTGATTACTTTAGGAACAATGCATGCTGGAACAGCTGGAAATATTATTAGTGGATATGCTAGCCTTACTGGGACTATAAGAACATTAACCTCTGAGATGAGTAAGTTGACCCAACAAAGAGTAAGAGATATTGTTAAAGGGATCGAGTTGTCTTATAATTGCAAAATTTATTTAGATTTAGACCAAGGTGGTTATTACCCTGTAGTCAACAACGAAGTAGAAACGCTGGCCTTTATTGATTATATGACAAAAAAACAAGGTGTCGAATACAAAGATATGGAAACAGAAATGACAGGTGAAGATTTTGGCTATTATTTAGACAAAATTCCTGGCACGATGTTTTGGTTAGGTGTCGATTGTCCTTATGGTTTGCATCACCCTAAAATGACACCAAATGAAAAAGCTATCCCCTTTGCTATCGAACATGTAGGTGATTTTTTAGAAAAAAAAGCTAACAGACTATTGTAAAATAATTAAAAAAGTTCCCAGTTTAAATCAATTGATTTAAACTGGGAACTTTTTTGATAATCTTGAATTTGGCATCGGTCATTTAATGAATAAATAAAGCAAATCCATTAAAAAGTAAAGCACGAACGTATTCAACGAACAGCAATTGAATACGTTGAAACAAGAATTTTTAATCAACTTTCAATCTCATTTGAGTTATGGTCAGCCTCATTAAAAATAGAAGGTTTTTCAATCAGCGCTAAAACTTTATCTATTATAAGTGCAGATGCGTGCGGATGGAAGTGATTTTCCATTTGATCGGTCAAATTTTTTGCTAAATGAGGTTGTTTTAATAAAATTGAAATAGCTGGTACAATCTCATCTTCTGATTTTGTAACAATGGCCATTCCTTCTTTTTCGAAAAATCTTGCATTATCTTTTTCTTGTCCAGGAACAGCAGGTGTTAAAACTAAAGGGATTCGAATTGCCAGAGCTTCTGAAAGAGAAATCCCCCCAGCTTTAGTAACCATAATGTCAGATTGATTCATCAAATCGGCCATATTCGAAACGTACCCAAGAATAGTTATGTTGCCATCACTTTTATAAGCTTGCATAAGTTCATTGAAAAGTAGTTTATTAGAACCGCAGACGACTGTTATATGCAAATTTTTTTTCACTTTTAATTCTTCGATAATTTGAGCTAAATCTTTTACTACTCCGTAAGCACCAGCAGAAATTAGTAAGTTCTTTGTTTGAATGGAGATATCAGACTCATGAGAAGAAGGCTTATCATAAAGGTAAAATTCTTCTTTTATAGGAATACCTGATACGGTAATTTTATTTTCATTTATTCCAGTATCTACTAATTCTTTCTTCAAACTATCACAAGCTACAAAAAAATAATCGATGCCGTCTGAAATCCAGCGAGTATGCAAGCAGAAATCAGTTAATACATTAATAAATGGGATCACAGCCTTGGTACTTTTGGTATGCTGTTTGTAGATAGGCAAAGCTTGCATTGGAAAAGTATTGATCACAAGATCAAAATCATTTTCTTTCATCAGCTGACTGATACGCATATAACCATATCTGTCGATCATTCGATCAATTCTAAAATCAGTTAATCTAAAATCAGATTTATAATAAAGAAAGCCATAGATGTTTTGCCCTTTAGTAAAACTTTTAATGTAAAGTTTCCTAGTAACGTTAGTCAAAACAGGATGTGCTTCGTAAAATAAATCTGATGTAATAATATTGGAGATGCCACGTTTATTTAATTCTGTAATTAGGGAACGGGTCACCTCAAGATGACCATTTCCATAACTTCCAGTTAAAATTAATATTTTAGGTGGTACTGACATTAACGTTTGCCTCCTTTGGTTAAAGATACGAAATTGTTACTGTACAATATTAAGCGGATTGACAGGTATTTCAATGCCCTCTTTTGTTAAAGCAGTTACGTATGCTTGAGAAAAAGCATTCTGTATTTCATATTCATGTCCATGTAAGACAAATATCACAATTCTTACCCCGTAGTAACCATTTCCAAGATGAATCAAGCCTAAACTAGTAGGAGGTTCGGTAATATCTGGATACTGTGGAACAATTTGATCATTCACATTTGCGATGATTAAATTTACTTTTTCGATATCAGTATTTGGTAAAAGCCGAATGTCAACTTGAGCACGCATGTCTTCACGTGATTTATTGCTTACGATAGTAATATAGCGATTAGGTACAAAGTTAAGCGTTCCATCAAAGCTTTTTACTTTAGTTGTTTTTAAATTCACATCAACAACAGTACCCGAAACAGTATCTAAGTTAACAATATCGCCGACGTCTATTTGCTTTTCAAGCAGTAGAAAAAAACCATTTACTATATCGCTGACAAATCCTTGAGCCCCAAGAGATAAAGCTAAACCGATGACACCGGCCCCAGCAAGCAGAGTACCGACAGGAATACCAATAGCTGAAAGAATCGCATAGAACAAGAAAAAGCCTACAAAGGATTGAAATAAATTTTTGGTCAAATTATAGAGTGTATTTAAGCGATTTGTAGATATATCTTTTTTCTTGCGGTAATTTTCAAATGTCCGTTCAATAAAAAAGTTTCCAATGATTTTTACAACGAAAAAGAAAATCATGAAAAATAAAATTTGAATGACACTGGCTGTCACCATGGAAATAATACTGCTCCAATCGATTGAAGTCCAAAATTCCGAAAAAATATTGGTCTGTTCTGTCAAAGTATCAACAACATCAACTGCAATTGAACTATCTAATTGATTACTACTGTCCATAAACTAAATACTCCTTTAAATAAATATATTTCTATTTGAATGTTCTTTATCATAATAACAAATATCTAAGCAAAATTATAGTGACAGCTGTATTAAGAAAAGTCTAAATTTTTAAATGAAAATGAAAGGCGGATTTTATAATGAAGTTAGCCACCGCTAACTAAAAAAAACGCCACGTGAATTTCATGTTATATTGAAGTTACCACTAACTCTCAATAGACAAGGATGAATTCACATGACGCAAACTAAGAATAACATAGATTCACGTAAGGGAAAACACCTTTCTTATGCCGAACGCTGCCAAATCGAGGTTCTAAAAAAGGAAAAAAAATAAAAACAAAAAAAAAA
>NZ_JAGGRF010000019.1:0-21500 GCF_018612935.1 Carnobacterium sp. ISL-102 | reverse complement strand
TTAATGACGTTGTAAATGGGTGTTCGCGTTCGTTTTAAATAAGCGGCTATTTTCGCAACTGGTATATTTTTGTGGTAACAAGACTCTATCATCACCAGTTCATCCGTGGTAAGATGGGTGTAGGTCATTCGTGATCACTCCTATGTCTTCTTTAGTCGGAATTACATTTTGAGTGTACCACGAATGGCTTTTTTATTTGTCTAGCTTAATTTTACAATCGGCGTAATTAAATAAATTTAAAAAATGCAATAAGAAAAAGATGGATTTTCTTATTGCATTTTTTTGTTGCGCCAAATCAGCGGCACGAATGATCATCTTGCTGTCTAAAACAAAGATTGTTATACTTAAAGCATTAGCTTACTAGTAGGGAAATGGGAGAAATGGAGTCAATTGATAATGAAAAAATTTAAAAATCAATTAGAATTGGTACGCCCTTTTGACGGTGTTATTGTTATTTTATTATTGTTGGGGTCGTTTATACCGCTTATTATTTTTAGTCAAACGACTAAAGATATAGATGAAAATAGTACGATTTATGCTGTGGTAATGATCGATGGTGAAACCGTTAAAGAGATAGAGCTATCAGAAAATACACCTAATGAAACCTTTACTTTTTATCCAGCAGATGAGCAATACAATATTATTGAAGTTGATGGAACAAAAATCCGTAACAAAGAAGATAATAGCCCAGATCAAATAGCTGTAAAAACAGGTTGGATCAGTAAGCCTGGTGAAACGGCTATTTGCTTACCGCATAAATTAATTATTGAAGTTAAAGCAACAGATTCTTCAAATGTACCGGATGATAACGTGATTCTTCCGCTTTAAAAGTGAAAACAGTTCAACTGAATGGCTAAAATTCAGTTGAACTGTTTTTTTTATAATACCCTAAATGTGGTAGTATAAACGTCATATAAACAAAGTTGTTTTTATCGTTTAATTGATTCTTTCCCCGAGCTAGCTATGAGATGGAAGAGATGAGCTTATGTACAAGGGTATCCAATGAAAAAATAGAGCATAGAATGGGTGTCATTTATCTGTATAGCGGTTACATATTAAAGAACAAGAGCAAAAAAGTGCCGCTTTTACTTTAAGAATACTGGGTCTATAATCTTTTGTGTTACTAGATTCGTTTGATCCCTTTCTTAGGCTTCCGGTTCCCCTGGCTCTACAAAAGCAAATCCGTTATGTCAGAAGAGATTTTTTTAAAACAGCACCATTTGTTAAACAACCAGGATATTTCCATATAGGAGTGTAACAAAAAAAATCTCACTCTTCCGTAGAAAAGTGAGATTGAAGTTAGCTGCTATCTCTGATTTTTTGTTATCAGATTTCTTTTTCTAGAGCTGCAAAAGCATCAGCTGTAACTTTTTTTAATGTAGCGGCAGATAAATTCATTTTATCCATTTCAGAATCGTTTAAAGGAATCTCGATGACATTTTGAATACCTTGTCGATTGATGATCGCTGGAGCACCAATGAACACATCATGTTGTCCGTATTGACCATCCAAGTAAACTGAAAGAGGCAATACAGCATTTTCGTCATTGAAAATAGCTTTTGTAATACGAGCAAGTGATACCGCGATACCGTAGAAAGTAGCTCCCTTTTTTTGAATAATGTTGTAGGCAGAATCTCTTACGCTAAAGAATACATCTACAAGGGCTTGTTCATCAGTATCTGGGTTATCTTTGATCCATTCATTAATAGTTAGTCCGGCAATGTTTGCATGAGACCATACTGGGAATTCTGTGTCGCCATGTTCACCTAGAATATAACTATGAACGTTACGAGTATCAACGCCAGTTAACTCAGCAATAGCTTGACGGAAGCGGGCAGTATCTAAAGTAGTACCAGATCCGATAACACGGTTCTTAGGAAGTCCAGAAAATTTCCAAGTTGCATAAGTTAGAATATCTACAGGGTTGGATGCTACTAAGAAAATACCATCGAATCCACTGTCCATAACTTGACCAATAAGACTTTTAAAAATTCTTAAATTCTTTTGTACTAAGTCTAAACGAGTTTCACCAGGTTTTTGAGCAGCTCCAGCAGTGATTACGACGATATCTGCATCATGGCAATCGGCATATGTTGCTGAATAGATTTTTTTAGGAGAGGTAAAGGCTAAAGCATCAGATAGATCAATAGCATCACCTTCAGTTTTATCTGTATTGATATCGATGATTCCTAGTTCTTGAGCGATATCTTGTGTCACTAGAGCAAAAGCATAACTAGATCCAACAGCTCCATCTCCGATTAAAATTACTTTTTGGTGATCTTTTACTTCATGTTTAGTCATATTACAACAAACTCCCTTTATAAATAAGATTATTAACAAAGATAGTGTAGCACTTAACAAACTTTTTGTAAATTGAAATTTTTGAAAATGCAAAAGGTTTTAAAACTGTTGAAACGGCACTTTCAAACATAAACAAACTATGTGAATTGAAATTCTAAATATCTGAAAAAGATTTCAAGCATTTTTGATTTGTAATAAGAGAGGATATCCGGCCGAATCCAATAAAATAGTTGAAATGCAATACTTATCCTGTTACTTATATCATACGACTAAACTAAATTATTTCAAAACAAAAAGATTAGGTTTCTGGATGGATCAAGTACGCTGAAAATCAGCATCTACATAGGGTGCTCTAAATTTGAAGTTCATGAGTTCAGTTAAGAAAAATTGTTTAGGGATTGAGCTCCTTTAACAGTTCGTGCAAAAGCCTTTTGAATAAGAGGTAATGATACTGGAATAGGCCTAAGTTTAAAGAAAAAACAACTAAATTGTGTTATACTATAAATAACTGTTACTGGACGAAAAAAATCGTGCGGCACTTTTTTGCGTGCAACATGGTTAAGTTAGTTGGAAAATAGATGCGAAACAATTAATTGGAGTGTACTGAATAATGAAAATGATCGTTGGCTTAGGAAATCCTGGCTCAAAATATAAAAATACGAAACATAATATTGGTTTTATTACAGTAGATGAATTTGCTGCTCAACATAAAATGGAATTCAATAAGGTGAAATTTGAAGCTATATATGCAGAAGCATTTATCGGAAGTGAAAAAGTTCTTTTAGTAAAACCACAAACGTTTATGAATGATTCAGGGAGAGCTGTAAGACCGTTAATGGATTATTTTAATGTGGAAATAGAAGATTTAATAGTGGTTTATGATGACTTAGACTTACCTGTCGGGAAACTTCGCTTTCGTCAAAAAGGCAGTGCAGGTGGCCATAATGGTATTAGGAGTATGATCGACCATTTAGCTACAGCAGATTTTAATCGTATTCGAATTGGGATCGATCGCCCTTTAGGAAAACAAACAGTCGTGCAGCATGTCTTGAGCGGTTTTCCTAAAGATCAGCATGAAGAATTGTTGATAGCAATAAAAGATGGCGTAGCAGCTTTAGATTATTGGATAGAAGGACATTCGTTTTCAGACGTCATGAATCAATTCAATAAAAAAAAGAATGTGTAAGATGTTTGATAAAGTAGAAATTAAAAATTTGAGAAGCAGTGAAGCCCAGAAAATTCTGAGCTTCTTTTGTTCATTACAATAATCTGTTTGCCAACAAAAAATGGATTGAAGAAGGAGTTCTTACGGTGGGAGATATAAAAAAAATATTGGCGAATGCACCTGACGTTGGGACTTTATTAAGTCAATTGGAGCAACATCAGTCGCAATTAATAACAGGCTTATCCGGCTCTGCAAGAACATTAGTCTTAAGTACGCTAGTAGCAGAAAAGAAAAAACCGTTCATTATTGTGACGCATAATTTATTTCATGCAAATCAATTAATGGAAGATTTTGCTGATTGGATGCCTGAAGATCGACTGCATCTTTTCCCAGTCGACGAGATGATCTATGCAGAGATGTCTGTAGCATCACCTGAAGCTCGAGCAGAGCGAGTAGCAACATTGGATTTTTTATTGTCTGAAAAATATGGAGTCGTTGTCATACCTCTTGCTGGAGTACGGAAATTGTTGCCGCCAAAAGAACTATGGAAATCAGCGCAGTTTACCATTAAACAGGGAGGCGAACTAGATTTAACCAATTTGGCTCAAAGATTAGTAGATATGGGTTATACAAGACAACAGCTAGTCAACAGCCCAGGTGAATTTAGTATTCGCGGTGGAATCATCGATATATACTCTTTAACAGAAGAGTTTCCGATTCGGATCGATTTATTTGATACCGAAGTTGATTCATTGCGTTATTTTGATGCAACTACGCAGCGGTCGATTCAAACGATCAACAAAGTAACCATTTTGCCTGCTACTGATACGTTTTATACAAAAGAACAGTTAATGGCAGCAGCCCCTAGATTTAGTAAGGCGGTCGAAAGAAATCTCGGGTTGATCCAAGATGCTTCAGATAGACAAACATTTACGAAACAAGTGACGCCTATTTCAGATGCCTTCCAACGAGGTGAACCAATCGATGAATTAACCATGTTTACAGACTTTATTTATCCTGAAAAGAATAGTGTGCTGGATTATATGAGCAAAAAAGGGATCGTTGTGATGGACGAGTATCCTAGGGTGATGGATACTGATCGTCGTTTAAATGAAGAAGAAGCTGAATTTATCACAAGTAAACTGAGTGAGCGACGTATATTGCAAGAACAAGTTTTTTCCAATAATTTTCGTGATCAATTGAAGACGTTAAGCAATAGTATCTTATATTTTGCTGTTTTTCAAAAGGGCATGGGGAATACTCGTTTTAATAACATACAGGCTTTCCAATATCGAAATATGCAACAGTTTTTTGGACAAATGCCTCTATTTAAAACAGAAATCGATCGTTGGATCAAACAAAAAAATACGGTTATCATCATGGTTCCAAATGCGGATCGAGCTAAAAAAGTACAGCAGATCTTCAAAGATTTTGAAATAACCAGTAAAGTAGTTAAACCTGCTAGGATCGAACTTGAAAAAGTTCAAGTAACAGTAGGATACGTCCAGGCAGGTTTTGAAATGCCAACGGAAAAACTAGTGGTCATTACTGAACGAGAATTATTTAATAAAGTCACTAAGAAAACCGCTAGACGTCAGACGCTGTCTAATGCGGAAAGATTAAAAAGTTACAGCGAACTGAATCCTGGAGATTATGTTGTTCATGTTAATCATGGGATAGGGAAATATACTGGAATGGAAACTCTCGAGATCAATGGCATTTATCAAGATTATATGTCGATCATTTATAAAGATGAGGCAAAATTATTTATTCCTGTAACACAGCTTAATTTATTACAAAAGTATGTTTCTTCTGAAGCTAAAACGCCTAAAGTAAATAAGTTGGGTGGAACAGAATGGGCTAAGACAAAGAAAAAAGTAGCTACTAAGATTGAAGATATTGCGGATGAATTAATTGAGCTATATGCTTCTAGAGAACAAGAAGTAGGCTATGCCTTTTCTCCAGATGATGCCTATCAAGAAGAATTTGAAAATGCGTTCCCATATACTGAAACAGATGATCAATTACGGAGTACTGCTGAAATAAAACACGATATGGAACAGAAGAAACCAATGGATCGTCTGCTTGTTGGCGATGTTGGTTATGGTAAAACAGAAGTAGCTATGCGGGCAGTATTTAAGGCTATTCAAGAAGGCAAGCAAGCTGCATTCTTAGTTCCGACCACTATTTTAGCGCAACAGCATTATGAAACGATGCTGCAACGATTTGCTGATTTTCCAATCGAAATTGGCTTACTTAGTCGTTTCCGAACAAAGAAACAACAGAGTGAGACCATTGCAAGTCTAAAAAAAGGCCAGGTCGATATCGTTATCGGGACGCACCGTATTTTATCAAAGGACATTGAATTTCAAGATTTAGGCTTACTTGTAGTTGATGAAGAACAACGTTTTGGCGTAAAGCATAAAGAAAAATTAAAACAGTTGAAAGCTCAAGTGGATGTATTGACTTTGACAGCAACGCCTATTCCTAGAACGCTGCATATGTCAATGTTGGGTGTGCGCGATTTATCGGTTATCGAAACACCGCCAGCAAATCGATATCCCGTTCAAACATACGTTATGGAACAAAACCTAGGCGCGATTCGTGAAGCTGTAGAACGAGAAATGGCACGTGGTGGTCAAGTCTTCTACTTGTATAACCGAGTAGCGACGATTGAGAAAAAAGTAGATGAGTTGCAACAGTTGATCCCAGATGCGAGAATCGCCTATGCGCATGGTCAAATGACAGAAGGACAGCTTGAAAATACCTTGTTACAATTTATTGAAGGGGAATACGATATGCTCGTAACGACTACGATCATTGAGACCGGTGTCGATATACCTAATGTTAATACTTTGTTTGTGGAAAATGCAGACCATATGGGGTTGTCGCAATTGTATCAATTGCGCGGACGTGTCGGCAGGAGTAATCGTGTGGCTTATGCTTATTTCTTGTATCAGCCGAATAAGGTGTTAAATGAAGTCAGTGAAAAAAGACTGCAAGCGATCAAAGATTTCACTGAATTAGGCTCAGGATTCAAAATTGCGATGCGCGATTTATCGATTCGCGGTGCAGGAAATCTCTTGGGCGCACAACAGCATGGGTTTATCGATTCTGTTGGATTTGATTTGTATTCTGAAATGTTAAGTGAAGCAGTAGCTCGTAAACGAGGGTTGGATACAAAAGAAGAAAAGACACAAGTTGAAATTGATTTAGGAATCAATGCGTACTTACCAAGTACGTATATAGAAGATGAACGGCAAAAAATCGAAATTTACAAACGGATTCGAGAATTGAAATCACATGAACAATACGTTGAATTGCAGGATGACTTGATCGATCGTTTTGGAGAATATGCTGATGAAGTAGCTGATTTATTGACGATTGGATTGATCAAAATGTATGGAGAGCATGCATTGATTGAAACGGTCAAACGACCCGGAGATGAAATTGTCGTGACCTTTTCTGTTTCGGGCACTCAATCGCTGCCAGCAGAAGAAGTATTCAGAGCGTTAAGTGAAATACCTCTAAGAGCAAATGTTGCAATAAAAAGCGACCGGTTAATGGTTACATTACAGTTGAAAAAAGAGCCAACTTATCAATGGTTAGGTCATATTCAAAAATTCGCACAAAAAATCGTCGACTATCGTTCCAAAGACGCTGACCGATCCACGATAGCAAAAAAATAAAACGTGAATTGCTGATTCAAGTAAGATAAGTGAGGGCAGAAAATTGGAAAATCAACAAATGAGAAAAATGATGAATGGAGCAATCATTCTCTCGGTAGCAGCCTTTATTGCTAAGATTTTAGGTGCTGCTTATCGAGTACCTTTTCAAAATATGGTTGGAAATTCAGGGTTTTATGTTTATCAACAAATCTATCCAATCTACGGTATTGCAATGACGGTAGCATTGAGTGGTTTTCCTATTTTCTTATCTAAGTTGGTTGCTGAAACTTCAACGATTGCTGAGCAGAAAAGTCTTTTAAAAAAATCATTCATCTTATTGGGTATTTTTTCAGGGATTTTCTTTTTGGGGCTTTATTTTTCGGCCTCACTGATAGCAAAATGGATGGGTGATGGCAACTTAGAGCCTGTTATTCAATCTGTTTCGGGGCTGTTCTTGCTTATTCCGTTTTTAGCCGTTAGTCGCGGTTACTTTCAAGGGACTTTTCGCATGCTGCCTACAGCTGTTTCTCAAGTAGGAGAACAATTTGTGCGGGTAACAGTCATTTTGGCGGCCGCTTTTTTATACACGCGCAACCAGTGGGATGAATATCAAATGGGAACCATTGCTATGAGCAGTTCATGGATAGCCGGCTTAGTAGCCTGCGTTATTTTAAGCATCGCACTATATAAACAACGGCTGTTAAAAGTAGAAAAACAGCTAGAAGTAAGTTTGATAGCTGTACCACTTAACTATAAGAGGATCGCAAAACGGTTTGCCACAGAAGGCCTCACGATGTGTTTATTGAGCGCATTACTCATTCTTATGCAATTGATTGATTCTTTTACGTTATATAATGGATTGGTAGAAAATGGAGTGAATTCTGTTGAAGCAAAAAATTTAAAGGGGATCTATGACCGAGGCCAACCGCTAGTCCAACTAGGGATGGTTGTGGCTACAGCTTTCTCGGCTAGTTTGATTCCTTCATTGAGTAAATCATTTGCCCAAAAGAATAAAAAAGCTTTTGCTAAAACCGCAAAATCTTTAATGCGGATAACGGCAACGTTTGCTATGGCAGCTACTACTGGTATGATCGTGTTGATGCCGTATTTGAATTTAACCTTATTTGGCGATATAGATGGAAATCTTGTATTGAGCATATATACTGTGGCTATATTTTTTGCATCACTGATTGGGGTCTACAACACCATTTTTCAAAGTCAAAATAAGCATCGGGTTGCGTTGGCAGCTTTGCTGATTGGATTAGGCGTCAAAATAGTGCTGAACGAATGGTTCGTTGAACACTATGGGACACTTGGTTCAAGTGGGGCTACTGTAGTGAGTCTGTTTGCTATTTTAATGGTTATGCGGTTTGATTCATCTAAAGAAACAAAAAAGCGTTTAATAGAAAAAAGCTTTGGATGGAAATTACTATTGAGTTGTGGTGTAATGGCTGTAATAGTATGGCTTGAAATGCAATTACTCGGAAAAAATGCTTTAATTGAAGGAAATCGATGGGCTGCTTTTAGCTACACGGTGATAGGTGGAGGCACAGGTGTTGGAGTCTTTCTATGGCTGATAATAAAATTTGAATTATTAACGATTCGTGAATGGTTATCTCTTCCCTTTGGGAAAAAATTATTAAGAAAATAGGTGGAACTGAATGGGGAAAATTAAAGTTGTCGGACTTGGTCCGGGGGATATTGAACAGCTTCCTTTTGGCGTGTACCAATTACTGAAAAAAGAAAAGCCGTTGTATCTACGAACCAAACTGCATCCAGCAGTGGAGGATTTAGAGCAAGAGGGGCTTGTTTTCCAATCATTTGATACTATTTATGAGGAGAACAACCAGTTTGAGGGCGTTTATGAGACGATTGTCAAAGAATTGTTAGAGGCTGCTAAAAAAGAAGATATAGTTTACGCTGTTCCAGGACATCCAATGGTGGCTGAAAAATCAGTTCAATTGTTATTAGAAAACAAAGCTGGGATCTCAATTGAGATCAAAGGCGGGAAAAGTTTCTTAGATGATCTTTTTCAAGCGGTAAAAATTGACCCGGTAGAAGGTTTTCAGTTAGTGGATGCTTTGGATCTAAATCAAGATGATTTAGTAGCTAGTCAACATATCATCGTTATGCAAGTGTTTAATGAGTATATTGCTAGTGAAGTAAAACTAACTTTAATGGAAAAATATCCAGATGAGCATATTGTAGCCTTGGTACATGAAGCTGGGAGCAAAAATGAAAAGGTAGACTGGTTGCCATTATTTGAATTGGATCGGATGGAGGGCGTTCATAATTTAACGTCTTTATACGTTCCCCCCTTAGCAGTGGACGAACGGACAAAATCTTTTCAAACGGTACAGCATTATATTGATGCTATTATGGGTGAAGATGGAGATGCCTGGATAAAAGAGCAAGACCATCGAACGTTACTTACGTATCTTGAAGAAGAAGTAATTGAATTTAAAGCAGCCGTTGAAGATGACGATATTGATAACATGGTAGAAGAATTAGGCGACTTATTGATGCAAGTCCTCTATCATACAAATTTAGGAGAACAATCGGGTTATTTTTCGTTTGAAGAAGTAGTTGAAACATTAAATAAAAAACTTCGTCGCCGTCATCCGCATGTATTCGATGGGATCAAAGCAGAAACAGCTGAAGAAGTCGACGCAATTTGGCAAAAAATAAAAGCTGAAGAAAAGAGGAATAACTTATGAGATTAGACAAATTTTTAAAAGTTTCCCGAATCATTAAACGCCGTACGATCGCAAAAGAAGTAGCAGATAAAGGCCGGATACAAATTAATGGTCTAGCAGCTAAATCTTCTTCGGATGTCAAAGTAGGAGATGAATTAACGATAGCCTTTGGGAATAAAACGCTTGTTGTCAGGATCGATAAAATCGTTGAGACAACTAAAAAAGAAGAGTCAAAAGAAATGTTTAGCATTATAAGCGAAACACATAAAGAAGAACCAAATAGCTGAATACAAATTATTTTAAAAAAAACAATGATTTTTTTGTATTTGAACTGATAGATAGACAAAGTAACTGCTTTCTTGCTATAATCATTTCATAAGTGAGAATAGAAGGTGAATCGTTTCATGAAGGAAGAAAATCCAACCAATGTCTCTAAATTAAACAATGAGTATACACATAATAAAACGCTTGAATCTCTTCGGAAACGAAAACAAAAACGTCATATGCGCAGAAGAATTGTAGGGATCCTTTTTGTTGGTGGATTCTTTGTTTCAGGATTTGCCATCAATATATGGACAAATACCCAAACAATCTCTCAAATGGAAGAAGAAAAAACAGAAGCCCGAACGGAATTAAAGCTTGTTGAAAAAGAACAAGCAGAGTTAAATGGTCAAATCAAAAAATTAGAAAATGAAGATTATGTTGCTAAAGTAGCGCGTAGTCAGTATTATTTATCCAAAGAAAACGAAATTATTTTTAGCTTGCCAGAAGATAATGAAGCAAATGAAATTGAAAAAACAGATGATTCTGAAAACGAGTAAATGAAAATAGTCAAATTAAAGAGTAGAGTTAAATTTAATTTTAATAAAAAAAATAATCGTTTTATGTCAAAAGATATCATGGTATAATAACCGTAAAAGTTTTAAGGAGGAAGCAATTTTATATGTCAATTGAAGTTGGAGAAAAGGTTACAGGTACGGTTTCAGGAATTACGAATTTTGGTGCGTTCATCGATTTAGGTGATAGAAAAACAGGGTTAGTTCATATTAGTGAAGTTTCAGATAGCTTCATTAAGGATATCAAAGACGTATTAAAAGTAGGGGAACAGGTTACTGTTAAAGTAATGTCCATTGGAGATGACGGTAAAATAGGTCTTTCTATTAGACGTGCTGTAGATAAACCAGTTGAAACAACTCCTTCTCCTCGTGAAAAAACAGGAAGCTATCAAGGGCGTCGCGACAGCAGCAGCACAGGCCGCAGCAGTAGTGGTTACCAAAAAACAGACCGAGGAGCAAGAAATGCAGGACCAAAGAAAGAAGATTTTGATTCATTGATGAGTTCGTTCATAAAAGACAGCGACGATCGTTTAACTTCTCTTAAACGTAACACAGAAGGCAAACGTGGCGGACGCGGCGGACGTCGTAATTAAAAATTAAAGTTAAAGGATAAGGAGACTTATCCTTTTTATGTTACACTCATTTAGATCAAATCGATTCATTATCAGTAGATTCACTAATCAGATTCAACATAAAGGAGCGGCTGAAATGACTATGTATGCTAGTTTTTTAGAGAATTGTCAAAATAATCTCTATTGGAAACCAACAGATCGTCTGCTGCTAGCCGTGTCTGGTGGGGTTGATTCTATGGTGTTGTTAGATTTGATCCAGCGATTGCCCGAAGGTATTAAACCTTGGTTTGGAATCGTCCATGTTAATCACCAGTTGAGAGATGTTTCTATAGAAGAAGAAAGATTTCTTTCTCAATATTGCAAAGATAAGGGTATTCCATTTTTCCTTAAGAGGTGGTCTGTAAAAGAACATCCATCTGAAGGAACGGAAGCGGCAGCTAGAGAATTCAGATATGACTTTTTTCATGAAGTCTTGAAAGAAGAACAAGCAACGCATCTGCTTACAGGACACCATGCAGATGATCAAATGGAAACTATTTTAATGCGATTAGTTCGTGGTGGTCAGCTAGAGAGTATTGCAGGAATAAAAAAACAACGACCTTTTTATGGAAGTCTGTTGACTCGACCATTGCTAGATTATAGTAAGAAGAGCATCTACCAGTATAGTCGATCACGCACACTATCTTTTTATGAGGATGAGACAAATAAAAGTTTGGATTATACGAGAAATCGCTACAGACATCAAATCGCTCCTTTGCTAAAAAAAGAAAATGCCAAAGTATTAACTCATTTTTCTGATTTTTCATCTGATCTGCAAGATGTGATCACGATAGCTAAAAAAGAAATAGAAGAAATTGCGTCAAATACTTGTTTTCAAAGAAATCCATTTTGCTGGGAGCTTGATGTTCAAAAGTTTTTAATTCTTGAACCTGCAATGAAACGTCAAGTTATGCAATTCTTGTTTAATAAACTATTTGAAACAGAAACCAGTGATTTTGGAAGAAAACATCAAATACAAATCATCAGCTTGCTAGAGAATGATACACCGAATAGTCAACTTGATTTACCTGGAACCTGGATCGGTCAAAGAAATTATCAAAAATTTTATTTCTTAAAAGAAAACAAGCAGCATGAAAAGTCTGATAAAAAAATAGCGGGTACTCTTTCGCTACACTTAGAAGAATGGGTGACATTACCCAATGGAGCAAGAATTGGTTTATTCCAGGCAACAAAAGAAATCGAAGTTCCAAACAAAACAAAGCAAGTTATCTGGCTAGATCCAGCGAGCGTTCATTTGCCATTGCAAGTTAGAAATCGGAGACCCGGCGATCGTATGACTTTAAAAGGATTAGAGACCGGCAGCAAGAAAATCAAAGACCTATTTATTGATCAAAAAATCCCGCTGCATAAGCGTGAAGAAGCTATATTAATAACAGATAGCAAAGAAGAAATCATTTGGTTAGTAGAATATAAGGAATCAAGATTGTCTATTGTCCCAGAAACTGATAAAATACATTACATACTCATTTATGAAAGTAAATAAGAGCAGATGTGATGAAAAGGAGAACTTGAACAATGAAAAATGATATGGAACGCGTACTTTTTTCGCAAGAGCAATTAGCTGAAAAAACAAAAGAATTAGGGAAACAGTTGACGAAAGACTATCAAGATAAGAATCCCCTAGTGGTAGGTATTTTAAAAGGAGCTATGCCTTTTTTATCTGATTTAGTGAAAGAAATGGATATTTACTTGGAAATGGACTACATGGACGTTTCGAGTTACGGAAATGGAACAGTTTCTTCAGGTGAAGTCAAAATCGTTAAAGATCTAAATACAAATGTAGAAGGCCGCGATTTGCTATTAGTAGAAGATATCATTGATAGTGGTCGGACATTGAGTTACTTGGCCGACATGTTTAAGTACCGTAAAGCTCGTTCAGTTAAAATCGTTACATTGCTAGATAAACCAGAAGGTCGTGTCGTGGATATTACAGCTGATTATGTCGGTTTTTTAGTTCCAAATGAATTTGTTGTCGGGTATGGCTTGGATTATGCTGAAAGATACCGAAACTTACCATATATCGGGATTCTAAAACCCGAAATTTACGAAGAGAAATAAATGGTCAATGTTGGTCAAATATGATACAATAAATAGAATTAAGAATCATTTATATTAAAATACAGAATAGAACTTAAAAAGTTTGTTTGTAGAAGGAGGGCACAATGAAAAAAGGACTCTTTAAAAATGGGTTCTTCTATGCGATCGTTTTCTTAGTCATTATAGGAATTGTAACTTGGGCAACAGATGGAAACTCAGGGGAAAATAATACAACTCTTTCAGCTAGTGAATTCGTAACGCAATTAGAAGAGAATAAGATAAAATCATTTACGATTCAGCCTAAAGCTGGAGTGTATCAAATCACAGGTGAGTACCGTGAAGAACAACCTGCAGAGGAGAGTTCTAGTCAAGCTGTTGACATTTTTGGCACAACAGAGACAACAAGTACAACGTTCACAACTGCTATTTTGCAAAATGATTCATCTGTACAAGAAATAACAGCATTGGCAGATGAAAGTAATATTGTGTATACACCGCAACAAGAAGAAACAACGGGTATATGGGTTACATTATTGATTTCAGTATTGCCTTTAGTTATTTTTGTTTTCTTCATCTACATGATGATGGGACAAAGCGGTCAAGGCGGCGCTGGTCAAGGTGGACGAGGCGTGATGAACTTTGGTAAATCAAAAGCTAAGGAAGCTGATAGTAAAGCCAGCAAAGTTCGCTTCTCCGATGTAGCAGGAGCTGACGAAGAGAAAGAAGAACTTGTTGAAGTAGTTGAATTTTTGAAGGATCCTAGACGTTTTGCAGCTTTAGGAGCACGTATTCCAGCAGGTGTCTTGTTAGAAGGACCTCCAGGAACGGGTAAAACATTGCTAGCTAAAGCTGTTGCTGGTGAAGCAGGAGTACCTTTCTTCTCGATTTCTGGTTCGGAATTTGTTGAAATGTTTGTTGGGGTCGGAGCAAGTCGTGTACGTGACTTGTTTGAGAATGCTAAGAAAACAGCACCAGCTATTATCTTTATTGATGAAATTGATGCTGTTGGTCGTCAACGTGGCGCAGGAATGGGCGGCGGACATGACGAACGTGAGCAAACATTGAATCAATTGTTAGTAGAAATGGATGGTTTTTCAGGGAATGAAGGAGTTATCGTCATTGCTGCTACAAACCGTTCCGATGTATTAGATCCGGCATTGTTACGTCCAGGTCGTTTTGACCGTCAGATCTTAGTAGGTCATCCAGATGTTAAGGGACGTGAAGCCATCTTGAAAGTACATGCTAAAAATAAACCTTTAGCGTCTGATGTTGACCTCGCAGTTGTAGCAAGACAAACTCCAGGTTTCTCTGGAGCAGATTTAGAAAATGTGCTAAATGAAGCAGCTCTAGTAGCAGCTCGTCGCAACAAGAAAGAAATAGATGCGTTAGATCTTGATGAAGCTCAAGATCGTGTTATTGCTGGTCCAGCTAAAAAAGACCGTGTCATTAGTAAAACAGAACGTGCAATGGTTGCTTATCATGAATCTGGACATACAATTGTCGGAATGGTTCTGAATGATGCACGTATTGTTCATAAAGTTACGATCGTTCCTCGTGGGAAAGCAGGCGGATACGCGATCATGCTGCCTAAAGAAGATCGCTTCTTAATGACTAAAAAAGAAATGTCTGAACAAATTGTAGGATTGCTCGGTGGACGTGTTGCTGAAGAGATGGTGTTTAATTCGCAATCATCTGGAGCAAGCAATGACTTCCAACAAGCAACTCAATTAGCTCGAAGTATGGTTACAGAATATGGTATGAGTGATAAATTAGGTCCTGTTCAATATGAAGGAAATCACCAAGTATTTGTAGGACGCGATTACGGTCAAACAAAAGCTTATTCTGAACAAATTGCTTATGAAATTGACCAAGAAGTTCGCAGCATTATTGTGGAAGCTCACACTGAAGCTCGTAAAATATTGGAACAATATAAAGCTGAACACAAACTAATTGCTGAAAAATTACTTGAAATTGAAACGTTAGACGAACGCACTATCAAGAGTTTGTTTGAAACAGGGGAAATGCCTTCAGTTTCTGATACTGTAAAAGAAGAATTTCCGCATGAAGCAGACGGTGCTACTTTTGAAGAAGCAAAAAAAGCTCGTGAGGCTAAGGAAGCTGAACGTCTGAAAAAAGAGCAAGAAGCGTTAGAAGAAAATAAGCGTACCGTTAAAGGCGAAGATATTGTGGAAGAAGTCAAAAAAGAATTAGGAACAAATGAGGATCTTGATCATAATGATGAAGATAAATCTAACGATAGTTCTTCAAACGATGACGACTCTTCAAAACGTTCGTAATCTAATAAGTAAAAGACGGAAGAGGGATGCGACACTGTTGCGTTCCTCTTTTGGACTGGATTTATAAAAAATAAACTACTAAAGGAGATAAACAAATGTCAGATTATTTATTGAAAAGTATTTGTTATGATGGACAAGTACGCGTGTATACAATTGATGCAACCAAAACAGTGAGAGAAGCGCAACAGAGACATGATACTTGGAGCTCTTCCTCAGCAGCTTTAGGTCGTACAATGGTTGGGGCATTATTGCTAGGAGCTACTTTAAAAGGTGAAGAAAAAATTACCGTTAAAGTTGAAGGAAATGGTCCCGTTGGACATATTGTTGTAGATAGTAATGGAAAAGGTGAAGTAAAAGGATACATTGCCAATCCGAAAGTAAGTCTACCACCGAATGAGTCCGGTAAAATAGATGTTCGCGGAGCAGTTGGGACACAAGGAAGTTTGACGGTCACAAAAGATCTTGGAATGAAAGCTGCTTTTTCAGGTCAGGTTCCTTTAGTCAGTGGAGAATTAGGGGAAGACTTCACTTATTACATGGCAAATTCCGAGCAAACCCCTGCAGCATTTGGGCTAAGCGTTTTAATAGATACAGATGATTCTGTCAAAATAGCTGGTGGATTTATGATCCAAGTCATGCCGGATGCAACAGATGAAACAATCACTAAATTAGAAGAAAGCATTGCATCTATCCCGATGGTTTCTCATTTAATGGAAAATGGAGAAACACCTGAAGAAATACTTGAACGTTTAGTAGGTGTAGGAAATGCTAAGATTTTAGAAAAAATGCCTATAGCATTTAAATGTGATTGTTCTAAAGATCGTTTTTCTAGAGCCATCATTGCATTAGGCTCGAAAGAAATCGATGACATGATCACTGAAGATCAAGGTGCAGAGGCTACTTGTCATTTTTGCGGCAATCATTACCACTACAATGTTGAAGAATTAGAAGCTTTAAAAGAAAGTTCAACTAGTTAATAAAGAAAGCTTTAGGCAGTCGGCGAAAAGTCAGCTGTTTAAAGCTTTTTTAATTGTCTAGCTTTACTGAAATCAATAAATAATAGCCAAGTTACCAAGAGTCAATAATGGTTTTAAAACGTTGTACTTGATATTGTAAGCGATAAACTTTAAACTCAAGGGATAAAGCATTTAATTTTAGGAGGTAACTTAATATGGTGAAAGTAGTTCATTCGGTAACAGATCTAATTGGAGAAACACCGATTATTCGTTTAACAAAGGTTGTTCCTGCAGACGCAGCTGAGGTTTACGTAAAGTTAGAATCATTTAATGTAGGTGGAAGTACAAAAGACCGTGTGGCTTTAAATATGATCGAAGTAGCAGAACAAGAAGGTAAATTAAAACCAGGTGATACGATCATCGAACCAACAAGTGGAAATACTGGTGTTGGTTTAGCGATGATTGCGGCTGCAAAAGGCTACAAAGCAATTTTTGTTATGCCTGATACGATGAGTGTAGAGCGTAGAAAATTATTGAAGGCTTATGGCGCAGAACTTGTTTTAACACCAGGAACAGGTGGAATATCAGCTTCAATTCAAAAAGCAACAGAACTTGCAGAAACTAAAGGCTATTTCATGCCTATGCAATTTGAAAATATCGCTAATCCGGCAGTGCACGCTGCTACAACCGGTCCAGAAATTTTAGAAGCTTTTGGGAATGTTGTTCCTGATGCATTTATTTCTGCAATAGGTACGGGTGGAACAATAACAGGAGTTGGGCAAGTATTAAAAAAAGCCGATCCTTCTATTAAAATATATGCCTTAGAACCGACTGAATCGCCTGTTTTAAGTGGCGGGATTAAAGGACCACATAAAATCCAAGGCATCGGTACAGGATTTGTGCCTAAAGTGTTAGATACGATCATCTATGACGAAGTCATACAAGTTTCTAGTGAGGAAGCCTTTGAGATGACTCGTCGTCTGGCTGCAGAAGAAGGCTTGTTGGTTGGTATTTCTTCGGGTGCTGCGATCAAAGGAGCCATTGAAGTAGCTAAAAAGTTAGGGCAAGGAAAAAAAGTTATTACTATAGCACCTGACAATGGGGAACGCTATCTATCGACGAATGTATTTCCATATGTAGATTAATAGAAATAAGTTAAAGGGTCGAGACGATATAATCTGGACCCTTTTTTTCATTCCTCATTAACTAGTTTTTGAGATATTTGATAGGTACACTTCAAAAATGCTCGCAGAAAAGCTAAGTAAAAAGAGTCGAACAATAGCAAACTTAAAGAATGGCTGATAGAATAGACTTTTCTACTGAAGATATCGAAGAATATAAACTGAAAAACCGATGGAGTTAGTCGTTAAATAAGAAAGTAAAATAAAAAAGTTGGGAAATGTATGAGAACATTTGTAATTTCCTTGCTTTTTTTTCGTTATGTTGGCATTATTAAGGGTGATGATTTGAGTACGAAGAAATTTATAAATGGAATGGAGCGGAAATAATGAGCCATGAGGAATTAAACCATGAAGAATTAAATGATCAATTGATTGTCCGCCGTGAAAAGTTAGATGCTTTGCGTGAGCGTAATGTTGATCCGTTTGGTGGACGTTTTGAAAGAACGCATTTATCAAATGAACTACATGAAAAATATGATGAATTTACTAAAGAAGAAATAGCAGAAAAAGAGGAAACAGCAACTGTTGCAGGTCGTATTATGACTAAACGCGGTAAAGGAAAAGTTGGATTTGCTCACTTGCAAGACCGTAAAGGGCAAATTCAGATCTATGTACGTAAAGATGCAGTTGGTGAAGAAGACTATGCTACTTTCAAGAGTGCTGATTTAGGAGACTTTATCGGTGTTACTGGGACAATCATGAAAACTGATACGGGTGAAGTGACTATCAAACCAACTTCGGTTACTCAATTATCAAAAGCGTTACGCCCGTTACCAGATAAATACCATGGATTGACAAATGTTGAACAACGGTACCGTCAGCGTTATTTGGATTTGATTAGTAACCGTGAAAGCTTTGACCGTTTTACGAAACGCAGCCAAATTATCCGAGAAGTTCGTAATTATTTAAATGAACAAGATTACCTAGAAGTAGAGACACCAACGCTACACAATTTAGCCGGTGGTGCTGCTGCACGTCCCTTTATTACCCACCACAATACTTTAGATATGGAACTGTATTTGCGTATAGCTCTTGAATTGCATTTGAAACGCTTGATTGTTGGCGGCATGGAAAAAGTTTACGAAATTGGGCGAGTTTTCCGTAATGAAGGAGTAGATACAACTCATAATCCAGAATTTACGATGTTAGAAGCTTATACAGCGTATACCGATTTTGAAGATGTGATGGATCTAGTTGAAGGATTGATCCGCACCGTAGCACAACGTGTCTTAGGCACAGGGAAAATCACTTATAACGAGCAGAATATAGATTTAGAATCTCCTTGGAAACGACAACATATGGTTGATGCCATAAAAGAACACTCTGGTGTAGACTTTTGGCAACAAATGACGAATGAAGAGGCACGTGCATTGGCTAAAGAACATGATGTACCTGTAACGGAACACAGTCAATTTGGTCATGTAGTGAATGAATTCTTTGAAAAATTTGTGGAAGATAAACTGATTCAACCGACATTCATTTATGGACATCCTTTAGAAATTTCACCATTAGCTAAGAAAAATGTAGAGGATCCGCGCTTTACGGATCGTTTTGAAGCATTTATCGTAGGTAATGAATACGGAAATGCCTTTAGTGAATTAAATGATCCTATTGACCAGAGGGATCGTTTTGAAGCACAAATGAAAGAACGTGCTTTAGGAAATGAGGAAGCACATATGATCGATGAAGATTTTATTGAATCTTTAGAGTATGGTATGCCTCCAACTGGTGGTTTAGGAATCGGAATTGACCGATTAGTTATGTTACTAACGGATGCACAATCTATTCGAGATGTGTTGTTATTCCCAACTATGCGCAATCAATAAATAAAAATAAAAAATCAATCTCTTAAGAGGGGTTGATTTTTTTTACTTTAGATATGAAGTGGTTTAAAATAAAATGATAAAGATAATTTTTACGCAGAAAAGGTTAAAGTAACTTAAAACTAGGAGGTACCTGATGAAAGAGAAAACAAAATTTATCGATTATTTAGGTGGTAATACTATTCTTTTCACCTTGCTTATTCTTATAATGTCAGGGATACTAATTTATATTTATAATGCGATCGCTTTTATTTTTGAACCGGTAAAAGTTATTTTTTCAACTTTAATTGCACCGATGATTTTAGCCTTTATTTTTTATTATCTCCTAAATCCCACAGTGGATTGGATGGAACGTCATAAAGTAAAACGAATTTGGGGAGTTACTATTTTATTTATTGCTATTATTGGTATCCTGGTAGGTTTAGTAGCTTTAGCGTTCCCGCCAATCCAAGATCAAGTGACAAGCTTGGTTGATAATTTTCCATCTTATGTTGATTCGATTGGAACAGCTGTCTTAGGCTGGGTAGAGGGTACACCGCTTGAAAATGTAGCAGGCAATCTTGTGGAATGGCTAAATGGCTGGGTGAGCAATCTGCCAAGTCTTGCTGTCGACTATTTTGGCACAGCCGTAAACGGGCTGACAAACATCTTTTCTACGGTTTCGAATGTTGTAGTGGTGATTGTCACATTTCCGATCATTGCTTTTTTCTTATTAAAAGATGATGAAAAATTTTTCAGCTACACGATTAAAATCATTCCGCCGAAATTCAGAAAAGATGTAAAGAATATCTTTGCAACAATCAATGAACAAGTAGGTTCTTATATCAAGGGACAATTAATGATTTCCCTTTCCTTAGGTGTCATGATGTTTATAGGTTTCTCTATAATTGGTTTAGATTATTCAGGTATATTAGCTATAGTAGTATTATTTACAAGTATCATCCCGTATGTAGGGGCAGCTCTTGCGATGATACCGGCAATTATAGTAGCTTTAATTACTTCGTGGTTTATGGTCCTTAAATTACTAGTCGTATGGGCAATCATACAGTTTGTTGATGGAAATGTCGTTGAACCCAATATTATGGGAAAAAATTTAAATGTTCATCCTCTAACAATCGTTATTGTTTTACTCGTGTTAGGAGACCTGCTTGGTTTTATCGGTTTAGTGTTAGGCATACCGATTTATGCTATTTCAAGAGTAATTGCAACATTCGTATTTCGAAAATTCAAGCAACGCTATAACAAGTACTATGGTGACGTGGCAGGAGAATATGAGAATGCTGAATTTACGCCAGATAACTATCAAGAACAAAAAAAGTCAGAAGATTTAAAATAAACAAGTTGAATCGCAATTTTTAAGCTACAGATAGAAAAGATCAATAAACCGTGATAGGTAACGTAGCGACCATGAGAAGTCTAACTTTTTGAGGTCGGTTTATAATCACTGGTTTATCGATCTTTTTTTTGTATCAGGTTGTTTGTCTATTCTTTTTAATACACTATTTAAAAAAGTTACTGCCGAAGTTAGAAAAGCAAAAAGGATAAATATGTAAAAAAATGAAAATCTATTCATGTTGAACGTTTCTGGTAAACACAGCAAATTCATTCGCTATTTAATAAAGAATGACCTTTTTGATGAAACAGAAAAAATAAAAGTTCGGATATTAAAATTCTTTTTTATTTTTAGTCAAAAGTTGTTGACGATACACTTAATCCCTGTTATATTAATACATGTCGCTGAGACAGGTTGAAACAAACCGACAAAGCGAGAAACAAAAATTAAAAAAGATGTTGACAGACAGTTTGAGACATGATAATATAAGTAAGTTGTCACAAACAAACAACACGCTTTAGACCTTTGAAAACTAAACAAAGTAAGATGAAATAAATGTGAGGGTGACTTAGCAG